>MPNP01000182.1 GCA_002239085.1 Rhodobacteraceae bacterium bin131 | reverse complement strand
CACTTCCCTAAACCTATGTTGGCGATTTGGTGTTGGCTTCGCCCCCTTAAACTAGCGAGTGAGACCACATGAGAGGTTATAGAGGAACCCCGGAAACGTAACTATCGGGTATATGGTCATATTTGAAATATGAGGGTATGTAAAAAGTTGGATTTAACCTTAATTTACACTTTTGGAATGAAACAAGTTAAAGATGGGCTACAGGGCATCGCATTTGAAAAAATTCTATCACATTTCACGTAATTTATCCTCGCAGATTATTTTCAGAAGGAATTTTAAGGATTTATCTTTCTTTTACAGGCTAAAATTGTTGATAATATTGAAACAATATAGTTCATCAGCAAGCAAAACCATTATTAAATTTCAAATGCGATAGCCCTGCCGCAAACCTAGTATCACGCCTTCATTGAATTGATGGATAAAGGCGAGATACTAGGAAGAAATACTTCTCGCAATTAATTGGTGTTGACTGTTGACAGAATGACAGAGAATAATGCAAACAAACTACATCATTTCAATGGTTTTGTGATACTAGTCTGAACTTATTGGTTTGGGTTTCATAAGATTCAACACAAATTCGGAAAATATAATGTAATGAACGATTTTTTTGGGGAAGAAGGAACTGGTATTCCGAATGATTGGAAGGGGATCATTATTTGTGTTTTTATTGAGAATAATTGCTTTAGGGCAATCAAAATCTGGATTAATTCATCCACAAAACTATATTCATGTCCTCTTGGTTTAGTCTTTCGGGGAGTTTTGAATAATGGGTAACGATTATATTGTCAGGGATATTTCGCTGGCGGATTTCGGGCACAAAGAAATAAGCATTGCCAAAACCGAAATGCCGGGATTAATGGCCATACAAGAGGAATATAAATCACAAAAGCCTTTGCAGGGTGCTCGGATCGCTGGCTCGCTGCACATGACTATTCAAACGGCGGTTTTAATTGAGACGCTTGTAGAACTAGGAGCAACTGTTCGGTGGGCGTCCTGCAACATCTTTTCAACCCAAGATCATGCTGCTGCCGCAATCGCCGAACAAGGAATCCCTGTTTTTGCTTTCAAAGGTGAAACACTTTCCGAATATTGGCTTTATGCCGATGAGATATTCCAATTCAAAGAAGGTGGGGCTAATTTGATTCTTGATGATGGTGGTGATGCGACACTTTACATAATGCTTGGAGCTCGTGTCGAGGAAGGTGAGAAGGATTTAATTGTTAATCCGCAATCAGAGGAAGAAGAAGCCCTTTTCTTACAAATTAAAAAGCGATTGGAATCCTCTCCGGGTTGGTTTAGTAAGCAACGGTCTATGATCCAAGGAGTGACCGAGGAAACGACTACTGGGGTTAATCGATTATATCAAATCTATGAAAAAGGATTGTTACCATTTCCAGCAATTAATGTAAACGACAGCGTCACCAAGTCTAAATTTGATAACAAATATGGGTGCCGAGAAAGTTTGGTTGACGGAATCAGAAGAGCCACTGATACAATGATTGCAGGTAAGGTGGCACTGGTCTGTGGCTATGGAGATGTCGGAAAGGGCTCGTGTGCTTCATTGCGAGGTGCTGGAGCTCGGGTTATGGTTACTGAAATTGATCCCATTTGTGCCTTGCAAGCCGCCATGGATGGCTTTGAAGTTGTCACCATTGAAGATGCCTTACCCGTGGCAGACATATTCATAACAGCAACTGGTAATAGAGACGTTATTACGGTAGATCATGTTCGACAAATGAAAGATATGGCGATTGTTGGGAATATCGGCCATTTTGATAACGAAATCCAAGTTGCTGCCTTGCAAAACTTCAAATGGACTAATGTTAAAGATCAAGTTGACCTCATTGAGCTGCCTTCTGGAAAAAGAATCATTTTGTTATCTGAGGGGCGATTATTAAATCTTGGAAATGCCACTGGCCACCCAAGCTTTGTCATGTCAGCAAGTTTTACGAACCAAGTACTAGCCCAGATGGAACTTTGGAATCATAGTGACCAATACGAAAACCGAGTTTACACGTTGCCAAAGTCTCTTGACGAAAAAGTTGCGACACTGCATTTATCTAAACTCGGTGCTAAGTTGACTCACCTAACCGACCATCAAGCTGACTATATTGGTGTTGCCAAAAAGGGACCGTACAAGTCAAGTCTTTACCGCTATTAGTGGGTTGCCTATTCGGCTTGTTGGCGTTGTCACTTAACAAAGGAATACAAATATATCATACAGAGATACTGAATATTTTTTGTGAGCCGATCCTAACTCTGGGCTATTGACCGTCAGTTACTGTTAGCCTTTCATAGAGAGAAAGGTACCTGTTTCCACACGAAATTTGTGCACAAATTCTCAATTGCTTGGCGAATTAATTGTCGTATCAAAAGCAATCATTAGATGTGTGATATTATTGAGCGTATTAGTTCCGCATTAGCGTCATTTAACTGCAAACTTGATTGGTGCTATACAATCTGACCTTAATTGCAAGTTATACAGGGTCGCCAAGACTACACAGGATATGATGGGTCGGATTGTTCCCATCTTGTAGGATTGAAAGCGGCAGAAGAGATTATATTAGAGCGAACTATTATGCAGGAGGAACTTTATCCGTTAGGCTGTTTACTTATTCAAAACCCAGAATTGGAATGACTAATGAAGAATTGGCGATTTTACGGCCGTGACAAGGAGTTGGATGATCTGGTTCATAGTATCATAATAAGGCCTACCGTATCAATTGCGTTATATGGAAGGAGGCGAATAGGCAAGACCGAGTTGTTAAACCGAGCTATCAACTGCATCAGGGCGTTACCGACCGCTGATTCGAAACCAATCGTCTATCTTGATGTCCGGCCAAACCCGACCCGGATCGGGGAGGAACTCCAAGTGGCTATCAGAGATGCAGGTCTTTCAAGTTTAATGGATGATTTTAAGCGCTCACCCTATTGGGATCAAGACGATTCTGAGCGATTTTTCTTTGACCAAGCCAAACATCTGGTAGCTAAGGGAGGTATTCTCTGCTTGGACGAGTTTCATAACATTGATTATGATAACGGTCATCTTGTCTATTATATCAAGCGGGTCATCGATGTGAACCAGTCACCGACTCTTACCCCGAACCCTGCAGGCGGTGGTATCGTCGCCGCCGGCTCGCACCAGCAGAAAATGATCCGGTTATTGGCTAATGCACAGGAGCAGCTTTACGGCCGCTTTATGGAGATACGCATGAAGCAGCTAACCTCACCTGTCCTGCTGGAAATGGCAGCCGAGCAAGGGTGGCTCGGTGATCCACGCCAGTTCCTTTCACTCTATGCAGCCTATGGTGGAGTTCCTGGCCTTTGGCACCAGTATTTTCTGTACCAACTTGACCGCCCTGAGTTTCAGATTGGAAGCAAAAACCCCTATGAATCATGGCTGGAAAGGTTCTGGCAGTATGAAAGTAATCGGCCTGTTGAACGCCTTCAGGACAGGTATGATTACAAGGGTATGATTGAACTGAACCCAACGGCGGACCGGATTCTGCAGTTAATCAGTAATAAACCCCGAGGTACACCTAGAGAGGAAATATTTGACTTGGGTATACTCCCAGTAGACCAATCGGTACTGAATAATAGTGAAGACAAGGCATGGAATACTCACTTATTGCGCAATCTGGCTCTATTGGAAGACCATGTCAAGATGATCAAGGGTATCAGGCATTTCAAGGATGCCAGGATAACCACACCAACCAAATACAGAATCAGTGACAATGATACGAGGCACCAGTTGCTGGTGAAAAGAATTGGGCTGTTTTCTAATATTGTTCAACAAACCCAAAAAAACGAAGGTGATGATCTGGAAAGGATAGCGGCAGAATATCTGGGGTCACTGGAAAAAAGCGTTATCGGAAAATATCAAGTTCATGCAAATTATGGCGTTCAGCTAAAAAACGGGCCGGAACTGGATGTCTTGATTTGGCGAGATGTTTTGGCTAAGGACGCTGAGGATACTCTTATCATGGGCAGTTGTAAGCGTTTCTCCACACAGCACATCAATAAGTCACGGTCACCGGAGCAGGTGTTCGGACCATTTCTTGACAAGCTGTATGAAGAAAAGAGAAAACCTCAACCTAATAACATCCGATTTGTTCTAGTTTCTCCAGTATTTACTCCCGAGCAGCATGAAATTCTACAGAAACGTGGCTTTGAAACGATTGATCTGTTCCACATGGCCAAGCAACTAGTATTACAACACCGTTGAATTGATGTGATACTAGTACTTTTCAGCAATCATATTCACTTAATTCAAATTTGTTGTGATAGAGTTACCAAATGTGGAATTACAAAACATTATAAAAATCTTATTTGATTTCCTCTTGGCTGTAAGGTTAATATAAATATGAAGAATTTCTCACTGGAGAAAATGTAATGTTTTTTGCCATAATACCGTTTGAAGATCCACCTCAGGATTTTATAGAACGAATTAACAAAATTGACTCTAATCCTTATATATCTCTAGAACCTCATATTTATTTCATCCAATCTAATGGAAACACCTCGTATGTATCAAAACATATTGGTTTTACTAATGATGGTGAATATCCACAAATTACTGGAATAGTAATCCCGTGCAGCAAAAGATATTCGGGATTTGCCACCCCAGATTTATGGGGATATTCAAAGGAAGCTAAATGACTGAGAAAAGTAAGATTGAAGCCAAATCAGAATCTCTAGAACCAGCATCTCATCAAGAGCCTAGAAATGAGGAGAATGTGAAGGGATTTTTTCCATATATATCCATGGGGCTTAAAGTTGTAACTATTGTGGGGGTAATTGTTTCTGGAGTTTGGTGGTTAAATTCACAAT
>MPNP01000181.1 GCA_002239085.1 Rhodobacteraceae bacterium bin131 | reverse complement strand
ATTGCACAGGAAACTGTGCATGGCTGAAAAGTTCAATCCCTTTTTCAAAGCCCCAAAGAACCGATGAAGTGGGATGGACTTCCCGAAAAGTGGAAGAAGTATTGCGGGAAAGGTTTCAAAACCTTCATCTTAATTTGCAACTTCAAAAACGGGGTACGAGAGGCCCAAATCCCCCAAGCAATACACCTTCAATTATGGTTTTATCTCGGCATGATTTGAGTCTCGTTACACGCGTCGGCATAACCAATTATTTGCATTTATTGAGCGATATCCCTGGCTTTGTACCTGAATCGTTAACCTACTCGCCTAACAATAACAGTTGGCTGTTTACGGCCCAAATATTCCATCACAGCCCACGATCAGTGCAACCCTCTTCGTGAACCTTGAAAGTAAACCATGAAACCTAAAATCAATTTTCCTAAGAATCAATTGTTTGCCTTTGGCATAATCCTTGCAGGAACCATTTCGTTGTATTTGGGCTACCTATTAGTTCAGGATTTTCGCTTTCTGACATCGGGTCAGCTTGACCGTCAACTCAATCAATTAATCCAGCCATCTCTGAATTTTGAAGAGCATTCTGAAAGCGATGCTCAGATCGAGTTTATTGAAGTGGGGAATCCTCCGTTTGAAGTTCTACTCGATTCCTCAGACACGGATACAGATTGTGTGGCAAACGAGTGTGAAGAGTCGCAACTTAATTCAGATACTCCAGAGTGGGCAGTCAATGACAATCAGTCCGATCATTCATTGGTGGTTGGCACAGATGAAGTTGAACAAATGGATAGGTTGATTGAGAGTATGAGCGAACCGAAACAGCCAACCATTGAAGCACATGAAGACAACTTATTACTTGAAGCGAAGCAGCTCAGCCAAGACCCTATTTCGCAAGATAAGGAGATCACGTTTTATCAATCAGGTCTCCTCTTTAGGCACAGTGCAATATCAGAAAGTATTTTTCTGATGGAGCAGCAACTTAAACAGGCCCAACTTATTCTCCAATTGATGGAGATCATGGGACCAGAGACGCAGATCGAGCTCGCACCTGGTCAGTTTGAGTCATTCGCTCAATTCCCTGCTGGAAAACGAGTCGCTGCCAAGATGCAAGCCGATGAGTTACGCTCGCAACTAGAAATTCTTGAACTCACGAATCGAGTGACAGAACTCAACCACCAATTACTCAATTCATCTTCAGAGGGAATAACTGGTGATTGGCAAGGAAGTCAATTAACCAATGCGGCATCGCCCGAAATCCTTCTGAGTGACATAATCGCCGTGAATGATAACTTTGAAGCGATCCTACTCATTGATCAGATACCCACTCTTGTAGAAATTGGAACTGTCCTTGCTAATGGGGACACAGTTGTTGCCATCACTCATGACGAGCTGACTCTATCAAGTGAAGCAGGATTAGAAGTGATTTCAATCCGATGACTCAAAGATTTAAGCGAAGCAAGTGAGTACTCATACGGATCCTTTCGCTGACCACTACGAAAGTGGAATCCCAATAAAAAACTTGCATAAGGGCAATTTATTAACCAGTGATGGTGGTGAGATTGAAATTGCCACAAGGGACCGACTCAAAATAGCCATCTTTCAGAATGGATTAGCCTTTGTTGCGCGGGAATATCGGTGGTCAAGCGAAGTGAAAGCGGTGTTTGACCGAGCCTTTCGAGCTGGACTTGAAATCAATCATATCCATGAAGTTGACAGCCAACGGATCCTTGAAATGTATCAGTGGAAGGGACAAAAACAAGCAAAAACTTCTTCAGGATTCAGTCGGATTGAGCGGCAAAAAGAACTCAAGAAAATCATTGCCAGTGCGGCCAGTCGATATGCTTCAGACATTCATATTCATGTTAATGCATCATTATGTGAAGTTAAAGTCCGAACTCATGGTCGAATGAGTCAGTTATGTAATCTTGCCTCCGAGGAAGGCCGGGCCATTATCAACGCTGCTTTTGCCGTAGCCACAGACCAGGGTTCGGAAGTGAGTCAGCTGGGATTTATCAAGGGTACTTTAACCAATCAAACAGGATTGCTACCCTCCAAAGTGGAATTAATACGGTTACAATATTCCCCAACTTCAGGACATTTTGCTGCCCTTGTGATGCGGCTTAAATATGTCTCCACCCAAGTTGATTACAGTGTTGATCGTCTTGGGTTCAACGTGCGTCAAACATCCGATATAAAAATCATGTGCCGCCGAACGAGTGGACTGTATTTGCTTGCTGGAAAGGTTTCATCGGGTAAGACAACAACATTGCAATGCATCCTTAACGCCATGATTGCCGAAAAAAATCATCAAATATCGGTTTACTCAATCGAGGAGCCCGTTGAACTCAACATTAACGGTGCTGTCCATGTAGGGATCTTTCCCAAACCCAATCAAACCCGAAGTGAGGCCTTTATTGAGGCCATAAAAGCAACATTACGGTCCGATCCCAATGTGGTTCTGCTTGGTGAATTACGCGATCGTGAGCTGGCAGGTTATGCGATGGAACTGGCTTTAACTGGTCATGCTCTTTGGTCAACCGTACATGCGAGTTCGGCACTCGGGATATTAGATCGCTTATACGACCTTGGTATTGAGCTTTGGAAATTAACAGAACCTTCCGTTGTAAGAGGGCTCATTTACCAGAGGCTCCTTGGCATAATGTGCCCTGATTGTAAGATCACCATGACTGAAGGATTATCGCAAGGTCAATTATCAAGTGAACTTGTTGCCAATCTTCATGAACTACTGAATATTTCGCCCAACAAGTTGTTTGTCAAAGGACCAGGGTGTCCAAAATGCATTTTGGGTTTGGTTGGGCGCACAGTAGTTGCCGAGACCATTTTACCTAACCTCAAACTATTGGGATGTTATGAAGAGGGTAACCGAAGAGCAATGCGCGACCATTGGCTTAAACCTATAAACGAAGGTGGCTGTGGTTGTGACCCAATTATGCATCATGCCCTGATGAAAGTTGGACAGGGTATCTGTGACATTAATGAAGTTGAAGAAGAAATTGACCTTGTCGAGTCTTACAAAAGTGATTTTCTTTATCATGCCGCATCCATTGCCAATGAACTCAGTGGAGAGAACCGTGCTTAATTTCATGTTCGGGTGGCTTAAACGCATTAAAAGGTACTTCTTAATCATACAATTTGGTTTGACCAAAAGGATTGCTCTTTACCGAGAGCTGGCCTCTTTAATCTCGTCAGGGTATTCACAAGGAGAAGCCATTGAAGTCTTATGGCGATTGAACACCGCAGAGGGATTAGAACTGAAGTCTCTTGAAGCTCATATTTTCGGTGATTTACGAAGCAGCCTTCGGAATGGATTAAGTTTTTGTCATGCTATCCAAAAATGGGTACCGCCTAGTGAGTACTCAATGCTTTCAGCCATGGCCGCCGGTGATGATTTAGCTGTGAATTTAGAGGCGTTTTGTGAATTACTCTTAGCCAATCGTGAACAGCAAAGTTCAATAATTCAAAACCTCGGTTATCCCGTTCTGCTGGTCATTCTTGCTTATGGAATGCTGGTTTATTTCAGCTCCACGATTGCCGTGGAGCTGAATATGATTATTCCAGTAAATCAATGGACTGGTTTGGCAAAGTTTCTTTATGAAACGGGACTCGCTTTAAAGTTTATGATTCCATTTAACATTGGAGTACTTGTTGTGGTTCCCATACTCATTCGTCTGAGTTTAATTTATTGGATAGGCCCTTGGCGAAACCTAGTTGACCATTTTCCTATCTTTTGGGAGTATCGCAATTTAACAGGTTTAATGTTTTTGAGAGCTCTGAGTTGTTTTGTGGCAAGTGGGATGACGGTAATGGAGACCTTAAACCAAATTATTCCCAATGCTAACCCTTATTTGCAATGGCGTCTTAAAGCAGTTCGTATGTTTATGCTTAATGGCGATGAGTTCGGTGAGGCATTGCGAAGAAAAAGCTTGAACTGGCCTAATGGTCGAGTTGCCCTTTCTTTATGCATATTGACTCAAGGTAACGATTATTCAAAACAAATGAAGCGAATTGCCGAGGGGATGATTAAAACCCGGAATGCACGAATTCAAAAGATACTTCTAACCATTAGAGTCGTATTATTTATGATCGTTTTTGGGGTCATTTCGGGGATGATTTGGTCAATGTACGATTTACAATCACAAATCACATTAACTCTATAAATATTATCGCCATCGGCTATGACGTTATCCGGGTATCAATTTCTTGTACCGATGAGTTGATACATAATGGGAGCGTTTGTACCCTATCAAAGTCGCAATTCGATAAGACTTGAGGATTCAACTGATTGAATAGGAAGTCGGACATCCCATCAGCACTACCAACATTTTCCCCAACACCAGAAATAACCAATAAGAACAAGCCAGTCAACGATAAGGAGTTGGTAGAACCTGTTTCAATGGATGGAATAATCGTCGCCAAGGGATTGATATTTTCTGATGCGGTGGAAAACGATAGATTCGTGATTTGGCAGTACAATTGAGTTTTGAAAAAAATTGGGAAAATTTTTTTTTGATTAATAAAATGTCGCAAAAATGCCCATTCATTAATTTTTTGGGATTAAATCTCAATCGGTTTAATCCTCTTGGGCTGGGGAATAGAGGAGAATGTAAAACATAATAATAGCTCCAATATGTGTAAAATATGTTTTTAAAATTTTTTTGCCAATTAAAAATTATTTTCTATTTTAGTTTTCATTCGTGTCCCCTATTATCTTCCTAAATCTTTATGAAAAAGTAGGCCAATGAATTTACTATACACACATTCACAACCACAGGAAATAGCCTCTCGGGTCGGTTTGGATATGCGGTCAATCAAAATGACTGAGCGTCTTCTCGGGAAACTTCGTAGCCATTCGGAATTCAATTGTTTTCCCCAAAATAGTACAAACCTCCTTATTCAGTTAGGATTAATGTCTTTGGTCATTAAACAGGGGACTGTGAAAGACTATAGAGGTTCTTTG
>MPNP01000180.1 GCA_002239085.1 Rhodobacteraceae bacterium bin131 | reverse complement strand
CATATACTCTGTTTACAGGGAAATTGGTTTACGCTTAAATCACTAATTCTTCTAGCCAGTGGTTTTGCTTTCCGCACCCAAGATTTCAAACTTCAATTAGCAATTTTACTCAATTGCGTATATCTTGAGTCTCCCTCCAGTTTGGGCTCAGCTTCAATGATTGCGTTGAGTATTTCAGACAACCTTCTTATTGAAAGAGGATCAGTTGGATTTGGTAGTATTACTCTATACAACAAATCAAGAGTCGTTTTAGGAAACCGAGACATGATTGATTGCTCCATATGGATTGGGTAGTTAAAATCATGGAAGGGAAAGGAATGCATCTCAACTGGGGTTAGATGGAGCTTAACTACATTATAGGCTTCGGGAATAAGGCCCCCTGCTTTACTGAGTAAGTGAATCCAAGCTACTGTTGATGAGGATGTATGATATTTTTTTTCTTTTGGCCACACCTCTTTAATAAAATCAAATATCTTTTCTGCATCATCGTTATTTTTTTTAAGAAATTCTTCTCCTAACCACCAAATTAGCTCGTTACGGGTCTTATGAGACATTGCACGAATTGCTTCTCGCATCTGGGTCTGCGTTAGCCCATAGAGCTTATTCAAATATTCAAGATATATTGCATTGAGAAGTATTGCTGCATTTGTTTCAGACTTGGAATTTTTCCATGCATTATCATTAATCCAAGGAAACAGCTTGACCAATAGCCGTTTTATCTCTTGGTTCAATGGTAACGAATATAGCACCCCCCTTTCAAGGAAACTATTCCAAGCGAGCTCTGACGAAGGGTGCTCAAATTCCATCATTGGAATAAGGCGTTCTTTGGTCCACTCGGGATCAATATTCATTAATAAGTTTAGGTTGCGCATACAAGCATATACTGCATGGTCAAAGATTTTCCCATTTCCCTTGAAGAATAATTCTAAGCGAGTCTTGATGTAATCAGGTAATTCATTTCCTTCTAATGGTTTAAGCACTTTAAAAAGTGCCTCAATAAAATTCACTATTGAACTATCTATCTGAGGGCGGTAGTTTTGGATTGATTGTCTTGTTGGCACGCAATCTAGATCCTCAACATTGCTAATTTCTCCCGATACTGATCTGCTGGCCAAAATACAATCAGCAATATGATCATATACTGACCAGCCAAGTGCATCGTCAAACCTAACAATTGAATGAAAATTTTGTTCAACCCAAGGCCCTAATTGATAGCGAATTTCAAAAACCACTTCTGGAGGAAGTAATTTAAGCCTGTGAAGGAAGATTCTTTCCAACCGTGTGGAACTATAAATCTTAGGTAAACCAAAAATTAAATCGGACCAATACTCCGAAGGAAAACAATCTACTTTTGACTCTAAAATCAATGCTAGCAGAGCCTTGCGTGGGTTATTCTGGACTAATCCCTTGAATGGTCGCTTTACAGGTAGGTTAAAATTACCTTGTTCCTTAATTGCTCTGGCTTTTTGGATAATTTCTTTATCGGGAAGATTTATTAACTCATCAGGATCTTCACATACTTTAGATGACGTAAATATGATACCGATATCAATAAATCTTGTGACCCAATCATCGCTCCAATTTGGAATTATGGAAATAATCTCGTCAAACCTATTATTGATATCTTGTGGCAAATCACTGACTTTGAGTTGAATATATCGGCAATAAATTGCAACTAATTTGTTTGATCTGAGCCGGTATTGTTCTTCGGTCTCATTGGAAAGTTGATATGGTCCGGATAATATGCGTTCAGCAATTAATTTCCTATTGTTCTCAGAGAACTTAGGCCATCTGTCAACAATTAAAAACAGTAATTCGCGCGCAACATCTTTATCCCAAAAAACTTCTAGGTCAAGTGATAATAGAGCCTCAGCGGCTTCTATTCCGTTGAACAAATCGGATTTTGAAAGTGCATAGAGTTTAAGCTTGCGGAAATAAAAGGACTCTTCCCAAGCCCCTGTGAGCACACGTTTACGTGCAAAACTATGATACTTATTAACGACCCTGTCAAAAAGCTCTTTGATGAAGTTTAGATTCCTAGCGGTCTCTAATGGGTAAATATTTTCTAGACCCGCCATCTCTCGATTAGGGTAACAAGTCGGTGTATCAAATTCGTATATCTCAATTCTAGACAATAGCTCAGATGCGTAGTTTAGTTGATATTCAAGAGTGTTAAACACTTGAAGTAGCGCGTCATCGGTAACCTTGGGTTCCCTCCCACGAGGGAAATTCAGAAAAACTACATTAAAACCAATATCACTCAGGCAAATATTGTTCCAATCTTTTTCACGTAAAGTGTAAAGACTAGATTCAGGTCTTTTTATTACTAATTTAGGCCGTGAACATTTGCGAAAATCTTGAAAAACACTTGGATTCCAACCCTCTTCCCTAATTCTTTTATTAAGAAAACACCAATCTTCTTCTTTCTTATCGTAATGAAATTCCTTGTGGTATTCCAAGATCAAGTTCCATATCTTTTGGGCTCTCTCATGGAGATTAGCTGTAGTTATCAGCTTATTTCTAAGTAAGTCGAAAAGTTGAGGATGAAGAGGGTTCTGCTTAGCAACCCACCATGCCATTACAGGACTGTGGATTAATTTACTAATCCATTTGAAAAAGGGACCACGAGGTTTGTGATCTCTTAACAACCAGTCCTGAAGTATGTTATTGTGATTATCACCGGAATAGTTGCTCAATGTATTTTCAATTTCATAGTATTTTGACACTCCTTCATGCTTTGGCACCATTGCATCTAGAACGCTTATCCATTCTGGAAGTGGTTGAGGTTCGTTATCAAAAAACTGTTTTGCTCCATGGAAATCACTCACCACATTTGTAACTTTCTCAAGTTGAATTGTTGACAATTTTTTGTAGTCATTCTGAGCGAATAATATGATACTTGCTCGCCATTTCTTTGGATTGTCAGCACGTTCAGCCCAAGCTTCCATAGTCTTCCAGAGAATAATATGACTTGAGTATGCGATGGGAGTTATACCTTTATCTCCCCACTTTGTTTTAATATCCTCTGGTTGCCCTTTGTCAAAAGCAAATAATTTATTTCTATATTTTTTATCTTGAGACAAACCCCGGAAAAGGTAGTTGACTGGCGGGTCTTCAGCCTGATAGCCAATAAGTACAACGGTATAGGAGTTCAAGAGTTTTTTAATAAATTGTGCGGCCCAATTATCTGAGATGTAGGCCTTTCCAAAATCTGAGCCGGTAAGCACTAATGATTGGTTTTCAGGACTACCTTCATTTATTCTTCCATGGAGGTAGGTAATTCCTTTCTTTAACTTTGCATGTTGTGAAGCCACTTGCCAATTTATTTTTTTCTTACCTTCTTCAAATAGAGTATCAAAATTGGTCGTGACTATCAGAGGGGAACCGGTTTTGTCTGCTGAAATTCTTTTTATCAAATCATGCTCGTAACCAAGATTTTTACCATCCTTTCTGACTTTTGTCCCAACTTGAAGTTTCTCAGTTACTAGGGAATTAACCCTATCATTCCTGTATTTTTGGTAAAGCAAGTCAAAAATTTGATCAAGCGATTTGCCTGCTTTCTTAGGGTCATTAAGCCAAGACTGGATATCCTTGTTTATTTCAGGATTCTCATGAGCGGACAATTTCTTAATTACGTATTTGGTAAGATAAATGAAATCAGGCATTCCCGAAGGAATCGACACCCCAGCGCCACACAGAAAAACTACTTCACCATTATCACGACGATTAAGCAACTCGTCGGGGATAGCGGGGGCATCTGGAAAAAATCTCATTGAATTGAACAGGTTTTTACAATAATATCATTTCAAAGTAACCAGCACTTATCTTGGTCTTTGTCAGGTGATTTATTCTGTGTGATAATCTGGACACTAAAATTAACCAATTTATTACGTGGAAACTTTCATTAGAGTATTGAACCTAATGACCTAAATTTTAATAATTTGCTTTCCTATTGGCCTTCCCTTTGTGCATTAGCTGGTAAACCTTCTTCAACTAACTCTAGTATCAGTTCCCCTACTACACCGAATTACAAACCGTCTACACATATCCCTGTATCGGTGACTAACAAATTATTATATTTTAGCAGGTTAGTTAGCTTTTCCCAGTTACTAATATATCACTCAATTTTCAAATTTATGTGATTTTAGGCTTGAATTCTAACCTTAATCAATCTATCACCAATATTCTTCAAATATTCCAGATTAGTGGCTCATTCTAACTCTAAAAGTCGTTCTAACAATGACAAAACTTTTGACACCCACGAAAAGAGTGTTAATAATGAGTTTTATTTGGGGACTTGATACTTCATTAAGTTACCTGTTGATTAGGAGAAATTTTTATGTGTGGGTTAGTCGTGACGAGATAGAAGAATGACTTTTCTATTTCCTTAAACTATTGTTTTTGCTCACTGACTAATTTTTCATTAAATTGAATGTTTTTAGCCTCATAATGTTAAATGTCTATACAGAAATCTAATCATTCTTTGAATAATTGATGAAGCAACACCGGCCTCAAAATCCTGTGGTCAAACTTGATCTAGGCTCTAGAATTTTTCTCCAAATACATACACGCCAAAGCAAGGTTGAACATGAAGTGTACTATTTTAGCGGCTCTTAATACCAATATTTAGGTGAAAAGGTGAGCGACAAGCGGTTGAACATAATTGATAACTGTGGAAATGTGGATTTTCCTGACCTAGAGTTTGATCAAAGTGAAGTTAATCAGCAGATTGATGCTGAATCAATCCTTGCAACCACAGCTTGCGCGCTGAAGGAGGAAGTCATTCGCGCCTTAGGTTTACAAGGTTATACTTTAACAGACAATTCCTTCCACCTTTCAGATATAGATAAGGAAAAGATTAGGAGTTTGCATTCCAGAGCTCGGTTAGAAAGAATCTATCGGCATATCAAATTTATGGAATCGAAAGCAGATTTTGCTCAGAAATACATGCTTAACAGTGATGAATTAGAGGTTGACAAAATCG
>MPNP01000179.1 GCA_002239085.1 Rhodobacteraceae bacterium bin131 | reverse complement strand
TTTACACTCTGTTTACAGGGAAATTGGTTTACGCTTAAATCACTAATTCTTCTAGCCAGTGGTTTTGCTTTCCGCACCCAAGATTTCAAACTTCAAATGGCAATTTCACTCAATTGCATATATCTTGGGTCTCCCTCAAGTTTGGGCTTAGCTTCAATGATTGCATTGAGTATTTCAGACAACCTTCTTATTGAAAGAGGATCAGATGGATTTGTTGGTATTACACTATAAAACAAATCAAGCGTTGTTCCAGGAAACCTAGATGCGATGATTGAGTCATCAAAATTATGGAAGGGAAAATATATCATCTCAACTTTGGCTAGATGAAGATTAACGGCTTTGTAGACATCGGGAAACAGGTCTCCTGTTTTACTGAGCAAACCAATCCAAGCTGTAGCTAATAAGGAAGTACGGTATTTTTTTTCTTTTGGCCACACTTCATTGATGAAACCTATAACATTTTTTGAGTCATCGTTATTTTCCTCAAGAAAAATTTCTCCCAACCAGCAAATCAGCTCGTTACGGGTTTCATGAGACATTGCACGAATTGCCTCTCGCATTTGGGTCTGCGTCAGTCCATTAGGACTTTTCAAATCTTCAATATATACATTGTAGAGTAGTGTCGCGGCAGTTAGTTCAGACTTGGAATTTTTCCATGCATTACCATTGATCCAAGGAAACAGTTTGGTCAATTGAGGTTTTATCTCTTGGAGCAATTGAGGTTTTATCACTTGGGTCAAACACAACGAATAAGGCTCTATTCTTTCAAGGAAACTATTCCAAGCTATCTCTGACATACTGTGCTCAATTTTCATCATTGGAATTAGATGGTCTTTAGTCCATTCGGGATCGATTTCTATCAAACAATTCAGGTAGTACATAAACGCATATACTGCTTGATTAAAAGTTTCATTATTTTCATCTAAGAAGTTTTCTAAACGAGTCTTAATAAATTCAGGGATTAAAGAACATTTTTCAGTTTTAAGCACTTTAAGAAGTGCCCCAATTATAAACACCAATGAGTTATCACGACTTGGACGGTAGTTTTGGATTGATTGTCTTGTTGGCGCGCAATCTAGATCCTCAACATTGCTAATTTCTCCCGATACTGATTTGTTAGCCAAAATACTACCAGCAATATGATCATATACTGACCAGCCAAGTGTATCGTCAGACCTAACAATTGAATCAAAATTTTTCTCAATCCATGGTCCCAATTGAGAGAGAAGATTTACAATCACGTCCTGAGGGAGTAATAAAAGCCTGTGAAGGAAGATTCTTTCCAAACGTGTTGAACTATACTTCTCGGGTAAACCTGAAATTAAATCTGACCAATACTCCGAAGGAAAACAATCTACTTTTGACTCTAAAATCAATGCTAGCAGAGCCTTGCGTGGGTTATTCTGGACTAATCCCTTGAATGGTCGCTTTACAGGTAGGTTCAAATTACCTTGTTCCTTGATTGCTCTGGCTTTTTGGATAATTTCTTTAGCAGGAAGTTGTAATATCTCATCAGGTTCTTCATTGACTGTGCTAGACACAAATATACAACTTCTATCAATAAATTTGGTGCCCTCTTCATTGCTCCAATTTGGAATTTTGGGAATGACCACGGCAAGCCTGCTATTGATATCTTCTGGTAAATCACAGCCTTTGAATTGAATATATCGGCAATATTGAGCAACTATTTTGTTTGATCTGAGCCGGTATTGTTCATCGGTCTCATTTGAAAGTTGATCTGGTCCGGATAATATGCGTTCAGCCAATAATTTCCTATTGTTCTCAGAAAACTCTGGCCATCTGTCCACAATTAAAAACAGTAGTTCGCGCGCAACATCTTTATTCCAAAATACAGCTTGGTCAATTGATAATACAGCCTCAACGGCTTCTATTCCGTTGAACAAATCGGATTTTGAAAGTGCATAAAGTTTAAGCTTGGGGAAATAGAAGCGCTCTTCCCAGGCCCACGAGAGCGCACGGTTTCGTGCAAAACTATGATACAAACTACGATACTGATACTCATTAACGATTTTGTCAAAAATCTTTTTGATGAAGTGTATATTCCTAGCTTTTTCAAATAGGTAATTAATTTCATTACCTTCCATCTCCCGACCAGGGTAACAGGTCGGTGTATCAAATTCGTATATCTCAATACTAGACAATAGCATTGATGCATAGCTTAGTTGATATTCAAGAGTTTTAAATACTTTAAGTAGCGCGTCATCAGGAACCTCGGGTTCACATTCACGAAGGAAATTCAGAAACTTTACTTTAAAGCCAAAATCACGCGGACAAACATTATCCCAATCTTTTTCACGAAGAATGCAAAGACTAAATTTAAGTCGTTCAAATGTGAGACCTTCAATTACCAATTTAGGTTGCGAACACCGGCGAAACTCTTGAAAAACGCTTGGAGTCCAACCCTCTTTAGAAATTCTTACATTAAGAAGGTACCAGTCATCTTCATCTTTAGCGTAATGACGGTCCCGATGGTAATCCAATATCAGGTTCCATATCTTTCGGGCTCTCTTATGGAGGTCAACTGTTGTTAGCAGCTTATTTTCAAGGAATTTCAAAATTTGAGGGTGAAGAGGGTTCTGCTTTGCAACCCACCATGCCATTACAGGACTGTTAATTGATTTCCAAATCCATTTGCATAGAAAAATACGAAGATTATCATTACTTAAAATCTTTTCTTGAAAAATGCTATTGCTGTTTAAACCGGAATAGCGTCTTGATTCATCTTCAATTTCATAGTCTGTTGACAATTTGGCATGCTTACGCACATTATCATCTAGAACACATATCCATTCTGCGTGTGGAGGGGGTTCGAAATTAAAAAACTGTTTTGCTCCTTTGTCTGAACTTACCACATGCACAACTTGCCTACGTTCATTAGGTGTCAAGATTTTGGGGTCATTCTGAGCTCTTGATATAATAGAAGCCCGCCATTCCTTTGGGTTGTCAGCACGTTTAGCCCAAGCTTCCATAGTCTTCCAGAGAATATCATAACTGGAACATGCAATGGCTTTTATACCTTTCTCACCCCACTTTGCTTCAATATCATCCGGTTGACCTTTGTCAAAAGCAAATAATTTATTTTTATTTTTTTCATCCTGAGTCAAACCTTGAAATAGGTAATCAACTGGCGGATCTTCAGCCTGGTATCCTAAAAGAACAACAATATATGAGTTCAAGAGATTCTTTATATATTGTGTGGCCCAACCTTCAGAGAGGTAGGCCAAGCCAAAATCTGAACTGCTAAGCACAAATGATTGAGTTTTTGGGTCACCATCAGTTAATCTCCCATGGAGGTAGTTTATGCCTTTGACTAAATTTGTAAGATCTGGAGCCACTTGAAAATTAATCTGTTCTTCTAAGCCTAGTTCAAACAGTGTATCAAAGTTGGTCGTGACTATCTGAGGCGAACCGTTTATGTTTGTTGAAATTCTTTTAATCAAGCCATGCTCATAGCCAACGCATTTCCCATCATCTCTACCTGTGGATGGCACCTTAAGTCGCTCAGTCACAAACAATCTAACCCAACTTTTTCTGTATTTTCGGTAAAGCAAGTTGTAGATTTGATCAAGCGGTTTACCAGCTTTCTCTGGGTCATCAAGCCAAGGTTGGAAAGCCTTTCTTATTTCAGAATCCTCAGGAAGCGCCAATTTCTCAATTACGTATTTGGTAAGACAAATGAAATTAGGCATTCCAGAAGGAATCGATACACCAGCACCACAAAGAAAAACCACTTTCCCATTATCACGACGATCAAGTAATTCGTCGGGAATAGCAGGGGCACCTAGAAAAAATCTCATTGAATTGAACAGGTTTTTAAAATTATATCATTTCAAAGTTGCCAGCACTTATCTTGGTCTTTGTCAGGTGATTTATTCTGTGTGATAATCTGGACACTAAAATTAACCAATTTATAATGTGGAAACTTTCATTAGAGTATTGAACCTAATGACCTAAATTTTAATAATTTGCTTTCCTATTGGCCTTCCCTTTGTGCATTAGCTGGTAAACCTTCTTCAACTAACTCTAGTATCAGTTCCCCTATTACACCGAATTACAAACCGTCTACACATATCCCTGTATCGGTGACTATCAAATTATTATATTTTAGCAGGTTAGTTAGCTTTTCCCAATTGCTAATATATCACTCAATTTTCAAATTTATGTGATTTTAGGCTTGAATTCTAACCTTAACAATATTCTTCAAATATTCCTGATTAATGGCTCATTCCAACTCGAAAAGTCGTTCTAGCAATGACAAAACTTTTGACACCCACAAAAAGAGTGTTAATAATGAGTATTAATTGAGGACTTGATACTTCATTTGGTTTCCTGTTCATTGGGAAAAATTTTTATGTGTGAGTTAGTCATGACAAGATAGAAGAATGACTTTTCTATTTCCTTAATGCTATTGTTTTCGCTCACTGACTATGAATTTTTTTCCTCATATTGTTAAATGTCCATATAGTAAATCTAACCATTCTTTGAATAATTGATGAAGCAACACCGGCCTCAAAATCCTGCGGTCAAACTTGTCCTAGGCTCTAGAATTTTTCTCCAAATACAGACACGCCAAAGCAAGGTCAAACATGAAATACACTATTTTAGCGGCTCTGAATACCAATATCTAGGTGAAAAAGGTGATTGACAAGCGGTTGAACATAATTGATAGCTGTGGAAATATGGATTTCCCTGACCTGGAGTTTGATCAAAGTGAAGTTAATCAGCAGGTTGATGCTGAATCAATCCTTGCAACTACAGCTAGCACGCTGAAAGATGAAGTCATTCGTGCCTTATGTTTACAAGGGTATACTTTAACAGACAATTCCTTCCACCTTTCAGATATAGATAAGGAAAAAATTAGGAGTTTGCATTCCAGAGCTCGGTTAGAAAGAATCTATCGGCATATCAAATTTATGGAATCGAAAGCAGATTTTGCTCAGAAATACATGCTTAACAGTGATGAATTAGAGGTTGACAAAATCG
>MPNP01000178.1 GCA_002239085.1 Rhodobacteraceae bacterium bin131 | reverse complement strand
GAAACCTTCACAACGATTGGACAACAATGGAACAGAGAACTCCAGAACTTTGGAATCGTTCTCTCTATGCTCATCAGTCGGACGCAATGGACCAAAAATCAAACTATATCGTTGCGACGGGTACGGGGTCAGGTAAGACAGAGGCATTTTTGTACCCCATGATACAAGATTTGCTCTCAAATACTAATCGTGAAACACCTGGTGTAAAAGCTATTTTGATTTATCCCCTGAATGCTCTTGCGACAGATCAAATGCAAAGAATAGCTCGACTATTGTTTAGAGATCTGGGAGATCCAGGAATTACTTTGGGGCGATATACGGGTCAAGTTTCATCCGCTAGTACAAGAGCAGATGTTGAAAAAGACATTTTGGACATGCCTTTATTTCGTGAAAACTTCGGTGAGGATGCAACAGTACCAAGGAATTGGCTACTATCCCGCCAGGAAATGCTTGACCGTCCACCAGACATATTGATCACCAATTATGCAATGCTTGAGCATATCTTGCTCCTTCCACGAAACAGACCATTAATTAAAAATGCCAGAATTAGTTGGCTGGTATTAGACGAGCTGCACACTTACACTGGTGCTCAAGCTATTGAAGTGGCGTTCTTAATCAGAAAACTCAAAGCGTCGCTTGATATAGATGAGGGGTCAATACGCTGTGTTGGAACTTCAGCAAGTCTTGACTCCTCAAGAAAAGATGAATTGAAAAAATTTGCATCGGATCTTTTTGGCGAAAAATTTCCTGCTCCGAGAGACTGCATAATTACCGCAGAGAGAAAGTTACATCCAGCGCTTTTTGAAAAGGTTTCATGCCATACTCATACTTGCGATGACTGGATTTTGCTTGGTCAGACACTGACATCTTTGAGAGAAAATGGAGAACTTGATCCTGAAGAAGCAGAGTATCATGTTGATAATTGGAATAATAAAACGGAACTTATCCAGCTAGAAGGAAACCATTTTGGCGACGCTCTCATACGAGTCATGGCCCGATCATCGGAAGTCAGGAAAGCAGCAAAGATATTAAATTCTGGTCTTACCAAATTTGAAACCCTTGCAAAGAGAATTTTCCCTAATGATAATGAAAAGGCTCAGGAGGCAACAAGAGCACTCATATCACTTGGAGTCCTCGCTAAGCCTGCAGACAAACTAGCATTCCCACTTCTTCCAGCACGATATCATCTTGCCGCTTCCGCAATCCCTGGCGTTGTTATCACTTTGGATAAGGACAAAGAGGAGAATTGGTCATCTATCAAGATATTGGCTAATGGACTTGAGTCTTCACCGAATTCTTCTGCTGCATGGCCCCTTTGGGTATGCCGTAATTGCGGTGAGCCCTACATAGAATGTTTTGATGATAATGATACACTGCACCCTGTGTTGTCTCCAGCAACAAAAAATCCTGGAGTGAGGACACTACTTCGATTAACAGGTAATGGAAATACAGCATTTGAAAGTGATATGGAGGATTTATCCGAAAAGACAGAAATTGTCACATTTGACCCTAAAACTGGTAAAATTCTTTCGGATGAAGACGAGAAGGGTATCACACTTGAATGCGCATCAATGAAAAAGTCGGAAGAGAACCATAGGATGATAATGGAAAAATGTCTTTCATGTGGTCACAGAGGCAGTCGCTCTCCCGAACCCATAACCAAAATTCATCCGGGTGATGACATGATGGCGGCCTTCATGAGTTCATTACTTTTGGAACAGCTACCTCTTCCTGAACCTAGAAGAAATGGAAAACCAGCATATGGTCGGAACCTGTTGGTGTTTTCGGATAATCGCCAAGATGCGGCTTTTTTTGCTCCTTATATTGAGAGAATTAGTCGTATTGAAGCGATTAGAGGTGCAATAATTGATTCATTTAATAGTACCTCTGAACCACTCGGTTTAGATGAACTCAAGGACAGTGTTTGGAAAAAACTTAATCGGCATGGTTTTGCTTTATATGATAGAGCATCTTTGCACAGACCAATGAGCAATCAATCTGCCAAAGAGCGATTGTTCGCATTGATCATCGCTGAGGCAACATTGGGAGGTACAAGGCAGAATCTTGAGAGTTTTGGGCTAATGAAGGTCACCCATGAGGGTATGGACAGAGTCATAGAAAAAATAAAGTGTGAAATACCACCAGATGAATTTCTCAAATATGTTCCTGCAACAGTAGAGTTACTTCTCTCAATGATGAGACAAAGCCGAGCGATAGAGGATCTTGTAGAGCTTGATTTAACAGATGGGTCAATCTGGACCGAACCCCTTGCAAGCGCGAACATAAACTGGGAATTCAATAAGAAAACTAATCAAACTCGAACTAGAAGCGTTGTCCCTAAAATAGATTCGCAACATACAAGATTGACGTGGGTATTGGAGAAACGACTTGCAATTCCAATTTCCTCTTCTCGCAATATGCTTCTAACCGTCTGGAACAAACTGTCATTAAGGAGTTCTGGTTTATTATCCCAATTAAACGGGGGAAAAGTTCTAAAATTAGATGCTTGGCGGTTCAGTCGTCACAACGATAAAATTTATTTATGCGATTCTTGTGCAAGGACTTCCAATTTAAATTTTCATGGCGTGTGTACTGCATGGAAGTGCAAGGGAAGGACTCACCCTGTTGACCCGAGAATGCTTTTTGACCCCAATAAAAATCACTATATTTCCCGGTACCTGCAGAAACCTCCCGCGGTTATTTCAAGAGAGCACACAGCTGGTTTAACGCCTCAGACCCGAATGAAAATTGAAGACAGATTTAGGGAGGGGAATGTGAATCTACTCAGTTGCACAACGACAATGGAGCTGGGAATTGATATTGGAGATCTTGATGCTGTTGTGTGTCGAAGTGTTCCACCGGGTATTTCAAATTACCAGCAACGAGCTGGTCGTGCCGGGAGAAGAGCACAGGCTGCACCCATATCACTGACGATGGCACGTCAAAACCGATATGACCAGGTTTGCTTTGCTAATTTTGAGGAGTATCTGAATTCTGTACCTTCAATGCCTTACCTATATTTAAACAATCCTTCGTTTCTCTATAGGCACCAAGTTTCGTGCATAATTTCTGGCTGGCTTGCGTTACGAATTGGTTCGACCAAGCGTACTGGAGCACCAAGATTGAAAGATGTCCTTGGAGATGATCTTAATGAAAATTCAATGCAACTAATTCGTGAGGAACTCAGCTGTTGGCTTGAAAGCTCTGAAGGTCATACGTGTATCCATAAAGCAGAAAATATGGTTAAAGGTTTGGATTTTGGACTGAAGGGTCGTGCACTTTTCAATTATGCACAAGATGAAATAATGAGGTGGATCAACGTTTTGGCTGCTTACTGGCAGGATATGTACCAAACGTACAATGAAATAAGAGTCCAATTAAATGAACCTGAATTAACACTTAAGGAAACAAAACGATTAGAAAATCATCGCTTTGGCATTAGAAAACAAATGGAAAAATATGTTGAGCAGTACGTAACAGATCAATTAGGCAAAAATGCTGTTATTCCAACTTACAGTTTTCCAATTCATTCAATTCACCTTGAAATGATTACGGAAAGAAACCCCAAAGGATTTTCGCAATCTGATGTTGATCTCAATAGAGATGCATCACTGGCGATTGCTGAGTATGCACCAGGCTCAGAGGTCGTCGCCGCTGGTAGAATATGGCGAAGTGTGGGAATATCCAAAAGAAAACCTCATTCAAGTGATGCTAGCACTTTCATTGCTCAAGGTTGGTATAGGATTTGTAAGAACTGCAATCACCCAGAATTAAGCAGTGATTTCGATAACTTTGACAAAACGTGTCCTAATTGTAAGGAAACCGTAAACGAACATCGAAGAAGATTCATAGAACCAGTAGGATTCCTGACTTCTTATGATGAAAGGTTGGGTAGGGACCCTGGAACTTCTCGATTACGAACCCGTGTGGTTGATGAGGCAAGACTGATTACTCAAGCAACGGAGAAGCATTATTATGACACTGAATTATTTGGAGTAAAGACATTCTTTGCCCCTGCTCATATAAAAGAGGGCGATGATTCAGATTTGCGAGGGCAATTGATTGTCCTTAACCGTGGCCCAGTTGGGTGTGGTTATCTGATGTGTAATAGATGTGAGTTTGTGCTAGCTGCTGAAAATCTTAGTAAAAACAAAACCAAGCATAAACACAAGAATCCACGAACAGGAGATCCATGCAGAAATGAAGAATTGGCTCACCGACATGATCTGGCACACCAATATTTTACGGATATACGCGGCATACAAATTGCACATCCACTTCCCCAATCTGATAGTACCAACTTGTCCGCGAACCAAGACCGCGATTACAACCTTCTAAAAACAGCGGGTGAAGCTTTTAGACTTGCGGCAAGTGAACTATTGGAAACAGACCCTCGTGACCTCCGAAGCACTGTTGAGTATTCTGATAATAAATATCCTGTCATTATTCTATCTGATACAACTCCAGGTGGAGCCGGCTTTGTGCGAAGATTACTTAATGAACAGAGGTTCTCTGTGCAAAACCTTATCACTAGTGCTTTGAAGATTCTGGATTGTCCACTTGGCGATAAGTGTGAGACTAGTTGTACAAAATGCCTGAATGATTACTCAAACCAAATGTATTGGGATAAATTTGACCGCAAACCTGCACTGAGATGGTTGAATGAAGTTCGAAGCAAAACATATAAAAAGCCTGACCACATTCCGAAAGATGCAATTCCTGTAGTTGGTCTTTCGAAATTAATTTTATCAGAACATTTGAAGAAGGTCCAGTATCTTCAGATTTGTGGTGCGACTCTTTGGGGTCAAGAACTGCAAGAGAATGAAGAGGTCGAAGCAGTTGAATCGGTGCGGCTTATTCGCAACTGGCTTGAGCAAAATGGTAATACTAAAGTTTGCTTCGTTATTCCAGAATCACAAAAAAGGTTCTTGCAAAAAGAGAAAAATACAACAGACCGTGTTGTTCTAGACATTCTGAACAGTGATCAGTTTGGCGACCAAGTTTCGTTTTGTTCTGTTCCCGATGCGTTGATTGTCAAAGCTCCACGTATTACAACAAAACACCAAGAGGATGGAAAAACCAAGGTTGTAGAATGGT
>MPNP01000177.1 GCA_002239085.1 Rhodobacteraceae bacterium bin131 | reverse complement strand
CCGTTTGCTTATACCTCCCACGCTCATTTACCAATCGCGCAATCTCTTTTGATGTCATCCATTGATTTCCATTCTCAACTAAAATGTCCTTAATTTCGTCATGAAGATAAATTCTGTTCATCGGCAGGCACTCCTTATATTTGAAATCTCAATTTAATAATCAGACTCATAATAATACATTTTTCCAATACATTAGCATCAATTGAATTAAAATGACCAGTTGTTCCCAAGGGTTAGATTTCTAATTTGAATATTTGATGGGAATCTTGTAAAAACAAGTCTTCAGAAAATATTACAATTCGAAAAATTTTTGAACTTGCAAAGCTGTATTGGTCGGCATTCGGAATATAACGATAGAAACATTTGGTAAGAATTCAGTTATTAGTTCCCTGCAGATAGAATACATAATATGCTCAAGCGCAAGGAAAAATTGGAAGTTAAGGTAAAAAATTGGCAAAAACTATTTTTGTAGAAACAAAACGGGTTTAGTAGTGCTGGAATTCATAACCATCAAATGAGATTTCCTTTATAATCGGGGTTGTGTCACTGGTGAGATAAAAATTTTTGAATTCTGAAAGTTTGGTGGATGGTTTTTATGCTCAATCAAAGATCTTTTGACCGAAATGCCGCATGAAACTGCCACAAATATTGCCAAGAATCAGGGTTGAATAGAGCAACATTAATTTTGACGGCAACTCCCTTAAAAGTTACAATTTTATAAAATACATTTTTTAGTTGAATAACATTTAGCTGTGGACGACCAATTCAATCCTCAAAACGAAGGCTGGAAAAAGCTCCTACTTTCTGAAATTAAACTGACTCAAAAAACACAATCCTTCCTAAAAGGATTAAATTTATATACTCTCGGTGAGTTGGCTGAATTCTCAGAAAATGAAGTTTCTGATGAGTTAAATTGCAACCGTGAAACCAAAGAGGAGCTTGGTAGCTTATTGCATTCTTATATGGATATAAGTCAAAGCAAAGGATTTCTACGCGAGCTCATTGATTTTGATGTTACTTCAGAAAATAGTCAGCCACTAGTTAAGAATCAGTTGATAATTCAAGGAGATTTAAGTGCAAGTAATCCCGATGTTGATTCATCTGAAGAGTGGAAGAACATACCGGTTGAAGAAGTTGGATTTTCCGTAAGAGCCAGCAATAGTTTAAGAAATTATAAAATAAAAACACTTGGCGAATTTGCCCAATTATCCCCTAAAGATCTCCGTAGCATACCTAATTTTGGCAAGGTGTCACTATCTGAAGTTCAATTCTTTCTCAACTCAGTGCGTAGTGATTCTCAAAAGAGAGAATCTTTAGATTATTTGGCACTGCAAGAGCCTTGGATTACCAAACTGAATCAATCTGTTGGTGATTTAGCCTTAACAGTGAGACCAAGAATAGTTTTAGAAAAAATTGAAATTGTATTGGTGGGCGAACTCATTCAATTGAAAGATACAGAAATTTTGAAATTACCGCATGCTAGTATTAGTGCTATAGAGGAACTTAAAACGGTTTTAGATGGTATTGGATTATCCTTTGGAACAAATATTACAAATTGGCCTTATGAATTGCCTCAAGCTATTCGCAACTTCGAGCTAAATCCACGACTTGGCGATTTTAATTTCATAGAGGATGAACTTTGTGCTGCTATTGAGCAGTCTTTAAAACCAAGAGAATATCAAATTGTTTTACGCCGAACTGGTTGGGACGGTGGAGAGATTTCCACCCTTGAGAAACTCGGTAACGAATTTAGCATTTCAAGAGAAAGAGTCCGCCAGATTGAACATAATGGATTGGAAAGAATTCGATCATTGAATTGGCAAACACCTCTTCTTGAAAACGTTTTGAAACTTGTTATTCAGAAATTGCCTTTTCAATCGCAATCACTCAGTCAGTTATTAATTCAGAATAAATTATCCCGAAGGGGACTGAGTTTCAAAAGTTTTCAGCTAGCACTTAATACTTTTGGTTTGGGTTTGAGTTATGAATTAATACAAATTGGTGGGGAAGAATTTATTTTACTAGAAAAGGAAATAGACCGTATTGAAGCAACCTTCCATTTGCTCCTTGTTGAGGCAAACCGCCAAGACTTCGTTTTTATTAAAGAGCTTGATAAAACCAGCGAATTAAACCTGACATATGACGAAATAGATACCGGGATTGACCGCATATCCAAACTGAGCTGGGTTGGCTGTAATCGGGAGATTTACTGGAATAAACACAAAGTCAATCAGGGCAGAAACAAAATCATTAATACCTGTCGAAAAATTTTAACTGTTTCGCCAAGTATACCGATTGAAATTTTATTGTCTGTACTTCAGAAAGTAATAGAGATTCCTGACGATTTATCAGCCGATGTCCTGGAAATCTTAATTCAAGCAATTGATGACTTTGAACTCCATAATGGCATGGTTTCAAGAGGTCACAATTTCTCACCGAGTCAACTCAGCAATTCAGACCAGAAAATGATCAAAGCTGCTGAAATCGCTAGAATGATATTGCAAAAAGAGATCTCAGAGCGGTACTTGTTCAATAAGAGCAAACATTAGGTGTTGCTCAATTAATGGTTAGCTATACTCCGTGGTGGATAAGACCATCACATGGACAATGCAGATTTATTGTCAACGAAAATCAGTTGAACGAGTATAATTCAATACATTGCCTTAAGGAAGACCCAATTAAGGAGAGTATAGTCCGAACTTCTTGAGCATTAATTGAGGTATTATCCCCTATTCATGGGGCTTAATCCAATTTGTTAAACTGCACTTACTGGACATGGCTCTGTCATCGGACAGATTGAACCTCACCTAGAGTCGGATGGATTGTATCACCATACCTTGGCCTGCAAGGCCTTCGGTTTGGACGTGACCGGCACCGTACAACCTGTACCCAGAGCCATCGTTACGACACACAGTCTCCCAAGCGGCGACAGGAAGCAAGGGTTTAGTGGGTCTGGCGGATGCCGGTTATGCGAATGGTGCACATTTGAAGGAGTGTGAAGAGACGGGCATGGAGATGTATGTTCCCTTACCGAAGCAGGCGGCTCAAAAGGGTTTGGATGGTCGGTTTGGTCGGGATGATTTCCACTATGATGAAGAGGCTGACAGTTATCGGTGTCCGGCGGGTCAGACACTGGTTCATGGGGGTGGCATAGAGCATGTCAAAGGCAAGCGTTACTTGGTGTATCGTTCACGTGCCAAGGTGTGTGGTGCGTGTCCTCTCAAAGAGCAGTGTGTATCACCGAGCAAGACCTATCGTCGGCTGATGCGTTGGGACCATGAAGCGGTGATGGAGCGTCATCGTCAGCGGATGGCCGAGGGTGACGGGGTAATGCGGCGGCGTGGGTCGGTGGTTGAGCATCCCTTGGGGACTCTCACAAGTTGGGCGGGGATTCATTATTTCCTGATGCGTGGTCTCGCCAAGTGTCGTGGTGAGTTGAACCTGATGACGTTGTGTTATCATTTCAAGCGGATGTTAACCGCGATTAATGTCCCCACTTTTATCGCGTATTGTCAGGCTCGGATGGTGCGTTCAAGAGGGTCGAGTGTGATGATTTCTGGGGTCGTGTGTATTTGTCGTGTATTTCGGTCAAAAAGAGCCTGAAATCAGTGTTTTATTGAGATTTTTTAGGGTGACGGTGAGATGGTGATGATTGGAGGGTGGATTCAACCCTAATCACACTCTGAATAAGGGTCAAAACAACCTTGATTTGAGGATCAGGGGCAAGCCTTCTCATTGGCTAAAATTGAATACTTTCATAGTCTCAACCGTTGCAGTGCCCACACCAACACTATCAGCTATCGCCTTGTCTTTGTATCGACCACCAGGACGGTGCGCGTTGGCTCACAACAGAATCTGAGCCCGTGAGCGTGATTGAGCCGAACCCTTGCCACGCTTGATACGGTCTTGTAAACACTGCTTCTCATCCTCTTCCAAATGCACGCGGTAAATGTTTCTGCCTGTCTTTTCCATCATCATTATCCTCTATTAATACTCCCAGTTTCAGCTCCAACCAAACGACCAGTTAGGCATGCACAATGGACCTGATTATTGAGGAAGAATTACTGCTCTCAATTAATTGGTGTTGTTTATTTACTATATGACAGAGAATAATGCAATTTAATTGCATCACTTCAAAGGTGTTGTGATACTAGGGTCAAAGGGGTATTTTGGAATAATATGTTGTAAATCATATTGGTTGAATATTTGCTCAAATTTTTGTTCAAAGAAGGAAGTAACCAAGGATTTATTACGAGATTTGGATTCTCCTTGTTTGGAAGTTTTTTGTTTCATTTAACCCTAATAGTAGTTTCGGCTGGGAAAACAGGTTGGACCAATCCTTTGTTTTATATTCCTGCATTTCAGATTTTTGCACTTCTTCTAGCTTTTTTACTTTCAGTAATTTTTGGACTCACAATTTCAGTAGGCTACAAAACTGGATTAATTCAGGGGTTTCTCTGGGGTGTTTTTCTGCCATGGATTTGTTATTTCATGGTTTTACTAATAATCAATTTTTCTAGTACTACTTTATAGTTAACATTAGTTACTCATTATGAATATTTTAACAAAAAATAATTAGGTGTTCATCATGTTCAGAGAACTTAAGTATTTACTGCTTGTGGGAATTTTATTTTACGGAATTAATGTGGGACTTGCTCAAGGACAACAGCAACAGCAGGTTCAAGCCTATGAGTTTAGTGGGTTATCAAGGTTTATTGCTCCATCTCAACTTTTATTCGGAAACAATGTATTGCGTGAAGTTGACTTAATTAATGGATATCCAGTTGAAGACTTGGTCACCAATTGCAAAATCGATTTAACCGGTTTTATAACACTTTCTCGAGAAAAAACTAAATGGTGGAGCCAACCTATCTATGAGGTGATACCGAAGGAAGAAAGAGACTCTGCGATTAATAATACAACTAAAGAAGTCTTTTTCCTTGATCCTAAAGAAAAATTAAAAAAAGCTGACTGTGTTTTGGGATTAGAAAATAAAAAGTTTGTGGTTGATAGTAATATTCTAGAACCTGTTCCATAAGTCACATTGCTTTGCATTTTAATCCCATACCCCGATTATCACGGGCAATTCGACGCATCAAGAAGCGACATGCTGCCAGCGTTGTCCAAGCCAATGAGCTTGCCAGACTC
>MPNP01000176.1 GCA_002239085.1 Rhodobacteraceae bacterium bin131 | reverse complement strand
GCAGCTATAAAAATTCTCAAGAGAAACCATGCTAAATGACCAGAACACCAATAAAAGAAGACAAGATCAACTTCACACAATACTGGCAAAACCGCCAAATTCGGATAGCAGCTCTATCCGGTCCCAAGGGAATTTTCTCCGAAGAGCCACTAACTTCCACCAGAAGAGCCCAATACTCCTTTACTGCCAGTGATACCAATATAACATAAGGGCAGTCTATTTATTCCAAATTTGATAATGCCTTATATTTTTTCCTTAAAGTCATTTTTTCCAAGAATTTTTGTTGCTCTTTTATTTCACATGAATTAAACAAGAAATTGCTCTTTTTTCATGGATACAAAGAGCACTTAAATGGAATTCAACAACTTGTTTGAAGAAGACCGACAACTCAAGGCATTAGCAGAATTCAACATGCTTGCTAAGATGAAGAAAAGGGTTGTCTGGGATTGGCTCAAACCGGTCTTGTAAGACGTGTTTGGAGCCCTTTGAAGATGTGGTTGTGGCAGCTTTTATTGGGATCATATGATCATCTTTCGTTCTTTGTTGTTGGGAGTTTTTTATTCCCCGAGTGACCGCCATCTTCAGGACATACTAATCGGCCTGTCTTCATTTAAGCAATTTGAGAGGCTCAAGAGCAAGAATCAGTTTCCAGACCAGAAGACATTGTGGAAGTAACTTGACATGCTTGTCCGAGCGGGTGCTACTTAACCCTTTTCCAGGAGTACATCCAAACCCGCGGTTATCAATTACTTTCTGGGAATGTGATAGATTCAACCATGGTTCTAGTTCCCTGCCAGCGGAATAGTCAGGACAAGAATAATGAGGTAAAGAATGGGTAGGGAATGAAAATTTATTACAGCGAACAGACGAATGGTAGGAGCCGAGAAGCATGGTCACTCGTATTATGGATATTTTCCCGATATCGGCATATAAGTTATGGTTAACATTTTGCGATTGACACAACGTGTGACCTTAATGACCAGTTTAACTACCTGAGGGGCGACCACTTATGGATGGTCAACCCGGACCTTGGATTTGGTTAAACGAAAGACGGACGGTGGCTTGCTAATGTTACGACTAGTCTAGTTGAGGCGATGCTTATACTCCGTGAGTCATGCCTTTAAAGAAGCATTCACGTCTAAGACCAAGATGTACTTTTATATAGCGTCAACTCCCTGATACTTTAACTTGACAAATTCACTCAACAGAGCTGCTTTGGTAAGATGAGTTATGAATTCTGAAAAATTTACTGCAACATTTATTTGCTGATTGGTATTAAAATTAGGAGGATTATAAATTTTAGATGACAAATCAGTATTGAAACTTAGATTTTAAATATTCCATACCACGATCACCCTTAACCCGATTGCAGTTTCCGCATAAAAGTTGCAGGTTATCAAGGTGGTCCGTCCCACCTTCTTTACGGCTTATAATATGATCTACTTCAAGATTTCTATATTCAAAATGAGTAGAACATCCGTTACAAACTCCCTTTTGAAAACCATAAAGTTTAGTTTTATTTATTGTTGAACTATATGGAAGATGTTCACCCAGATCAGTTCGTTGAGGTATATCCTTTCTATGAATGATATTGCGGGTTAAATCATTAATACGCTGTCTAACCAATTCTGCAGCTTTTTCTGATATATCAATACCAACCCATTGGCGGTTAAGGGCATCAGCTGAAACACATGTGGTTGCACACCCACAGAATGGATCAAGAATCATATCACCCTCACAACTAGATGCCTCAATAATCCTTTGTAAAAGTGTAAGGGGTTTTTGAGTTGGGTAACCAGTATTTTCATTTTTCGAACGGGCAACTATACAAAATCCATTTCCTGGTTCTTGAACCCACCATGATTCAGGGATTTTTCCTCGTTTTCTCATTTTTTCAATATTATCTAATTTAAATGCCCCCCCCCCCGTGTCAAATGCTCTTCGAGGTCGTTGGTTAGGGTCTTTGTAGGGTATCCTTACTGCATCAGAATTAAAGGTCCATTTCTCCCCTTTTGAAAACCAGAAAATAATATCGTGCTTTCTATTGAATTGTCGCATTTTTGGGGAGCCAGGACCAGTATATCCCCAAACAATTTCATTTCTGAAATTCTTACGACCAAAAATAGCATCCATGACCAATTTCAGGTAATGGCTCATGGTCGGATCACAGTGAAGATAAATACTTCCTGTTGATTTCAATAACCGCTTCATTTCCAACAATCGAACTGACATATAAATCAAATAAGATTTATCATTATCAGTCATGGTCGATTGAATTACCCGATTTAGTTTTGGGTATTTGGTTTCAATCAAATCCAACCAAGCAATATCTATATCGGTAAGATTCCATGTATCTTTAAATTCAGCACCTGCAGCCTTTGAACCGATTGGGGCAGCGTAATTGACATTTGAATTGAAAGGGGGATCAAGGTATATTAAGTCTATACTATCGGAGTTCATACCTCGCATTATAGGCAGATTATCACCTGTCCAAATTGTCTTATTAGACCAATTTTGTTTTAAATTATTACTCATAATAAATTATTTATAGTGAATTTTATTTTATTTACGTGCAATTATAATTGATAAAAAAGAAAATAAATCAATTCAGAAACGAAAGGTTTGAATGGCAGTGTTAACCTTTTAGCCCAAGCAATGAAACAATTTTTTCAAGAATCGATTGAGGGAGCTGTTGATCCTTTATCGAAGGAAATAAGAAACGATATTGAAGGGGTTGAAAGACGGCTCTATGCTAATATGGCTGATTTAAAAGATGATCTTTGTATAAGGTTTTTACTCAGGTTGTATCAGTGACGAATTAGTAAAGCCTCATCGGCTGGACAAGGATATTTTGGAGTATTGGCATTATAAGTGCCTTGAGAGTAAGCCGTGCCAACAGGGCAGCTACCTTTGTCCCCAAGACCTCAAGTGGGTTACATCCCTGTTTGCAGGTGGTCTCAATCACACTTCGCCGAATCGGAAAGTTTCTTGCTCCAACTTCGGACCGAAAACTCCCAGCAATTTTTCTGGTTGAGTTCCAAAGGGTGTAGATCTCTCTCTGCCAGATAATTGATTGCGGGAAAATGCGGGTTAAGGAGACTCAGCAGTGTTCCTCACGATTATCCTGAACTTCACAAATTAAATGAGGATATAATTTTAATTGTAATGTTCGGTTCAAACGATGGCCATACTGGACCGGCACGGTGACGTTAACCAGAAAATCTTTGGTAGTGACCGCCCCACTCTTCTCACAGTGACACCTCCAAACACGATGGTCGGTAATCACATGGGGTTGTCTGTCCGGCATGTAATGGGCTAAGTGACCTGTATGAACTCTGCGTTTGGGAAATCGGCCAAAGAACCGTCACACCCTGCACACTATGTGGAGCGATGATTTTGGATATGGTTAACATTGTAGGACCGACGAAACTTATACTCTATATGACCCGATTGATCACCTGAGGGACGGTCACTTTTGGAGGTCCGAGCCTAGACCTTGGGTTTAGCTAACCATCGCTGGAATGTGGCTATCTTCTGTTACGACTGGTAATGCCGATGTCGGCATTACGAGTCTGAATCACATCTACCCAGTTAAATACCAAAAAGACCTTTATGATGTAAATTAATAATAAAGTGGGGATAACCGAATTGCTCCAATGGTACTTTATTAATCAGGATTCTCAGTTCTTCTCTTGAGGGAAGATCCTTGCCATGTCCAATATCCTCACCAAGGTGCTCATATTTGGAAATATTGTTATGTTCTAAGTCGAAATGTAATTTACCTTTTTTTTCCTTTTTTTCGATTATTGAAAAAGGTCTCTGGTCACGTTTAACACCCCGGTCATTGCCAATGACTTTTCTATTTGGAGCGTCTACAATAACTAATTCTGAATGTGGAATCTCATACATACACAATTCAATGACAGGTGTAAGATGTATATCGTTGTCACGGTAACAATTATATCCGTTTTCCTCAAAAGCGGGCTTAATCATTGAATCATACATTTTATCTAGATTAAGTAAGCTGCCTGACTCATAGTCAGCTTTCTTACCACATCTTATTACAGCAATATCGTGTGATGCGGGCGGGGAGTGATGATGACAATGCCGTTTCGATGATTAAAGAGACCTAAGATCGCTTTCCGTATCTGTTTCCTGTCGCTTTGACCGTGGCTTTCACAGTTGGCGAGGCAACGCCTTGGTACGCTTCTGGTTGAAAATACCCTTCCCCACAAGGGGCGTTGGGCCAAAGCTGACTATGAGCGGGAACATGCACCGACCTTTCAGGCCATGAGCCGGCGTCATCCCGGGATTTTTGACTACAGACATATAATCGCTGAAACTCCAGTTTAAATTCAGTATAATGACATACGAATGCATCACTCGGACGGAATTGTCCTAGTCAACATAATCGTCAAAACAGGGCGATGTCAACTGAGCGAATCTGTGGTGCAGGACATTTTGATATCGTCGGTGTGACCTTGCTCAACCTCAATTGAAATAATTGATTATGATCCACATTGAATCACAACGGGTTCAATCAAGCAAGAGGTCAAAGGACAATTATTTAAAACTCATTGGGTTAAAAGGAAAAGGGCTGGAAGTTAGATGAACATAAACTGAAGAGGCTAGAGTCAGGATCTCAAAAGCCTTTAGGAATTATTCAATTAAAGGCCAAATTTAATACTTGCACGATCTCGGAAGAGCCAAACAGTTTTGGGCCAAGATGGTTGCCAATACCCAAGGCGATACCCATACTAAAGGTATTGAATTGATGTTCTTGCTGTTCAAACGAGACTACAAGGGAGAATATCACATAAAGAGCCACAAGTATTTGTAGTGATATATGTTGACTTTGCTTGGCGGCATTTTGTCCGTCAATTAGATATCATGGAAATTATGCCAACACCCTTTCAGAGCCTGAAATGTAAGAGATTACTTCACCGTGACCTGATTACTGACAATAGCTTATGCATTGGGTGCAGGTTAGTGATGTAATACCTTCAAAATACAATCATTCCGTTAAATTAAATAGCCCCAAAGTTAATTGACTAAATGATCGAATTTTCCGCACATAAGAATTCATTAATGCCAATTAAGATTAATTTTTGGTGTATCTGTTTGTGCGGCAGTACGTCTGATATTGTAATACCGCTTCTCAAATTCAGGAAAGAGCCTTTCATGGGTTTCCGCAAAA
>MPNP01000175.1 GCA_002239085.1 Rhodobacteraceae bacterium bin131 | reverse complement strand
CCATTCCGTCATAAAGCTTCCAGATGGAATCATGATCGGCGTTAGTCAAAAGGATTTTTGCACCTCGTTTGGCAGCGCGAAATATTGCTTTTTGCAATCTGACCTGGTCCTGCCAACTAAATATTTGCTGGTTATATTTGATAAAACCGTTGACGTTATGGGCCGTATTATAAGGGGGATCTACAAAAACCAAGTCTCCTTCATCCGCTTGGTCAATGGCCTTCTCAAAATCACTCGTGTAAATCTTCGCAGACTTCAGAACTTGACTGATTTTGCCGAAATCTTCATCCTCAAAAATTATCCTATCTTTATCGCCGATTGGGACGTTAAACTTACCTTTAAGGTTTTCCCGATAAAGTCCGTTAAAACAGGTTCTGTTCAAGTAAAGAAATTGAGCCGCCCGCATATGTGGTAGTCTTCTTACTCTTTTCCGTTCCTCATAGTAGAATTGAAATGAATGTCGATTCTGCAATCTTTTCAACTCTTTCTCTACTTTTATCCAATTATCCCTGACACCCTGATAAGTCTCAATTAATCGATGATTCACATCCGTGAGAATGGCTGTTTTTGGTTCCAAATAAAAAAATATCGCACCGCCTCCCAAGATAGGTTCGATGTATCGGCCAGAAAAACAGGGGATATCAAATGCCGGATTGGATACCAACCATCTCTTTCCTCCTGCCCATTTGATAAAAGGGCGTACCATTATTTTGTATTTGACAGATTCGATTTCGGATTAATGATTTTGAATTTAAATGTTAATAAAGCGAGATATGAGTCAATTAATTCCTCAAACCCTGACCTGCAACCAGAAAAATAGGGCGAAATTCAAGTGGAGTGTGGTTCGGTTTTATTGTTGTAAAAATGGCAGAGCTTTGTCTGATTTCGTTTTCTACCGGATTAAATTGATTTGTGGTTGCTGGGTTCGTCTTGAACTCTCGGTACATGATGTAGTTAATGGTGTGACGCCATTTGTTATTGCTGATGCTCTAACAATCGCTGGTATTGTTTCTTTTACCCAGGAATTGTGATGTACCTGACAAACCTCTTACTCGGAGAGTTAAAGAAATTTCTGGTATTGGAAAAAGAATAGGGCGACAGTCACGATGGTGAAGAAGGATGGCGAGGGAATGCTAAAATAGAATATAAAGGAATAACCAATTGAACAAAGTCATAATTTGGTTCTTCTTTGAACCAGAATACTCGGTGTTTATTCATCTTAATTTGATTAGTGGTCTTAAACAGCTACTATTACCAATCTCTGAGTATCGCCATCATACTGTAAGTTCTCATTTGAGGTCTACCGTCTTCACGATAAGATCCTAAGTGTGATTACAGATTGATTTGTCCCGCACTCATTTCAATAATTCTATAAATTGAGCTAATGGCAAAGCAATGGTGTTATTGCTCGTAAGGAATTTGTCCTCACCTGTGTAAACAACAAATTTCTTGTTTACCTTCAAATCTTCACAGGCTATGTGAAACCCTTTCTCAAGACTTGGTTTTCGGCTGGCCTTGATTTCTATAGCCCAAAATTTATTCATTCCAAATTCAATAACCAAATCGATTTCAGCCCCTGCAGAAGTACGATAGAAAAAGGGATGAACTCCTGAAGGTAAAGCAGCAATGATTGTTTCTATCGCAAATCCCTCCCAGCTTTTTCCCAAGACAGGATGTCCGAGTAAAGATTCATAATTTGGTATCCGCAATAGTGTGTGAACAATACCAGTGTCTCTAACGTAGATTCGTGGTGATTTGACGAGCCGTTTTTTGATATTACCATACCAAGGTTCCAGCCGACGAACCAATAACAAATCAACCATGAGATCCAAATATCTGCTTACAGTTACACTTGATACACCTAGTGAATTTGCTAACCTTGAAGCATTAAACAACTCGCCTTGGTTGTGTGCAAGCATAGTCCAAAAACGCATTAGTGTTGTTGCAGGTATTCGTGGTCCTAACTGAGGTAAATCACGTTCAAGATAAGTACGGATAAAATTATATCGCCAATCATAACTGGCTTGGTCATCAGAGGAGGTATAACTTTTTGGAAATCCTCCTCGCATCCATAATTTTTGGAGTGGTTCTCCCCAAGGACTTTCAATTTCAAAGGGATTAAGTCCAGCCAGTTCAAGGTAATGAATTCGGCCGGCAAGACTATCTGAACTTTGCTTTAGCAATGCATTTGATGCCGATCCTAAAACCAGGAAGCGGGCATTGCCACGTCCTTCCCTTCGTCGAGCATCAATAATTCCACGCAACGAATTAAACAAATCGGGATAACGTTGTACTTCATCAATTATCACCAGTTTATTGGCGTGAAGCCCTAGATAATGAGCAGGGTCTTTCAGTTTTTGGGAATCTTCGGGATTTTCAAGGTCCAGATAAATTGATGTTTGACTTTTGGAAATCTCATGGGCAAGCGTAGTCTTGCCAATTTGACGCGGTCCAAGAATGGCCACCGCAGGATTTTGGCTAAGGCTGTGTAGGATTTTTTGTTTGAGCTCTCTTTTATACATGCTTGTAAATTTAATATTAAATATTAAAAATACAAGGAAAAACTGTAATAGGCTTAGGACTTTAATTGCCAGCCATTAATGTTTAATAACCAAATTAAAACGGCTGCTTATAATCAATCTTGCTCATTGGCAGAACATTTACTCTTCTGAAATTTGAATCGTGAAGGAATATTGAGCGTTAGTCAGCCTTGAGCATATTCCGGGAAAACAACATCCATTTCACTATTCCCTGCTGTCAGCGCATTCATCCACATGAGACACAAATCTCAGCCCATCTTTAACATTTTTCCATACCCTCATTTTACAAATATTGTTATTTGAACGCCAGTTACGTTTTTACGATTCCGCTCATTTTCCTCAAGTAGCGCCACGCGCCTCATTTTAGGGGTTGAAACCACTCCATGCCCACACTCAATCTCCCAAATGTTTATTTGAGCGACCACAATAGGAACCACCAAAGACGGTTCACATCGGACCACCCATCGATTGGTCAAGAACCAACGACATGGTCCACAGGTCAAACAAAAGACCTTGCCGCTGACAACGACCAGTTGTGCCGGCCCGAATAACATGACCATCCATATTCGCACGACCGCGACACCGGATGAAATCCAAACCAAGGTCTATCAGGACATGGGACTATCACTCCCGCCGAGGAATGTCCGAAAGTCAGTGGTTTGACTGGGCATTGATGCGGCACAAGGCGGGATAAAATCCGCACGACATTCAGAACATGATTGAGGTGCTCAAGTGCCGGAAGTGCGACTTCGTAGTGCCCCTTGGATTTTTACACCCCCGTTTCTATTGGCTTTTGACCACTTCATGTTAAAGATGGGCTCGGACAACGATGAGCCGAAGATGGATGTCAACCAACCCAACCGCCAAGATTTCCTTCCAACCGAATGCCAAAATCCATCATGGGAAAAATCAAAGTCGGTAATATTTGCCATTATTGCTTAATTGTTTTCACATTCAATTCAATTAGCCGTTAATCCAAGGATGGTTGCAAAAGGTACTCACGTTTTTCGATTTATCAAAATCATGCAAACCATGTAATAGGTATACCAAGGTGAAGGGTAATACCAACCATTTTGCTCGCGTACGAATAGGGCCCTGAAAGATTTCTCAAGGGCACATTACATTATAATTTTAATCAACAAAATAAATACAAATCCCCTCATTTTTACATGATTATTCAAAGATCAACCTTTTGTTTTAATTTGTTCAATTTTGATCCGTAGGAAACAAGACCCTGATGTTGGAGTTTCCCGACAATAATACTTGGTGGGATTTCCTGATCATTGGCAAACTTCAATACCGCGGTTTTAGAAAAATTCCCCTGGTAAATATATTTTTCCCAAGCCATCTTTGGTACCAGAAAATTCGAAGCCCATTCATTTGCCTCAACTTCCAGCTCGGCCCTTTCGTTTGGGTTAATATTTACCTCCTCAACAAACACTTCTTTCTTGCTGTGAAGTAATATGTGAGCAACTTCATGGAAAAAGCTGAACCAGAAATGATCATCGGTTTTGTGCCTTGCAGTTAGCTGGATAATTGCCTTTCGAGGAGAAAGCCATCGTGCAGCTCCGCTAAGTGCGGTCCTTGGTAATTGGCGGGTAAGTACTAGCGCGACACCTGCCTTGTTACAGCTTTCAATGGTTTGATGAATGATTTTTTCGACTGGTTGTTTTGTTAAGCCACGAATGGTTTTGGCTGCTTTCCGAAAATTGCCTTGATTGTAATCAGCACATTCCTGTGATTCAGCTTTAATTTCACCGAGTCTAAGCCAGGTTGCCAAGGCAACCTCATTACTCTTAAAACTTTGGGAATGCCGATAAACCACATTCATACTACCATAGCGATTATTCCACCCGTCAATTGTACCAACGCCAAAAAAGGTAAGCAATTTCGAAATCGCATCAATCTTTGACTCAGGTTTTGTGAAGCAACCCCGCTTGACCAGTTCGCCAATAGGGAAAGATTTTCGCCATTCCTCAGCTATTTTGGCCTCATCTTCAAGGGCAAGGTGTCGGCGGTAACTAGCCTCCATCCGTTGCCATATACCTGCATCAATCCCAGTTGCTCTTCCGAACTGTAATGCTGTTTCGGTCTCTATTGGGGCCTTGCCAGCAATGATCTCACTAATCAGTTTTGGCGTACGGCCACATCTTCTTGCAAATTCTGCTTGGGATAAATTTCTGGCCTCCAAGATTTCTTCAAGAATCCACCCGGGTGGAACTGCATAATCCGGATTATAATGATTCTTTGCGGCGGGCATTTTCCTTCTCCTTCAGTGATAATTCGATATATCCATTATCTTAATTTCGGTTATCTGTACTTCGTCTAATCCTCCCTCATCTGTTCGTGGAACCGGGTGGTTGGATGGGACAAAAACAAGTCTAAAACCTCCTGCAAGGTTGACCGCATATTGTCCTTTGCCCTGACCTATCAACTGATGTAACTTTACTGGTTTCTCTTTAGGTATTTGAGCAAGATTCCCTGCAGATTTTAACATTGCCAGACGGGTCTTGATTACCTTAGCGTTTTGCTTGCCATATGATTTCAGAAGCTCTTTGTCGGAATTACATACTTTTGCATGCTTTTTAGTTCTGAATGATATATCCATAATTATTTTTTATTACCTATTAGGTAATGATTTTACTTATTTTTACAATA
>MPNP01000174.1 GCA_002239085.1 Rhodobacteraceae bacterium bin131 | reverse complement strand
TTGGGATTACATTCCTTCAATAATATTCCCCAAAAAGGTAGATATAGACTCTTTTACATCATTTCCTAGCCCATCTTTAACATTTTTCCCTCCAAAAAGAAAAAATAAGGTTAATTTCAACTTTTTTCATACCCTCATTTTACAAATATTGTGATTTGAACGCCAGTTACGTTTTTGCGATTCCGCTCATTTCTCTCAAGTGGTACCACGCGCCTCATTTTAGGGGCCTTTAAACCACTCCATGCCCACACTCAATCTCCCACATGTTTATCAGAGCTACAAAAAGAGGAACCACCAAAGACGGTTCACATCGGACCACCTATCAACTGGTCAAGAACCAACGACATGGTCCACAGGTCAAACAAAAGACCTTGCCACTGACACCGACCAGTTGTGCCGGCCCGGATAACATGACCATCCATATTCGCAAGACGGCGACACCGGATAAAATCCAAACCAAGAAGTGTTGTTTACCACATAATCTCAGTTTGTAAGGGGGTATTTTTCTCACATTACTCCAGTGTTGATTGTACTGAGAAGTTGGATTAATCCGGGAATTATTATTCTTTTCCCAGTAGTCTTTTCTTTTAAGTAGACTCATTTTTATCCCCCTTTGCCACTGCCTCTTTTTCCCAAGTAGACTGTTTCGTATCACACCACGTGATTCGTTGACGACGAGCCGACCCATCCCGATAGCGCTCTCCTCAAGTGTGTCGCACGCTCATCAAGCCAACCGCTCTGGCCTCTTGACGCCGGCTTGAACAAAAAAAGGAGCATCAGAGGGTTGCCCTCCCGATGCTCCTGCCTTATTGTGAAACAACCATTCAACAATCACAAACACAACAAGGAAAACGCCAGTGCAACTTATTCATCAAACCACACTTTCGTCCGAGGACTATATTTATAACAAGGAATGGCAGAAAGCAAGTCTCGATTACTGCCCTCATTCAAATCAATCCACCTGTCGGGTCCACCGGCATGGGAGTTATGCCCGCAATACCCCAAAGGATTTACGGATTGCTCGCTTTTACTGTCCCACCTGTCAGATGACCTTCAGTATGCTCCCGTCGTTTATGTCCGCGCGCACACCCGGAACTCTCCAAGACCTTGAGGACGCTGCTCTAGCCATGGAGGAATGTGACACTCTGAGTGCGGCCCAAGAGCGCATACGTCCGGGTTATGCCTGCTCCAAGGATGGACAACGCCGATGGATTGACCGACGTGTCAGGTGGGTTCAACTGGCTCTGGTCATGGCGTGCAGTCTGTTCCCTGACACGTATGCCAACACGCCGATGCGACTGGGTGCCTTTCGTGCTCAAGGAGCCACCACCACGTTTCTGATGACCCTGCGAGAGAGTGCTCCAAATCGTCTCCAATCGATGCCTCATCCGGTTGGATTGAAGCCCTGTGGATGCCCGATTGAATCGCAAACAAGCCCTCCCACACAAGCTGATTCGTAGAATTGTGGCGGGCACTCCCTAAGTGGTGGTCAATTTAAATTTTTTGGTCAATAAGGAGATTAATTATGCCGACCACACCTTCACATCGACACCGCGAGGATGTCGCCCTGTTTCGCTTTGGCCTCGTGGCCCAGATCATCGCTTGTCCACCCGGACCGGCACGGAAGGCCGTCATGGTCGCTCTCGCCGCAAAACACCACACCATTCCCGGTACCACCCGGACGGTCGTGGCGGAAGGAACACTCAAGGATTGGGTCCGACTCTATGAGAACGTCGGTTATGACGGGCTGTTACCCAAACAACGTGCCGACCGGGCGAAGCCACGCCAGATGTCGGCCGAAATCAGTGAGGTCCTCCTGGATATCAAACGCACCACACCCGGCTTGAGTGTGCGTCAGATTATCGCCACGGCGTATCAGAATGGTGATCTGCCCGCGGATGTCAGGGTGGCTCCCTCAACCGTGCATCGTCTGTTGACCCGCGAGGGGTTGATGGTCGCCGAGAAGCTGGCTCCAGCACAGGATTTGCGCCGCTTTGCCTATCGCTATCCCAATGAACTCTGGCAGGCCGATGTTATGCATGGTCCACGCGTTCCTGATGCCAAGGGGCGGCTCCGCAAGACGTATTTGCTGGCCATCATTGATGATGCCACGCGGGTCATCCCCTATGCCCAGTTTGCCTTCACCGAAAATGCCGGAGCCTTGATTCATGTCCTGCATGAGGCCATTACTCGGCGGGGATTACCGGAGCGGCTGTATACCGACAATGGTCGTAACTTTCGGTCGCACCATTTGACCATCGTCTGTGCCCGTCTCGGCATCGCTCTCGTGCATGCACGACCCTACCACGCGGCGGGTAAAGGGAAAATTGAGCGATGGTTCAGAACGGTCCGGAATCAGCTGTTATCACCGCTGACACCCGAGACCATTCCTGATCTTGACACACTCAATACACGGACCCGATGCTGGATTGAGGGGGAATATCACATGACGCCACATCGGGGTCTCGACAATGCGGTTCCGCTGGACCGCTGGGTCGAACATGCTGAGCACATCCGCTTTCCGGACCCGCACCTTGATCTGGAACTGTTGTTCATGCACGAAGCCAAACGCAAGGTCAGTAAGGTGCGCACCGTATCACTCAACAATCGTCTGTATGAAGTGGCACCGGAGTTGACAGGACAGACAGTGACGCTGCGTTATGACCCGTCCGTTCCCCCCGGACGACCCCTGCTGGTGTATCATAACGACCAACCGGCTGGCACGGCCACTCTGTTAGACCCGCATGCCAATACCACCATTCCACGGGGTCGACCGGCCTTGCGGTTCAGCTCCGACAGTGATGATGGCACCACCGAGGAGGAGAAGTAATGTATCAAGTCCATTTTGGTCTCAAATATTACCCGTTTGATATCGCTCCCAAGGCGGATCAATTATTCGATTATGCGGCCGCCCGGGAGGTGCGTGACCGTCTGCGTCATCTTCTGGAACTGCGTGGCATTGGTCTGCTGACGTCCGAAGCCGGCAGTGGTAAGACGACCATGTGTCGCCAAGTGGTCAGCCAGTTGCATCCCAACACGTATCGGGTCTGTTATGTCACCCTCTCCACCGGTTCGGTTCTTGACAGTTACAATGTCATGGCTCATGCGTTTGGTCTGGAGCACTTTTATAGTCGGGCGGCAGCTTTCAAAGCGATTCAGGATGAGGTCTCGCGTCTGGTGGTCGCCTCCCGCCAATATCCGGTGTTGATTTTTGATGAAGCCCATCATTTGCATCCGACCATCTTGGAGGAATTGCGCCTGTTGACCAATTACACGATGGATTCCGAGAAACGATTATGTCTGCTTCTCGTCGGGCTCAGTGAGTTGCGGCGGCGTCTCCAACTGATGGCGGCTCATGCTTCGTTGGCACAACGGATTGTCATACGGTGTCGCATGGGCGGATTGACCCATGATGAGGTGGGTGGATATATCAACCATCGGTTGCAGTTGGCGGGGTGTGAGAGTGAGCTGTTTGACCCGCCGGCGATCCATGCTCTGTCCTTGGCCAGCAAGGGTTTGCCGCGGGTTCTTGACCGGCTGACCCATCTGGCTCTGGTGGCGGCGGCTCAGACCCAATCCCGGATTGTCACCGCCGATCATGTGACCATCGCCTGTGATGAGCAGGAGCTCTGATGGCGTGTCGGTCCGAACCGCTTCACCAGCTCCGGAACCGGCCCCTGAGCTGGGTCGCCCAAGCGTGTGGCTATCGGCGGGATCCGCGGGATCCCAACCGGTGGAAGCGCCCCGGCTCCATCCTCAGCATCACCGGAACCCAATTTTATGACCACCGCGGTGGAACCGGTGGGGGCGGTGCGATTGATCTGGTCATGCATGCCCGAGGGTGCGGTTTCCGAGACGCCGTGGCGTGGCTCCAACAGGACTTCCCAGGTGAGCACCAGCCACGCCCAACGGTGGTCACCCATACCGGTTCACAATTACCCCACGATACCGGGGGGACAACGGACCATCACACCACACCCTGGTCAGGCTTCCAACGGGTGGACCGGAAGTGGCCCCGGGTTCGGCATTATCTGAGGACCGAACGCCGACTTGACCCGGAGCTGCTTGACCAGTGTTATCAGCAACACCTACTCGGTGCTGATGCACGTGGCAATGCTGTGTTTATCACTCGTGATGCCATGGGAACAGCGGTCGGCGCCGAGGTGCACGGAACCCTTCCAGGGTGCCCCTTCCGGGGGATGTCGCGTGGGTCACGCAAAGCCCGCGGTGGCTTCTGGCTCGCCCGACCTGAGACCGGGTCAACCCTGCTGGTTGAAAGTGCGATTGATGCCCTGTCGGTGTGTGCACTCAGAGAAGCGACACCCTTCCAATATATCATCTCCACCGCTGGGGTGACCCCAACGCTTCCCCTGTGGATACGCGAGCTGGTCCCCCCGCCATCCATCTGGTGTGGCTATGATGCCGATGGAGCCGGTGACCAAGCGGCCCGGCACCTGATCACATCCCATCCCGCCATCCGGCGCCTCAGACCCCGCGACGCCAAGGACTGGAACGCCTGTCTTCAGGCTCGACACCACCGCTGAATGGTCCTTTAGTCGAACCACCTCCAATCGTCACGGCGACCATCTGAATACCGGTGTGTCGAGCCATGCGAGCTGACGGCGCGACTCTCAAGCGGGGTCAGAGCCAATTACTGCTTCGGGACCCATGATGGAGTGTGACACAAACGGCTGGAAAAAAATCAGGGTCAATAATGGGTTTAAAAAAATTGAAGCTTCTTGAAAAATTTTGTCCCACTTCTGGGGAAATAATGTGGGAGATCTAGATTGAGATATCATAAAAAACAACACACGGGAATATACCCGTTGTGACTATCCGGATGGGCGTATTCGCCGTCGAATCATGGCGATGGGCAAAGCATGGCTGGAAACACCGGGTGCTCCCCTGCCCGATATGTTTCCGCGCGCGGCTGACCAGCAGGCCGCGTATCGCTTATTATCAAATGAGGCTATCACCATGGACGATATCATGACATCCCATTATGAAGCCACCGTGGAGCGCTGTTGCTCCCAACCGGTGGTGTTGGCACTGCAGGACACCACGACCCTGAACTATGACACGTTGGTGGGGACGTCGGGGCTGGATCATCTGGGTGGGGGTGGCAAAGGCACGCGAGGTCTTCTGCCGCACTGTGGTGTGGCCGTCACACCGGGAGGACAACCGTTGGGTCTCTATGACATGGATGTCTCGTTTCGC
>MPNP01000173.1 GCA_002239085.1 Rhodobacteraceae bacterium bin131 | reverse complement strand
ATAGGATCGCCGTCATGGTCCTCGGCCTCCTCAACAATCACATTGACAACCTCGTCCGGTGCAAGGTGATCAACAATACACTTTTTCAGTTTTTTATAAACTTTTGATTTCAACATGGTCATGCCCATTTTTTTTCTAAATACAACCCTCTGATGTTCGCGGGTCATTGACATACAAAATAGTGGTTTGGTTTGAATATGTCAAATCCTTTGGGCACCAAGTGTAAAATTTATTTTTGCAAACGATTTTGGAGTGATAGTATTTAATTTAGCGATTTTCAAGTTTTTTAATTCTTGACTTCAAACATTTTAGCATCATTCAAAAATAATATTCCCCATTTTGGGCACATTAGTGCACTTTAATCTCAATTTTAGATGGCTGTTGTTTCTCACAGTTATGCGGATATCGGTATAGTCACAAAAAAACAACACTTGGGGAGGACGATAAACGGTCTAATGGTGGTGCATGAAGCAAACGGACCGATCCAATGCAAGGTGAACCTTTGTACAACCGTAAAGATTGGGAGTTATTACACATTTAGCTACAAATTTAAGCGCTATTGAGGAGGCAGAAGTATTTATGAAACATGATGCATGATTGCGAGTGACAGGGTTGAAAAAGAAGGGAGTGAAGCGCAACAGAGAAGAGAACAATAAGTCAGAAGAAAGTCGCTAGGCTTGAACCAAGAATGGGAGAAAAGTAGTGCCTCTTTTTTGGAGTCAAACCCTTATTTTACTGGAGTTTCAGCGATTGCATGTCTTGAATTCAAGGCCCGATATGCTTGCATCTAGGCCGATTGACTTCTGTAGGGCTGTCTTGAACCGACTACGCAATCAGCACAATTCCGGCAAAGTACGTGGAACATTGCATTATAGGCCGTACTCATCGCACGATTGAGATCTGACTGCCGCGCCTGTACTATTTCTATCAACGAGGTGGTGAGCCGTGTCAATGAGATCACTTGGATGCAATTTCAAATTCTTTCGTTGTCTTGTAACTAAGTATTGGATACCTTTCTTCGTCCATTTTAAGAAGTGTTTTTCGCACGCGCAAACCCAACCCAAAAAACCTCTCTGATGCAAGTTCGACCTTGATAACCACTGCAATCTCCAGTATAGGATCTCCGTAATGATTCTCGGCCTCCTCAACAATCACATTGACAACCTCGTCCGGTGCAAGGTGATCAACAATACACTTTTTCAGTTTTTTATAAACTTTTGATTTCAACATGGTCATGCCCACTTGTTGTTCTAAATACAACCCTTTGATGTACGGGTCATTGACATTCTAAATAGTGGTTTGAATTCATTATGTCAAAACTTATGGGCATCTAGGGTAAAATTTATTTTTCAAAAGATTTTGGAGAAATAGGATTTATTTTGGAGATTTTCAAGTTTATTTAATTCTTGACTTCAAACATTATAGCATCATTCAAAAATAATATCTCCCATTTTGGGCATATTAGTGCATTTTAATCTCAATTTTTAGATGGCTGTTGTTTCTCACATTTATGCGGATATCGGTATAGTCACTAAAAAACAACACTAGGGGAGGACGACAAACGGTCTACTGGTGGAGCATGAAGCAAAAGGATTGACCCAAGGCAAGGTGAAACTTTATACAACCGTAAAGATTGGGAGTTATTACACATGTACCTACAAACCCAAGCGCAATTGAGGAGGCAGAAGTATTATGAAACATGATGCATGATTGCGAGTGACAGGGTTGAAAAAAGAGGGGAGTGAAGCGCAACAGAGAAAAGAACAATAAGTCAGAAGAAAGTCGCGAGGTTTGAACCAAGAATTGGAGAAAAGTAGTGCCTCTTTTTTGGAGTCAAACCCTTATTTTACTGGAGTTTCAGCGATTACATGTCTGAACTCAAGGCCCGATAAGCTTGCATCCAGACCAATTGACTTCTGAGGGACTGTCTTGTACCGACTATGCAATCAGCACAATTCCGGCAAAGAGCGTGGAACATTGCATAATAAGCCGTGCTCATTGCCCGATTGAGATCTGACTGCAGCGGTTTGCCTGTACTATTTCTATCGACGAGGTGGTGTGCCGTGTCAATGAGATCATTTGGCTGCAATTTCAATTTCTTTCGTTGTCTTGTATGTAGGTATTGGAAATCTTTCCTCGTCCATTTTAAGAAGTGTTTTTCGCATGCGCAAACCCAATCCAAAAAACCTCTCTGTTGCAAGTTCATCCTTGGTAAAAACTGTAATATTCAGGATTGGGTCGCCGTAATAACCCTTGGCCTCATCAACAATCACATTAACAACCTCGTCCGGTGCAAGGTGATCAACAATACACTTTTTCAGTTTTTTGTAAACTTTTGATTTCAACATGGTCATGCCCATTTTTTTTCTAAATACAACCCTTTGATGTACGGGTCATTGACATTCAAAATAATGGTTTGGATTCATTATGTCAAAACTTTTGGGCATCTAGGGTAAAATGTATTTTTGCAAAAGATTTTGGAGCAATAGGATTTAATTTGGCGATTTTCAAGTTTATTAATTGATTCGTTTTAGGTAATGAATGTTTATTTACCTTATTAGAAGTCAAGAACTTGCTCCAAAGGACTTTCTTCAGAAGCATCTGGAATGACAATCTATATTCATTTTAACGACAATACAAAAGAGCAATCCCGATGACTTTGAATTTAAGCATTCTAGATGAACTTACTAATAAGTATCCGTTCTTACCTCCAACTTTTTTCTGAAGTTGTAGAATTATTAACTTCAGCGAATGAACTTGCCGAGTAGGACCCCTCGGCATGGGATTTTACGCGACAGAAATGTCCGTGATTAATCATGCCAAGAAACTGGAGCAGTATCTTCTTAAGGCCACAATTGATCAGCAGGATGATAGTGCCTTATCCTAGATGACTGTACCTGGTGGTATCAGATTGAACACGATAAGAGTGCTATGATCCTAATACTTGAGCTGGTGGAGTATTTCTGTTCGTGTTATCATTAGGGAGGTAAAAATTCGGTCTACCGAGCGGATGAGAAGTTTGGCCTATTGGAAGTTAGAATGACCCGACCGGCTAGTAAATTGGCGAGGAATTTTGTTGTAGATCTTCCATCCCGTCATTGTCAGAAATTTCTGCACAGGTTGGTGGAATGAATCGTTCGGCTTGGACTTTGTAAATGGTCTGAAGGGAAACCCATTGGGTCTGACAAAACAAAGAGGGGATATTTGCAGAAATACGAGACACTTATGAGTTACCCAAGGAAGCGACGATTGTAGCGGCGACCCTTGATGGTGCGATGGATTCTTTGTGTCGTAGTGAACAGCCGATTGGTGCTAATGATGGCAGGGAATAAAAGAAATCTCATGCTGGCAGGAAGTGGACTGTGTGGTGGTATTCTTTCATGATATGGACGTTAAGGAACTGAAGACCATCAGTTCGAGTCAAATGCCCGAGTAGAACAAGCCAATCCTCAAGCGAAATCTGGCGCATGAACTTTAGGCGATTTTGAAAATGCGACCTGATTTCACCTTTATTCCCAATGCGGATAGTAATGTCGACAATGAGTCGTTCTTGGGTAAGCTCGCATCTGATGCGGAAATTCTTGATTGTTATCATGCCAGTGTTCACTTGGCGAAAGTCTCTGAATTTGCGAATTTAAGGCCGACAGGTTTGACAGAAATAAAGTTGAATTTCAGGATAAATATGGTGGTGTTATTACCTTGACCGAAACCCGCCCATGGTCTTTGTTTCCGGGTTAAGGGGGAGACTACCAAAAAAGAGCACTCTGGTGTTTTGGAGTACATCAAGACGCATCAACACCGAACGAATTATGCAGCGTTAAAAGAGAAGAGTTTACCGATGGGTTCGGTCATTATTGAGGCCACCAACAAGACCCTTCTACCAACGCTTATGAATAGATCGGGCATGCACTGAGGATTGGAAGGTGGTCAAGCAGTATTGAGTTTTAGTTCGCTGCGGATATCCAATTGATTTGATTATGCTTGTATTGGATTATGAAGGAAATTGATAACCGGGACTCGTGCATTGTCAACTAGAGAGAGTATTATGAGAAAAAGCTGTCTGATGACCATAATGTCGCAAAATGAGATTAACACCCACCGTAATTATTGGATGTTATTGTAAACGCAGCTGAAAATCCAAGCGACATTAGTGAGACAGATTTGTCATGAATCAGGATGCGTAGTTGTAAGTATAATCGTTGATAATTGAAGAGTGTGAACCGCTGACGAGAATTGAGAAAGAGTCGGTGAAATTAAACGAAAGAAGGGTAAAGATTTAGTGTAAAAATTTTTGCGAACACCCAAATTTTGTAGAAACTCCAGTGATTAAATGTCAGAAGATAAAAGGGATAAGATGGTTTGAAGTTTGGTCATCCGGTCTCAATTTCCAACTATCATATTCAACAGAAATTGTAGCCTGAAAGCGTTTTTTCTGTCCTCGTCATTGATGCGGTGATGAGGTGACCCACGTCCATTTTAACTTTGAATGATATACTGTAGCAAGCAGTAATTCCCAATCCCCGATGCGAAGTGGAAAGGAACCAATTACCACGGTGTGAAATATATTGCTGAAGTGTTTGTATTTTCAAAGATAGGAGCAATAGTATCTTTTATATCAGCGACATCTACTTCAATATCAGCAACTCTTACTTCAATATCAGTCGCTTTTTCCCCCAATGTTTCCAAATCTATTTTTATAGCTGCGACATCTGCTTCAATACTTGTTACTCTCGCTTCAATCTTAGCGACATCTGCTTCAATACTTGTCACTCTCGCTTCAATCTTAGCGACATCTACTTGGATATTTGCCACTCTCGCTTCAATCTTAGCGACATCTACTTGGATATTTGTCACTCTCGCTTCAAGATTAGTCATTCTATCTTCAAGATTAGCGATTCTGACATCAAGATTATCCACTTTTACATTCAATTTTCCCAATTCTATTTTTATTTCGGTGAATTGTTGATTGAACATTTCGGCTTGGATACGAAAATTCTCATTTATTTTCAACTCTAAGTTGCTTATCCTGTCATTTGTTTCTTGCTGTAACTTGCTATCCCTCTCAATTGCTTCTATCCGCAAGTCGTTAATTTGTGAACTTAAAAACCAAGTTACTCCCACAAGAGTTACTATTAAATTTACTAGGCCAGTTAATACAACAACAATTATAGTGGCATTACCCTTTAACCATCCCCAACCAACAGGTGTTTTTGCTGGTTGTGGTGTTCCTTCAACAGCTTTTGGCAAATTCTGTTCCGTCATTAGTTTTCCTCTCTATTAGTCATGGGAGGCATACACT
>MPNP01000172.1 GCA_002239085.1 Rhodobacteraceae bacterium bin131 | reverse complement strand
GAGGGACCTTGGCTAGAAGCTCGAGGTGATACTCCTGTTGGTATTCGCTCACACAAAGAGGTTACCTGTGACTCTATGTCAGAATATTACGGTGGCTTGTAAACTTGAGCAAACGTAAGAGTAAGCACCCTAAGCATTAATAGTATTGGTAGTAGAAACAAGACTCCTAAAAAAATTGATATCAGTGATAATTCGGCTAATTTCAAATGGAGTGTCGCGTTTGCTGACTTTGAAGGACCTTGGGGTTGGGAGCGTATAACTGTTAAGTTATTGTTTAATGAGGTTATTCCTAAACTTCAGAATTTTGCAACCATGAAATGGAGCTGCCTTGATTCTAGTAAGTGTCATTTGATTAGTTGCTATCAATTGTCCCACAATGCCAAAGTCCGGTTGAAAGAACTTAATAAGGAGGACGTTCAAGAACTTTTTTCACTTCGCTTGGACAGCAAGAAGAGGATATTTGGGCAGCGGCAAGGTCAGTATTTTCATACTTTGTGGTGAGATCCGAAGCATGAAGTTTGTCCAAGTAAAAAGAAAAGGACATAATCTAGGTCTGGCTTACCCAAACATCTTGTAAAAGCTATTCATTAGTCTTTTTTTTGATACTCTCCCTTTCAGCTTATCATCGTGATTGTCGCTCAATAAAAGTCGGTATTACGGAAAAAAGGCATACTGTTTCATAATCATATAATTTCTGATGCTCTCCTGATTTCCGAGCAGGCCTTGAGTGATCAATGTCGCTGACTGAGATTACCAAGCTTTTTGATCTAGCGAGTGGCAAGATCCACCTGATTTGTGAAAGCCTTCTCTTGACAGCGGAATGAATACTAAATGAATTAAATACTTGAACAATTCGGGAAAAAGCAGTCTATCATGCTTCCAATATAGTGCAACCAGCAATAACACTTTGAGATTATTTTGCCATATCCCATAAGAATTGAGAACAATCCCTTTCAACCAGGCTATGGGGTACAACCTCCAGTGATGGCCGGTCGTGATCAATTGAAGAAGGAATTGCAGGGACGGCTATACTCACTCAGCAAGGGGATATGCAATCCGACTGCTATTGTCCTGACGGGACCACGTGGTTGTGGGAAGACAACCCTACTAGGTTGGATACTCGCTGAGACCACTATGCGCCATCTACCTTTAGTGGTCATGGCCTCTGATTCCATTACCTCCCCGGCGGCAATCGCTCGGGAAATGGCGCGTCAGTTTCCCCCGAAACTTCTGGAGCGGGTGCGCGGTTTCAATTTGAATATAGGTCCGACTGGCGGAAGTATTGATCTGATAGATCAGAATCAAGAAGTCCAAGATGGGGAACTCAAAACATGGATGGAAGCTCTGGGAAGTGAAGGGACCGGAGGTGTCATTTTGGTTGACGAAGCCCATACTATGTCGCCAAAAACCGGACACATCTTTTATACCGCTGCCCAGAGTGTTGCCATGCGGCATTCTCTCATGCTAGTGATTGCAGGCACTCCGGATTTAAAAATGGTTCTTCGCCGTTCCCATGTCACCTTCAGTGAACGTTTGCAGGAAGAACGCATTGGACGGTTATCACGGTGCGAAGCACTTCGGGCTCTGACTGAACCCTTTGACTCTGGGGTCATTTGGCAAGAAGACGCACTGACTACCGTAATTGATGAAACTCAGAACTACCCCTACTTCATCCAGCTTTGGGGCAAGTCCATCTGGAACCAGTTAGCATCCATCCCCGATATGTACAAAGTTGATATGAATGTTGTCTCTGAAGCCAAAGTGGTCGTCGCTGAGCAGCTGGCCAAACTGTACAAACGTCGTTTTAAGGAACTCGTCGAGACCAATCTGATAGTTCCCATCGCTGAAATGGTATGGCGAGTTGGTGAAGGAGGAAAACCTTCGGAATACGATTTTGAACTGGCAGTCCAACACCTTGAGGTTGATATGGACCGTACCATGGCCCAGCAAAAACTACTGCATTCGAGTTTTGTCTGGGAACCGTCCAGTGATATCTGGGAATACGGTATACCAAGTCTGGATGACCATATCCGCAGTGAATCCGCTCGCCATTTACTCACCAATCTGAGAATAAAAGGGATTGTTCCGGCCCTGCAATCAGTGTCTGCTCAATTCGGAACGTCAAGCAATTACAACCGGCTTATATCAAGAGAAAAACTTCTTGATACAATCAATAACAATCAGCATGCCAATGGCATATCGCCACAGGCTTATTTGGAAGACCCACTGGATGAATTCTTATCATTGAACCTGCTGGCTAAAGGTGATTCACCCGATCATATTCGTATGATGGCTCCTCTTCTGGTTCAAGCCACCGTGACTGAGGCAGTCCGACAGGGGTTGGCGCCGGAAGTCCTACCAAATGCAGACACACCTTCCACCAGCTACTGAAATGGATAATCAGATGGATAGCGTTATCAGGATGATAAGTCGGCGACAATCTAACTGACGGGGTGTCTCCCAATTGCCGATAGTTGCTATATTAGTAAAGATATGACCCGACTAGAATTCGTGCACAAGGCCTTAAGCGGTGGCATTGACTACTTTATTGGTCATTGCAAAGGTTAGAATTGGGAATAATGAAATTTTTGGGAATTATATCTTTTAGTTGACAAACCCTGATAAATACTGTATGATACATACATTAGATAAATAATAGTATCAAGGTAAAAAATGAAAGCACCTGGAAAATCTTACCGAACAGGAATCTCAATATTTGAATTGACTGAAATGTTCCCTTCTGAACAATCAGCCGTTGAATGGTTTGAAGCAATACTTTGGCCAAATGGTAGAAAATGCGGTCATTGTGGGGGCGACAAAACTTCTATGGCAAGTCATAAGACAATGCCTTACTGGTGCAAGGAATGCCGTAAATATTTTAGTGTAAGGACTGGAACTGTATTAGCCAAATCAAACTTGCCTTTAAGGAAATGGGTTTTTGGGGTTTATCTCTTTGTTACAGGTCTCAAGGAGATATCTTCAATGAAACTGCATAGAGAATTGCATATTGGCCAGAAAGCTGCTTGGTTTATGCTTCATAGGTTAAGAGAAGCTTGGAGCGTGTCTGGGTTAGAAAAGTTTTCTGGTCCGGTTGAGGTTGATGAAACTTATGTTGGAGGCAAAGAAGACAACAAACACGAGAATAAGAAACTTAAGGCTGGTCGAGACGGTGTTGGGAAAACCGCTGTCGTTGGTGTTAAGGATCGGAAAACCAACGAGGTGAAAGCGAAGGTTGTTTCAAACACTAAGAAAACGACTTTACAGGGCTTTGTTGGAGAGAATGTAGAATCAGAAGCCGACAAATACACTGATAACAATACCTCTTACCTCTTATAGTGGCTTGGAAAACAGGGAATCGGTTAATCATAGTGCTGGAGAATATGTCCGGGGAAGAGTTCACACCAACGGGACAGAATCCTTTTGGGCGATATTCAAGAGTGCTCACAAGGGAACCTATCATAAGATGTCACCGAAGCATTTACAAAGATATGTGGATGAGTTTGTCGGTCGTCATTGTGTTTGACCTTACGATACTATTACCCAGATGCAGGGAATTGTTACAATGACGACCGATAAAGAATTAGGTTATAAACAACTGATTGCTAATAACGGATTAAGTTCAGGTGCTAGAAGTTGATTTGGATTTTTTCATTTGTCCGATTTGTCTTTGTTGTTCGGCAATTTGAGAATATACACCTGTTCTGATTTCTTCGCCTTCTTCATCAATTTTGGCAAGAACTACATCATTAAAATCAGCCATGCTGGTGTTTATTCCGTTTTCAAATCAGTCATGTTGGCATTGAGTCTTCTTTTAGAACCTTCAATATCTCCACGAATCTCTTCGGTAGTTCCATCCATCATTTCTTGAAATACTTTTCTCATAGCATCTGAGACTATGAAAGTATTCAATTTTAGCTAATGAAAAGGCTTGACCCTGATCCTCAAATCAAGGCTATTTTGACCCTCATTCAGAGAGTGATCAGGGTTGAATCCACCCTCACATCATCACCGTTCCACCGACACCCAAAAAAATCTCAAAAAAGCACTGAATTCAGGCCCTTTGTGTCCGAAATACACGACAAATACACACCACCCCAGAAATCATCACACACGACCCCCTTGAACGCACCATTCGAGCCTGACAATAAGCGATAAAAGTGGGGACATTAATCGCGGTTAACATCCGCTTGAAATGATAACACAACGCCATCAGGTTCAACTCACCACGACACTTGGCGAGACCATGCATCAGGAAATAATGAATCCCCGCCCAACTTTTGAGAGTCCCAAAGGGATGCTCAACCACCGACCCACGCCGCCGCATCACCCCGTCACCCTCAGCCATCCGCTGACGATGACGCTCCATCACTGCTTCATGGTCCCAACGCTTCAGCCGACGATAGGTCTTGCTCGGTGATACACACTGCTCTTTGAGAGGACACGCACCACATACCTCGGTACGTGAACGATACACCAAATAACGCTTGCCTTTGGCATGCTCTATGCCACCCCCATGAACCAGTGTCTGACCCGCCGGACACCGATAACTGTCAGCCTTCTGACTTCGACACTTTGCCCCTAATTTCGCTTTTTCATTTTTTTTAAATCCCCAGCAGCTCTACATTCTGCAGTGTGCCATTTGGATAACTCTCTGGTAGTGCCTACGGGAAATTTTTTTATTGAATTTTATCATTGCCCCGTCTCGAATCAACGCAACACAAATTCTTTTTTTCATTTTTAAAGTCAACACTTTATGTACATCCGAACAAAAACATCACCCAAAACCACAAAAACCTCCGTCCAAATCGTCTCAAGCTACCGCAATAAAGATGGACAACCACGCCAACGCATCGTCCAACATATCGGCATGGTCACCCATCCCGATGACATCCAACAATGAGTCAAGTTGGCCGAACATACCAAAGCACGGCTCCTCCATGACGCACAACCAGCTTTATGGCCACCCAAAGAAATGGCCGAAATGGCCATCACGGCCAAAACCAAGGCCCCACAATCACCCTCACGCTTCAAGGCCGTCAATCGTCTCTTGTATAACATGGTCATGGCTCGCTTAGCACGACCCGAATCCAAACGAGCCAGCGTCCAGAGGATGACATACGATTGTGGTATCCCCATCCCCGTGCATAAGGTCTATCGCATGATGGATACCTTGAATGATACGTTTATTGACAGGCTGCAACAACGCATCGCCGACCAATCACTTGACCTCCTCGCACGTGAACTGGACGTCATTTACTTTGACTGTACCACGCTGTACTTTGAATCCGTCGCCGACGATGACTTACGTCAATTTGGATATAGCAAGGATG
>MPNP01000171.1 GCA_002239085.1 Rhodobacteraceae bacterium bin131 | reverse complement strand
ATAATTAAGTTACGGTTTATACTTATTGCGGGTTACTAATTTGGGGCCATAGCTCAGTTGGGAGAGCGCTTGAATGGCATTCAAGAGGTCAGGGGTTCGACTCCCCTTGGCTCCACCAATTTTACAATGACTACCCCTTTCACTAGGGGGTCTTGTTCCCTCTGATTTCTTCCTGCAACCCTTCCACATCTGATTATTTTAGTGCCACACGACCTGTTGAGGGCGGGATGCACTTGTTCATTTGAACAGTTTGTTCTGAAACGAGTCCAATTGCAGGTCCCCTTCTAGATTAAGCATTTAATGGATTTTAGTTACGTTTCAATTTTCGTTGCGGTTGAAAGCATCTATGCTGTGAGTGTCGGGGTGGTCTCAACCAAAATAATCGCGTGATTGCGAGTAACGGTTTAGTTCTACCTCAGAAGCAGGAGAGTTAATTTTGCCAGCACGTTAGTATATTTTGAAATTTTACGAGTCAAATCATGTGGGAATGTAAATCCCAGATTAGATCAATTTTATGTTGAAGCAGGAGTTCTCAAATTATTTGAATCTCCAATTATTCTTAAAATCGACCAATACCCACGCCCAAATTCCTCAGATAATTTTTCAATTGATTGTTTCTTGGTCATTCCTTGCTTCAGGTGGTTACAGTGAGACTTGAAAATCTCCCCTTGGATTTCAATTGTAATGGGCTGACCACTATTGATAAATTGGTTCTTCGGTGGTTTACGCAATTCTTTGAGAAGATATCCCTCCTCAATGTTGTTAAATTCCTGAATTTGGTAATCAAACGCAGTCTTGCTCATTTCAAAGCCTACCGCTTTGCGATTGAGACCCTTGGCTACTTTTGCAGTTGAAAAACTTCCTAGAAATAGATCACAGACCAAGTCGTCTTCATGGCTAGAATACTGGATTAGTTTAATAAGAAGTTGAGTAGGAAGTTCGTTCTTATTTTTTATTTTTCCTGGTTTGTACTCCCGGTTTATAACCCATACATCCTCGCGGTCAGAATAGTTGGAGGACCCGCCCTGAACAGACTTCTCATGGTCCGCATACCTTGCAAATGTGTTGAAGGTGTGGGGTTTCCCTTTTTTCGTGTAGAAAAGTATATGGTAATGGGACGAAATGTATTTTGTCCGGGTGTAGACACCAAAATTATACTTCCAAATTAAATGGTTTTTCTCTTCGAGTTTGGTCTTTTGAAGAGCATTCAGAATATGAATAAGGTTTGTATAACCCGAAATGATGTAAAGTGACCCACCTGGTTTCAATATTCTCTCGGCTTCAAGAATCCACTCCTCTGAAAATTGCGGATACTCTATTGAAGGAACCTCAACATAACCATCAAGGACAAAGCTTTCGTCTCTGTTATAGTGCCTGTCTAATTTATCTCCCTCTATCCCGTAGGGAGGATCCGTAATTATTAGGTCAACACTGGAAGAAGCCATGTGATTTCGGCATCCGGTAATACAATTTTCATTAAAGAATCTATATTTTGAATTTCTGGATTTCATTTTCAAAGATGTCAATTTCTGCTAATTTTAGACTGTATTTTGGCGGACGAGGTTTGCCGTTAGAATTTCGTCCTTGGTTCATAACACTTAAATATTTTGAGTTCTGGGGACTAAACGTAATATAGACGATTTCCATTAATGTCGCACTAGTTTTTCGGTATCTTGAAATAGATGTTCGTTGCTTCCGTTCTAATTCATAAGGAGATAAACCCCCTTTTAATTCTGAGTGCCATTTCTGAAAGCTTCTATCAATATCGTTATACTCAACATCACATAATCCGATTATTTCTCCATGATACCCATTTCTTTTCATTGATTTTTTCATTGCTTCTTTATCATTGAGTATGACAATATTATCGTCAGTCTTAATTGCCTTAGCCTTGATATCCCAATTTATCGTAGTTTTCAAATCAAACTCAACCCGGTCAAACCTCTCCCCAGGAATTGATACATTTTCTAGATGTTCAAGTTGCTTTTTTACCTTATACTCAAAATAGAATGCCCACCATTCCATCTGCTTCCAGTTGTAATCCGCCTCCTTAAGCTCAAGGATACAGGTTTTTCCATCCCAATCCAAAGGCAATGTTGATAGTCCTGATTTGAATGAAGAAATATCAAATTTTATAGGATTAGACATTAATTTATCATTTTTTTGGACGAGTTTGATATCAGTTAAAAGTGTAAGTTATTCTACCCCGGATTGAAATTTTATCAACAAGAGAGTCTGGGAAATTTAATCCGATTCTTGTTCATGCCAATAAGCTTATCTTGAGATGCATCATGATGCAGGAATAGCATACTTCCCAGCAAATACAGCCGCTTGAGTTCAATGTTAAATTGTGAACCAGTGACGAAAAGGGAATTAATTACATGCTGGCAGGTATTCCAGCCGTAATCTGGTAAATTGCTTAGCCCACAATAAACACCTATTATCCCGTCTTTATTTTATTGATGGGATACAATTAGCTGAAACCTCGTGAGAATTCATAAGAATCCACACGAATTGGGAGTTGGCGAAACTAAAACTTTAAGGATTGTGTATAATAAACTTTGTATAATGAGCAGAATTCTCATAAAGAGGTTGTACGATGATAATAAGTTTTTCTATTGAAAACTGGATGTCCTTTCGGGATTCGGTCTCTTTTTCAATGGTTGCTAGCAGGGAAAGGCAACATAGAGAAAGAGTACCCAAGATTACAAAATATCAGACCAGAATTGTGCCGATTGCCGCAATTTACGGAGGCAATGCCTCAGGAAAGACCAATTTTTTTAAGGCGTTGAATTTTGTTAAACAACTAGTTGTGAGAGGTGCCGGTCCAGATTGCTATATTCCTGTTGATACATTCCAACTAGATGACAACACCGTTGATAAACCATCCCGCTTCAAACTGGAATTATTGATTGATGAAATCATTTATGAATTCAGTTTTGCTGTCACCCGAAAGATGGTTATAGAGGAAAAGCTAGTTAAAATAACTAGCACGAGCGAAAAAACTTTATATGACCGGCAGGGAGATAAACCGAATTTTGACCCAAGCCTTAAAGACGACCAGCACCTGCTTTTTGCATATAAATGAACTCGCAGTAATCAGTTGTTCCTAACAAATTCGATTTCCCAACAGATTGATACTTTCAGGCCCGTTTATGATTGGTTCAAGGACACGCTTGTGCTGAAAGCTCCAGATTCGAGATTTGCATCCTTTGAACATTCTCTTGATGAAGACCCTTCTCCTACTACCCTGAATGAGATAATGACAAATCTGGATACTGGAATTTCCCATCTGGGAGGAGAGGAATTTTCATTTGAAAACATTCCAATACCGGAAATATTAAAAAGAAAAATAAAGGAAGAGATTAAAGAAGGCACGACCATCCGTCTCGTTAGTTCGCTAAATGAACGCTTTATCATTACACAGAAATCTGGTGAATTGGTCACGAAAAAACTGGTCACATTTCATCCAAGAAGCGATGGAACTGAGGCCAAATTTGATATCCAAAAGGAATCGGATGGCACACAGAGGATGATTGACCTGCTACCGGCATTTCTAGATGTTTTGTCGCTCCATTTAAAGAAAGTGTACGTTATTGATGAGTTTGATCGCAGCCTCCACACTCTGTTGACACGGGAGCTTATTGAAGCTTATCTTGAGAATTGTAGCGCTGTTAGTCGAACGCAACTGCTAATAACCACTCATGATGTCCTTTTGATGGACCAAGGACTGTTCCGAAGGGATGAAATGTGGGTCGCTGAAAGGAACCACAACGGAAGTTCTCAACTTATTCCATTCAGCAACTATAAAGATGTCCGCTATGACAAGGATATTCGAAAAAGCTATCTTGAAGGGAGGTTGGGAGGTGTACCAAGAATCCTGAAGGGTAGTGACTTAGCGCATCAAAGAGAAAATGACTGATACATTTTTTTAGAAGAATAATCATTCGTCTGCTAATTGCATAAAGATAATCAAGAAAATTGGTCAACGTCAATCAGGATGACTTGCAAATAAAGTGACACAAGAGACGAAATTACACGATGCTGTGCTTTCATGGTCTTAATTGTTGTGTGAGATACGAATTTCCGAAGCTGTTAAGCTTGGGGAGAATTAGAGATAAACGGAGTGAATAATGACAAGAGCCGATTTATTAACCAGCTTGATTAAGTGTGGTGTGAGTGGTGATAAAGCACAATTTCACAAAGTCGTTGAATGTATTATAGTCGAAGAACGTGCCAAGCACCACAATATTTTGGCTGATAAACTCAATAAAGTGCTTCAGAATTCCAAACCGGAAAACAAACCGATTACAAGGGGTACGATCTCTCCACGTTCGACCCAAGGGATTGACCAACTTCTTTATGAAATCGCACCACAAAAACGGCTGGAGGACATTATTCTGCCTAGAGAAGTGAGGCTGATTTGCCTTGAAGTGTTGCAGGAACACCAAAAAGCAAGTTTATTACGTTCTTACAGTCTGGAACCTCGCAACCGAATTCTATTGATTGGTCCCCCTGGAAATGGAAAAACATCTCTTGCGGAAGCCATCGCTGAATCGATGATGGTGCCGTTATTTGTGGTACGTTATGACGGCGTAATAGGTACTTATCTTGGAGAAACCGCTGTCAGGTTACGCCGGTTGATTGAACATGCTTGCCTTAGAAAATGCGTCCTGTTTTTTGACGAATTTGAAACACTGGGTAAAGAGCGTGGTGATAACCATGAAACTGGGGAAATTAAACGTGTTATCAGTTCGTTGTTGATGCAGATTGACTCTTTGCCAAGCCATGTTGTGGTGATTGGAGCCACAAACCATCCTGAGATGTTGGATCGTGCGGTCTGGAGACGGTTTCAGGTAAGAATGAATTTACCTGAACCCACTCATGTACGGATTGAAGAGTGGTTTGACCGCTTTCAGAGTAGGATTGAAATTGATCTTGGACACACCTCAGAAACGCTAGCTAAAAAACTTTATGGGAATAATTTTGCCGAAATTGAAGAATTTGGAACAACTGTCTTTCGCCAATATGTATTGGAACAACCAGATGCAGATATGAAACTCATTATCAGTCGGACTTTAAAAAACTGGGCTGCTCGTTCTGCAAAAACTGAACAGAGTACCTATTAAAACTGAATTATCACAAAGATGCTCGGATTATTTCATCTCCTGTTACCTATGGTCTAATTGTCACACTTCAGGTACCCCAAACTGTTAACTTATCAATCTGCAACGAACTACGCGCCCGGATTGAAGATGGAGTTGAAATTAGTACCTGATGTAAGTATGATTAGAACAATTATTAACAGAAAAAGAAAACTCATAATTGAAATCATGAGCTATAAGTTGTAGGACCGTTTGAATTTTTCTTTTAAATATAC
>MPNP01000170.1 GCA_002239085.1 Rhodobacteraceae bacterium bin131 | reverse complement strand
AGGAGATGTGTAAGATCACTGACGCCATTATCGGTTAGGCGTTCAGAAGAAGCGAAGGGGTGCCATTCAAGGCACCCCCGCAATGACTCGGACAACACATTGACCCGCAATATTGATCATAGGCGGTTGGCTCGGGGATATATCCTGAGACGAAACCTGACGGCCTACTTATTTCTAGCGCCCGCACTGTTATTTTTTGGAATGTTTCTCGTATGGCCTGGCCTGTTATTATTTACCCAAACGTTTCAAACGGGCGGAGTCATGTCTCCGGCAGTATTTGTTGGTACTGAAAATTGGAAACGAACATTTGCCGACCCGTTAGTAATTAAGACGATCTGGAACACAGTTCGCTACTGTCTGATGGCTATACCTGCGGTCTTCGTTGTGGCCATGGTGTTTGCTCTAGCGTTGAATTCAATCTCGGTCGGGCAAACCGTTTTCAAGACAATTATTTACTATCCAACTTTACAACCAATCCTTATCGCGGCATTGATGTTCACTTTCGTTCTACATCAGGAGTTTGGAGTTTTAAATATCCTGATGCGAGCGATTACTGGGGCACCGATTAATTTCCTCGGTAATGAAAGACTTGCGATGCCAACCATTGCGATGGTTGAAGTGTGGAAGGGAATGGGATTCTGGACACTCTTGTTCCTAGCCGGAATTCAAAGCCTTCCTCGAGATTTGTACCATGCTGCGGAGCTCGACGGGGCCGGTCCTTTTCGCCGGTTCTTTCAACTTACCTTGCCGTTATTGAAGCCAACTTTCTTTTTTTCGGCAATCTTTGCCACAATCGTAAATTTACAAGTTTTTGACTCAATTTTTATCCTTACTGATGGTGGGCCGTTTCATTCGACGGCTTCAACGACATGGTATATTTACCGGAGCTTGTTTACCTTTAACGAACCGGGATACGGTGCAACTCTTTCGTTCGTTTTAGTTTTGGTCGTGCTCGCTCTTACTGCCCTTCAATCTTTTGCATTTCGAGATAAAAAATGATGCAACAATTCTTGGGACGAAAAAGGAATGTTGTATCGCTTCAACCAACTCGCTCAATGGTGCTGGGTTCATATGTTGTGCTAGCATTTGCCGCTGTTGTTTCCATCGTACCCTTTTTGTATATTTTGTCTACCTCAATCAAAGACACACGGTCTCTGTTCAGTTACCCCCCACAATGGATTCCCAATCAAATATTTTGGGGTAACTACGGAAAACTACTACAAGAAACATCTTTCGTCGACTGGACAATAAATACGTTCTTTGTCGGGATTGCCATTACTATCCTTAAACTAACAATTGACTCGATGGCGGCATATGCTCTTGCCAAGTTGAATTTTTCTGGCAAGAATGTCGTATTTGCAGTCCTGTTGATGGCTGTGGCCATTCCAGTCGCGGCACTTATAATTCCCCTCTTTACCCTAATCCGTGACATGGGATTGTTGAATACGTATTGGGCACTTATTTTACCGGCCCTTGCGAACCCACTTGGCATTTTCATGCTCAGAAGCTTTATTGTGTCGCTCCCCGATGACCTGATTCACTCGGCCAGAATAGATGGGGCAGGAGAGTTCAGGATTTTCACTCAAATCATCCTTCCATTGATTAGTTCAGGTCTTGTGGTTCATGCGATATTCACTTTCATGCTTCAGTATACCAACTTTTTATGGCCCCTTGTGGCCATTCAAACCGAGTCTCGGCAGGTTTTAACTGTAGGTATTTCCAGTCTGAAGTCTAATTTTGTAGTTGACTGGGGCTTGATTTCGGCAGCGTCGCTACTGGCAACGATTCCGATTACGTTGTTATTTCTTGCTCTGCAACGATTCTTTCTAACACAGAACCTGTCAAGTGCACTGAAGGGTTAATTATGACAAGTGCTGCAATTGAATTTCGTTCGGTAACCAAGTCCTATGGTGACTTCATAGCCGTCCAGAATCTTAATCTGAATATTCTTCAGGGCGAGTTCTTAGTTTTGCTTGGACCATCAGGTTGTGGAAAGAGTACTATTCTCAAGTTGCTTGCTGGTATAGAAGACCCGTCTTCTGGGGAAATCTATGTCAATAACCGCTTAGTCAACTACTTGCTTCCAAGAGATCGAAACGTGGCTATGGTCTTCCAAAACTACGCACTCTACCCACATATGTCCGTTGCAGAGAATATAGCGTACCCATTGAAGTCTCGTAAGAAAGAATCGCGAGGGCGCATGAATGTGAAGGAAAAGACCTTAAATGCAGCGAAGTTAGTTGAGATCTCTGACCAACTTGACAAACGTCCAGAAGCACTATCAGGTGGTCAACGGCAACGAGTTGCGCTTGCTCGTGCAATAGTACGCGACCCCGATGTCTTCGCAATGGACGAACCACTTTCAAACTTAGATGCCCAATTGCGGGATGCCATGCGACAGCACTTGATGGCAATCCACCGCCGCGTGGGAAAGGCCACGATTTATGTTACTCATGATCACCATGAGGCTATGACAATGGCAGACAGAATAGTCGTTCTCAAGGATGGAGTCGTCCAACAGATTGGCACGCCATTTGAAGTGTTTCACTCCCCGGTAAACACTTTCGTAGGAGGATTTCTAGGGCATCCTAAAATGAACATTGTACCCGGCATCTCATTGGGTCAAAATTCAGTACGTATCGGGGAGTTCAACCTGCAGTCAAGCTGCGCAACCGGACCGGAAGGTGCATCGCTATTGGTTGGGCTACGACCAACAGACGCGAAACCTGAAGGCAGTTCAAATCGGATAAGTGGAACAGTTACGGCGTCTGAATTTACGGGCGCCGATACGATTGTCACTCTTTCTATTCCATCGTTATATGACTTACGTTTCCGTTGTATAGAAGCGAGTGCTCGTATCAAGGGTAAGCTCCTAGCATTTTCCTATTCAGCCGAGCATGTACACATCTTCAACCAAGATGGGAAAAGGATGTAAGAAGTGTACTTTTTGGGCTTAGATTTTCGAATAGCGCGTGTTCCATGGAAGAATTATGCTATTGATCCTTCCTAATATTGCAAAAGAGGACTTATCTTATAAAGTGTTCATAGCCCGTCATCAATTGCTTTTTTCATCTGTAAAATGGGGAGTGTCATGATACTTGCGGTTGTGCAAATCTATTTTATTTGGATGGTTTAGATTCTTTGCCTTATCAATGGCGCTACTACAATTACTGAAATAATCTCCTCGGAATAAATGAGCAGGTTTCAGCTGCAATTGATTTTGCTATGGAAAACTATCAAGGGCTCCTTAACGCTATGAAGACCCCAAGACTAAACCGTTGAGGGATTAAATTTAATGTTACTTCAAGGGATGGATTTTCATCTGAATTGGAACTGCGACTGACTGACTTTTCTGTGTTCTTTCTTTAGGCAATGTGAACATGATTCTCGCATATCTACGCATGAGTAATTGAGTTTAAGATAATGTTAAATTACAGATCGATCTACACGTATCCTTGGGATCTTGCTGAAAGGGGGATCGATGATTCACTCGCTGAAATTAGGGATCTTGGCCTAAACGCGCTAACAGTTTCTGCAAGCTATCACGCAGGTAAATTCTTGCGTCCCCGCTCTTCATCGCCTGTTTATTTCCCAGAAGATGGAACAGTGTATTTCCGGCATGATCCTTCACGCTATGGGCGTATTGCCCCAATTCCGAATTCAATGGTCGCTGAACGTGACATTTTGGGTGAAGTTGTCCAGAGTTCTGATATTGCAGTTCATGCATGGCTCGTGCTGCTTCACAATACGCCATTAGGCCTGCAAAACCTAACGGAATGTGTGGCAAACGCATTTGGGGACCGGTACATTTACAACTTATGTCCATCCTCTTCTTACGTTAGGGAGTTTGCCGTTAACCTTGCTGCCGATGTAACAACCAACTATCCAGTTGCCGGAATAACATTGGAGTCACCGGGATTTGCTTCTTTCTATCATGGATTCCACCATGAATTCAATTTGCTTCAACCTAATCGTTGGCTAGAAAATCTTCTTGGCTTGTGTTTTTGTAAAAATTGTCGTGAAGGTGCAGGACGCAAAGGTATTGACACATCTCGTCTGAAAGCTCAAACCCGAAAGTGGATTGCCGACTACTTAAACGGTGAGGTTGACTATCCAGAAGACATGGCTGAAAGCTTTTGGTTAGCCGATGTTGTTACGGACCGAGAATTGTCAGAGTTCTTGAATTGGCGATGCCAAGTAGTGACTTCTTTGGTTGCTGAAGTTCGTTCAGTGGTTGCGAATCATTTGAGTGTGGCCGTTATCCCCTCGGTCGGTCGACCAACAGCAAATGCCTGGTTTGAAGGAAGCCATTTGGCAGATTTACAACAAGCCGCAGGAGCTTTGGAAATTTGCCTTTACGAACCCACATGGAAAAGGGTGGTGGCAGATTTCGTTGACGTTCGGCGACGACTAGGCGGAACCAAAGGTCTAAGATGCATCATTAGGCCTTCTTCGCCGGACCTCAACTCGGCTAGCGAAGTCAAGCAAGTAGTTTCATCTATCGCTGCTCTAGGTGCTGAAGGCATTAGTTTTTACAATTGGGGTTTTCTGAGGCAACACAATTTGCAATATATTGTTGAGGCATTGCACGAATACATACCTTAAAATCCGAGCTGCCATACAATGAAAATAATACCTAATGGCGACTTAAGAAATTCTTGAGTGGAGATTTAAGGAGCTCGAATGTTTAGTGTCTGACAGAAAATACTTGATTTTTCTAACAGAAAGTATTTTTCCCCAATTGCAAGACACACTGATAGTGGCTGTATGACCTAGTCGTGCAGGACCGAAGGGAATAGAAAGCCTGAACCATTATTCCTTGTACTATCCTATGAATTCCAAGCTTTTAAATTGGACAAGTATAAAGGAAATTTTTACGTCGTATTATTTGTTAAAATTGAAGAAGTCGTCTCATGGCACAATTTTGTTCTCGAAACTGAGCACCAACACATGGGGTAAAGAAGTGATTTACAATTGCCTAAGCAAAAACGATTACGGTACACTAGTATCTTAACTTTATTGAATTGATGGATAAAAGCGAGATACTAGGAAGAAATACTGCTCGTAATTTATTATTGTTGACTGTTTACAGAATGACAGCGAATAATACAAATTAATTACATCACTTCTAAGGTGTGGAGATACTAGTATTGAGCGATAATTAAGGTGATTGGGATGATATTCGATCACCTTATTTTGAACCTGATATCTGGGAAAGAACCAAGTATTTTTTGTTTAACCCTGAAAGAACAACCCGGTGGGAATATCAATCCATCAAACGCATAAGCCATCAGAACGACCACTCAAGACCTAACCGTAAGCCATAAGCCGTGTCATCCGCTCCCAATCCATGCGCATACACCATCCCATGAAACTCCGTGTCACCCTGATGCAATACACCCC
>MPNP01000169.1 GCA_002239085.1 Rhodobacteraceae bacterium bin131 | reverse complement strand
CTGGTGAAAAAGCAAAGGCTCATTCACTTACCTTTGCTCATCGCTGAAATCTCCTTGCAAATAATCGTCAGATTGCTTACATGGAACGGTAATGGTCCTGTTATCTGTTTTGGTAAACCTCTTTTGAGTTGAATTTTAATAATGCACCAATTTAAGACCGTTTATACTTTTTAGACTGGTGAAACAGGCTCATAGATGGATTCATCAACTCAAGTAGTGGTTTCACTGACAACCACTCCGCCTCGGTTTAAACTCGTTGGCGAGACATTACAGTCACTCCTGGCTCAAGATTTTCCTGCCCAGCAAATAGAACTCTACATCCCCAAAACCTATCGACGCTTTCAAGAGCATAGTTTTTGTGTCCCTGAGGTTCCTGATGGTATCACCGTCAAAGTGGTGGAAAATGATTTAGGACCGGCAACAAAAGTATTGCCGTGTGTACAGAATTACAGGGGACATAACACCCGCATAATTTACTGTGATGATCGGAGTTATCCTCCGTATTGGCTTAAGCGACTTATTCACACAACAAAAAACCGACCTGACGAATGTATAGCCGCAATGGGCTATACTGTTGATATGTTTGGCTTTATGCGAAAGGCCATACACAGGAAGCCCCGCATTGGGTTTCATGGTGGAGGGATTAGAAATATACCGAAAAACATTCCTTTTTGGTTATCACGAATAGCGTATCAAATTCAAAATCGAACGCTACAAAAGCCGACTTGGCTATACAAAGGGGGGTATGTTGACATCGCCGAAGGATTTGGAGGGGTGTCGGTCTCACCAGATTTTTTCAGTCAAGAAGTATATGAAATACCACCCCTCATTTGGGCTCATGACGATATCTGGTTATCAGGTCATTTTGAAGTCAAAGGAATCGGCATCTGGGTGGATGAGTATTTTGCCCTTCCCGGTGTGTTTAAAAGGTTTGAACGACCAGAAATCGCAAATACTGAACCTCTAGATAAGGCTGTTTTTGAGGGAGTTGATCGTCAGAGTCTCACGAATAATGGCATCAACCACTTCAGAGATAATTACGGGATTTGGAAATAACACACTAACCTGACTGAGAAAGGCATTTTGTAATAGTGCCAGAATAGTGAAATGGTCATACTGACTGAGAAATGAATAGCTAAGTCATTGAAGTCAATTTATACTTCAGCAATGCCTGGATACCCTCAAAATAGCTGAAATCGTAAAACCGACTTGTGCAATATAACCACCACGATTTCTTGTAATTTAAGTTTTGTCTTCTCACCAATGGGCAACAATACAAACATCAGAAAAATAGAATAGTGTTTACTGTTTAAATTAGTATTTGAACAAAATATCAAAAAAAGAGATGGGGAGTTAAAAGTGGGTGTGTGCTCATTGTGTAGGTACATTCACGAATATTGGGGTGTGTGAAGCTCAGTTAAATGTTTCCAATTAGGCAAGACAGAACAGTTGGATATAGCTCAGCAGTGATGCTGAAACCGATTGCTAAGCTCTATCTGTAGCTTCCATGTGCAGTTTCAGTTGTTGATATTGCTTTTCAAAAACTTCAATCACATTGCCATCAAAATCGCGGCATCTAAAGAAGCGCCACTTTGATTGTTTCCAATTCTCAAGCGGAGTGACTACCTGAATTCCTCGCTCCTTGATCGAATGATACCGATTCTGAATATCAGTAACTTCGACATAGAGCAGGCTGCGAAATTCTTGGGATCGAAATTCCTTGACAAAAGATGCCGGTTCAAGGACGAGCCCCTGATTAAAAATAACACTTTCCTTGGACTGCTTCTTGATCGTCAACCCCAACAGTTCTTTGTAAAACGCCACTGATTTTTCAATAGACTCCACAGGTAATTTTGGCCCCATGTTAAGCCTATCTGCCTGCACAACTCCTTGAGGTTGATTAGGTGTAGTTTGAATAGTTGGCGGCACGTTTTCTGGTTCCCTTTGCTGACAGACAAAGTTGCCCTTGGAAATTTTGTTAATATAGATCGTCTGTCCTTCAGAGGTGATAAACCGTCTAAATTCAACTTTATACTTACCGTTGCGCCCTTTTTGAGTTTTCCCGCAATTGACCTTTGCAATTCGACCATCAGGGAGTTCCACTTCTAACAAGTCGGGTGATAACAAGTCGGGTGAAGATATAACTTTATCGATCCAGTCCATAAGATCCGCTCTTTTGATGGGTTCAAAGCTTGGGACACTCTCAGTCTGACGAGTAATAAGTTTTAGGGCTGTTTTTTCAAGGTAGCTGTGATCTTGTATTCCACTCTTCACTGACGACAACCAGTCCGAGCCATTGATACATCCCAGCAAACCACCGGACATCGATGCAATAGTGTCCGTATCAGAACCAATTGCGAAGGCGGCCTTAGTTACCCCGTTGATTGGATCTGCAGCATAGCGTGATGCAAGATAAACAGATGCCACTGCAGCGACTGTGCCGGCCCCGTTAATCTGCTTATTGAAACATTGAAGTTTTTCAAGTACTTCATCATCAAAGCTCAAATCACCTCTGGAAAGTTCAGATTTGCATATAGCCAGATATTGTAGAATCTCGTCCCTAGTTGATAGCCAAAGCTCTTCATAGTTCTTTTGGTGTTTTTGAGCCACAACAAGCCAATCCTGAGAAAAGTTATCTTGAGTTGGTATTGGCGACCATGTCGCTTCATTTGCGATAACTTCTTCAATTAATTCACCATAGCTCAGCTTCGATTCTTTTCTTAATGATGCCCAGAGTGCATATCCGTAAACCAGAGCACCCAATAAAGCCCTTGGGTGTCCGTGTGTTGTAGCCCCATCCTTAAAAATGGAGCTGGCCACCTTGTCAAAGTCCCTATCGCAATGGTAAAGTGCATGTGGCAAAGCACGCATTGCGACGCCATTACCGCCTGCTTTAAAGTATTTGGTTTCCTCCTGTGGTTTTCGGTTTGGGTTCCATGGTTCAATTCCATCCTGCCAGGAATTGACCGCTCTCTTTGTTGCACCGCCACCACCTCGCTCATATAATGACCATAAAGGCAGTTCTACCTGAGTATAAAATTCAAACCATTTTTCACCCTTGAGGAGAGATCTGCTCAGGCAAAGAATAAGTTGCGTATCATCGCTGTATTCACCTGCTTCAATAATTTCTTCATGAGGAAAAAAGCGACCGCCAGACCGGCGATACCATTTCCTAAATTCATGGAGGCAACCTTGTGGTTGTTTTGGTACTTTTGATTTTCTGACTCTTTCGTTTGGCCACCCCAACGCATCTCCACAAGCTGCCCCCAACATTGCACCGGCAGTTTTGCTGGATTTAAACAGTGTTTGCATGTTATCGGCCATGACGACCTCCTTTTCTATACATTGTTTCTGTTACTCCAACTCCTCGTTGAATCAAGCGGGAAAGTGTATTTCGCTTAAAAAAATCTGGAGCAATGTAAATAGAATTATCTATTGAAATCCCCTGAAGGATTAACCAGCATATCTCTTGAGTTCAGCGATTACATGTCTGAACTCAAAAGTTCCTTTGAGTTGCAAATCTTGTTATTTTAGCAACTCGCCTGAAATTGTTGCTCTGGGTGTTAACTGTGGCAAAACAACATTTAATGGTGAATATGGTGATGGAGATTATCATTATCCAATACCCTGACATAATGTCAAGAAAATACATCCGACACAAAAGCCTTTGGCTCTATTTCAGGAATTGTTTTTAAAACATTTCAATCCTGGTGATATATTTATTGATCCTTTTCTAGGGTCAGTAACTAATGGGTTTGCTGCGATTGAGAATGATTTATTTGTTTTGAGTTGTGATATTTACCCGTTTGATGTATAAGAGGTTAAAAGATATTTAATAGTATTAAATCGAGATAATATGTCAGACAATTATTTGATTATCCGATTTGAAGGTTTGGATGCTCAGGATAATTTAATTGAGATTCAGAGTTTTGGACAGTCTTTGATTGGCATTAACAGATTAGTTGGGAATGGGTTACATTTTTATGAAACTGGAGAATGTCTTAAAAAGGGTAAATTATCCCCTTTTCTTATCAAGACCAAACCCCCTGAAATTGGTTCTTATGAACTTGCAATCATTTTGGCAGAATCAAAGGCTTATTTGCCTTTAATTCATGATATAATTTTATCAAGGCCAAGTAAAATTTTAGGAAATTTATTAAGTGGATTATTACTAAAAATGGGAGGGCGAGAACAAGATTCTACTGAAAAATTAAATGCTGTTGTTGATCTTTATGAACGTATTAATCAAGATAGAGCAGATGAAAGAAGGCATGTTGAAAATGTTATTGATAAATTAAATCCTCATGCACGACAAGTTGTTTATCCAATTGGAAAATCCAGCGACAATATGGTGTTAGAATATAATGGAGAAACAACTAATATTGATTTACCAATTGCTGATTCAATTAGAAGTAAGGAAAGATTAGAGGTAGGAGAAATGGAAACAATAGAAACAACTATCGATGGCATTTTTCTTAGCCAAAAGCAAATCAAAATTCCACATCCTACTGAAATTGGAAAATACACAATAGGAAGAGTTTCTGATCCGGTATTTCTTGATACTCCTAATATTTATACCGACGCATTATCAAATCAAAAACCAGTAAAGTTGACAGCTAAAATTAGAAAAAATCAAAATGGTATAATTAAAGATATTTATGTATTAAATGCAGAACCAATTTAATTTTCTTTATGTCTCACCGCACAAAATTTCAAATACTTCTTATTCTTGTTAAACCAAACCCAGAAAAATGATTTTCAAATCCCGTCCCAACAGATGATTGGAAGCAGATGGATTTGCGGTGGGTAAAGGAAATAGTTGGTGTCGTGAAACAAGTTCACTTGGCAAAAAATACAATGTTGAAAGGATTAAGAAGGGCAATAAAATAATTGCCGTCAAACTTAATGGTTATTGAAAGAATTCAATTGGTAAGGTAATACCTTCAACCATTAAGAAAGAGATACACAATCAACCTCTACAGTATCATCTTCAATCATCATATCGTTAGCTTCTATTACCCTTCGGCTAACAGGTTTCCTATACTAATCAAAATCTTTTCAAACAGTTCCAATAATGTGTTTATATCATAATATCTTTTCAAACAAGTTTCCTTTTTTTGCTATAAGGCCAATCGTCTAGCTGTAAGGTTGATTAATAATGAGCGATTTATTTTCAAACACTTCTGAAGATTGTAGTATTGTTTACAAAAGAATGCGTGATGAAGCCGAAACAAACCGGTTCGCAAAGAAAGGGAGAGATCATTGCGACGAATTATGGAGGGTATACGAACCTTTCGCTGACACACACTTTAAATCAGAGTTTTCTGACCCAAACTTGGAAAAACTACATGCACGCTGGTTTGAAATGTACCTGGCTGTAGCACTTACAGAAAAAGGATTGCTGGTACGTCAGAAACCTAATGATATAGGCCCAGATATACTATTAGAAATGGAAGATCGTCGCATTTGGATTGAAACAACTTGCGCGACTCGTGGGGATCCTCAATCACCGGATTACGTACCCAAACAACAGCTTGGAG
>MPNP01000168.1 GCA_002239085.1 Rhodobacteraceae bacterium bin131 | reverse complement strand
ACAGTGGAATTGATGCTTTCCGAGTTTCGGTCATCAGTGATGGCCAAAGCTCACTTTCAACAAGGATGGCAACTGTTGGCTGCCAATGTACAAGAAACTTTCTGACCCAAGGCCCAACATCATACGGGTTGTATTGATGAATGATCTTTTCTTCCAAATAAGCATTCAGCACCCGAGCAGAGGAGACAGTTCCTGTAGTAAGCAGAATTGTGGCCTCAGGGTAGAGTTCCCTTAATTCTTTAATGAGGGCTAATATTGAAAGTGACTCACCTACACTTGCTGCGTGTAACCAAATAACTTGGCCTTTGGGGCGATCTTGTGATGCTATTCCAAATCTTTCATTGACTCGGTCGGGATCTTCTTTTCCAGATTGGACTCGAGACCGAGCTATCATTCTCCCTATGGGAGCGCACACGTCGGAAACAAAAAGGTAGGTTGTAAGTAAAAAAGTGCCTGGCATTACCGACTGTATCAATGGAACTGTAGTTTTTAATCAGCAAAATGAATTTTGTAAGGTATATATGATTGATTATACTTTGAACAAACAAAGGATTATTTCCGGCCACTCATTCTAACAGAATCCTGACCAAGCCGTTCACTCAATCCTGTTAAGTGGGGTAAATGAAGGTCACTATATTAAGGTATTATAATACCAGAATTACTGCGAAATAACCAACACTGATGTTTTGTGTTATAGACAGTAGCGAAATCCAATATTGGAACTGGATTACCAAATACAAGTTTTGCTTATGCTTAATCTAGGGAGACATCATGTCTAACCACGAATTAGACAGTCATTTTATTGGGCCGATGGGCTCAGAGTTCTGGCAGATTTGTGTACCACCAAAAGCTGTCCCGATCATGGCAACTAGGCTTGACTGGAATCAAATGGGTCGCCGTGTTGTAATTGACCCGACCGCTGGAATCATCTCCTGGATGAACCCTTCACCTGGACATGCCTGCATGTCCGATGCTTCAGATAGTATTGTGAAGGAAGCTGAATACTTCATCAAAAAACGAATAAAATCCATGCGTGACACTCGCTGGAAGAGGCCGGGAGATCCCGAAAACGTTGGGGTTGAGCCCGATGCATCCTTTTATATCGGGGAAAAGGCCGAACGTTGTTATGAGGCTTTTCGGAGTGGTGGTGATGAGGCGGTAAATAAGTTTGCGGAAAACAATCCTCCAGATCTCGTCGTTGAAGTTGAAGTTACCCATCTTGACAAGAACAAGCCGGCCCATTATGCGTTGATCGGTGCCCAAGAGATGTGGCGAGCTACTCAACGCAAAGATAAGAATGATTATCGAACAGAGGTATCAATTTTAGAATTACAATCGCAAGGTGGACCGCGTATAGTTGAACAGTCTTTAGTCCTGCCAAAATTAAAAGCAGCTAGTCTGCCTAAGGCTTACATGCTTGTACAGGCAGGATTGCATGATGAACTCTGGAGTTTGCTAGCCAAGGAGTTGGATTCTCCAATCCGGTAGAGTAAACCGAAACATCTCGGCAAAATATATCCTGTTTATTTTGCGACAATCACGAATAACAAGAACTTCAAATGACTGAAGGCGTCCTATCATCCTGATTGTCACTATACAGTTATGAACATCTTTAATGATTGGGTGACCGTAAGTTCAAACTCCTTACTTCTCGCTTTAGTTTCATCAAAATCATGTTCTGAACTCGTTATTCATAGAAACTTTTATTTTGGCGAATAATCCATTGCGGTTACAAACGGTCTTTGAGGAAATTCATGTTGCCTTGAATACACAGCAACCTCAGAAGATTATCCGATGCAGGAGACTGGATGCTTGCCCCTCTTTCCCATTCCCGCAAAGTTGCCACACCAAACTTGGTTATCTCAGCAAATCTTTCTTGGTTATAGCCAAAGCTATTTCTTAAGTTCTTAATTTCGCTAGGGTTTAATACCCCGAGGTGTTTACAAACAGCATCATGTTTAATCCTTTCACCTTCTCTATCAAGGTATTCGGTTTTACATTCCTTGCATGTAATAACAGGCACTGTGGCTTCTATTGGTGTTGGATTTTTGCCTGACCCATAAGCAAAAGTATGATCTACCCATTCAAAAATAATATTATTACTGCCACACTGCTGACAGCTAGTGTCTAATTGACCTAATGATGCTTGGGTGCAGGTATCTTCTTGATTGTTCATGTGTTTTACTCCAAGCCGGTATTAAAAGCGTCAATTAAATCTACACTCCTACCTCCAGTTTAAAATAAAGTTAGGGTTTAATAGTTTCTAACCTTACCTTGATTATGAAACCTTTCACTCCTGGAGGTTTCCTAAATGTAAATACTTACTGAGGGTGGCTTTCGCAAGTAATTCAACAACTAAATCCCAAGCAACAGTAATTGTGAACACTTGAAATAGCTCCCAGTCTTGAGTTTCTGACTGGATGGGGAGTCAGAGTATTGGGTCTTGACTTCAGACATTATATCGCTGAAATCTCGGTAAAATAAGGAGCATTCCTCAAAAATGGGCACTACTTTTTACCGGTTTTGTAACTACTCAGGTAGTATCTGTGACAGATTAGTACAGGCTCATCGGCTGAACAAGGACCTTGTGGAGGACTGGTATTTTAAGTATCAGGAGCTGGTGCCTCGGAAGCAAACTCTACCCATCAGTTCACCCGGTTTGGTTCCCACGATATCAAGTACTTTCACCCTTTTATTGAGTAATATTTTGCCAGTTTTGATAGCCTCTCCCCAATCCTGACAGTCAAGTTTATCCTCGTCTTTCGTACCATTCCTTTTTTCCTCACTTTTTTTCAAACATTTTTCTTCCCCCTTGACTGAGTCAATCAGCTGTGATTCACTGGTGGTGAACAATCAATAATTTTGTCAATTTAGGATTAACCATGTCGATACGACAGTACCAGGAACTTCAGTCCGCGCAGCGGTTCAGTTGATACCACCGCGTGTAGACGATGATGTTGCCAAGGACAATCCGGTATGGGCAATTGATGCGTTTGTCCAGTCGCTTGCGTTGGGCGAGATGGGGTTTGAGCATACCGGTGCATGGTCGGGTTCGAGTTAACCTCCATGTGATCCGGTGGCTCTGTTGAAACTGTCTATCAATGGATATCAGAACAAGGTTCGCAATTCCCGTAGTTTGGAAAAGTCCACCCGTTGCCATGTTGAAGTGATGGAGCTGTGTCAAGGAACGACATTTTTCTGACAGCCGAAAACCCTTTAAATACGGGGTTGTTTAATTTTAGCGGGAATTACTGGTAAGGATTGAGGTTGTAAGGAAAATAAAAGTTGTATTATAGTTAATGAAGATTTTAGTTAATCCAATTTGATTTTACGTGGCTATTACAGAACTACTTTACCTAGAATAGGAGAAGGATATTGCTCCAGGATGAATTTAAATTCTATTTGGAACACCAAGAAGCACTCGCAAAAGAATACGGTGAGAATGTAATTGTCATTAAGGGTAAAAAAGTAATTGGTGTATTTGATTCAGAAATAGAAGCAGTTAAAGAAACCACCCCTAATCATGAACTAGGAAGTTTTTTGGTACAAAAATGCTCGGCAGATCCGAGTAGTGTGATACATACTTACCGGTCCCGAGTTAGGTTGCTTAGTGAAGAAGTTTCCCTATAGGGTATTTACTACTTTCAACCAAGGTTTGCCGAGCGCTCTAAAAAACAAAGTTAAAATTTCAGCTCAAACTACAGGTTTGTTAAATTCCTTTGAATTCAAAGCTATTTGGGATACTGGTGCAACCAAGTGCGTCATTACTGAAGAAGTGATTTCCAAATGTGGACTGAAACCGACAGGAATGGTAAAGATACAATTGATTACGTAAAGCTTTACATAATCAATTAATGTTTGTTGGTCCGAAAGCAGGCTTCTATCAACGCCAACTGACGATATTGCATGATGTCAACACGTGAGTGTGAGGGCTTACCAAACACCAGACCACGCCGAAGTGCTAAACTTAAAAATGAGGTTTGAACGACCGCACCAATAAATGGAGACTCTATTTTTTGAAACCTGCTAAAATGTCTGAAGGCAAGAATAAACGAGTTGCTTACTACCGAAATATTCAAATTTAATTTTAGTCAATAACCTATGCGACATACCTCTATTTTGAAATCTCTATTAATTCAAATTCCATTATTTTCTTTAAGGCTGCTTCATTCATACACTTTTTATTGTATTGTAACGCAATTATGTACATTGCTAGTAATCCAAAGGAATATGCAGCAAACAATGCATTTATAATCTCTCTACGTGTGTAAGCGTTCCCGATACTATTGTTGTCCAATATACGAGATTCCAACTGCCTGAATCCTACATGCACGTAGTCATTAAAGTAATAAACAATATTCTTCAACTTTGGATTATTAAATGCATGTTGAAGGTTCTGAAATAATTCTGGATTATTCGGAAACCGGTCTTTCTCTTTTGCACGGATAAAATCTACTGTTGTTGCTATATTTTGAATCCAATTACCCCTCATAAAAGAATCCATAAGTGGCCTCATCAATGCTAATGCCGCTCCATATTGTTCATGCTCAATCAGTATACAAATTGAGCGAGCACAATGAATTGTGAAATCATATGCCGCAATCATAAATATAAATTTTTCCTCTTTACTCAACTTAAGTTCTTCTAGACCATCAATTTGTCTGAAAATCCAATCAATAATTAGCTTAGCCTTCCTGAGGTCATCTTTGATGTTCTCCTTAGATACAATTTCTTCCATTTTTACCCATAGGTTTCAAAATAAAATTTTATCAATTTTTAGCTTTCGTGTTGTATAGGTGTAAGTTATATCATTGCATCAATCCGAAATTCACATTTCGCTATCTTTGGATCTTAACTGTTATGCGAGATAAAGTTGGCGGTCAATTTTGACCGTTATTTCAATTTTACCCCTTGGTATAAGTCCGCTTGGATTAGTTATGAGCTATTTGATAATTCAATGCAAAACAGGATACTTATAAAATGTTTGCAAACTAAAGGTGGGTGTGCATTTTAGCTGTGGGTGATTTAACAAACCTTTGCCTAGATTGGAAGATACCACAGGATATTCTCAGAATATGAACGAAGTCTGAATACTCTATGAACTGCTCATCAGGGGTGACATGTCATATTTTTATGTTTTATATTGCCTATAAAAAAACCGAGAAAATTGACATTCATTGTTAAACAATATGATTATGATTCAGGTTCTCAGGTAATCAAACATTCTATGAGGATTCATAAAGGGCTGATTCATCTGCCGGTTTTAAATCAAATTCAATTGCACAGTTAAACTATTGTATGTCGCAAAGAACCTTTTTGGAAATCTACCAGCAGTTAATCGCCGAGGACAAGTTAATCGTCGACAATGCTCAAGTCGCAGCGCTTGGTCCCTTAGAAGCGTTCAAAGAACGCTTGGAAGCAAGTGAAGGCCAATCGTCTGGCTTAACACGTATTTTTGGCAGGCGTAAATCAGCACCGATAAATGGCCTTTACCTGTGGGGCAAAGTGGGTCGGGGGAAATCGTTTTTAATGGATCTTTTTTTTCACCATTTGGACT
>MPNP01000167.1 GCA_002239085.1 Rhodobacteraceae bacterium bin131 | reverse complement strand
ATCGGCGATAAATCGTTTGCTACGTATTGAAGTATCGGTGGTTAAATTCCCCTTCACGGTTAAATCCTTGCTGATTGTGACATCATCACTGAACGAAACCGTATCGCAATTGATATTCAATGTGGCTCGCGAATAAGCCGGGGGAGTATCATCACACGAAATCCCTTTGAGGTTTCTGACCATGCCATAGCGGTCAGGAATCGAGTCACCATCGGTGTCAACCGATGCCCCCATATTTAAGCTGTATAGATTGTCAATACTCCCAAAGAAATCCGCCACCCCGTTCATGTCTTCGTCAAAGCTGTTAAAGACCACTTCGGTGAACAATTGATTGTTTGCTTCGCAAGAAGATAACACCGAACCTATTTGCCCTTCACAGCGATCGAAATAAACGTCCCCTTCATCGCTCTCTTTGTTCTGTTTGGGATGTCCAAAAACACCACTGCGGGCCAAGGCAATCAGCGACACAAGTGATTGAGTTGAATCATAGCCGTCCATCGTTGCAAAAGGAGCCGTATTGAGTTTCCATGTTCCATACTGCCCCGTGGCTATTCCGTCCAATTCCATATACCCCACAGAATAAACGCCGGCACCAACAATGGCTTTGCCAGCAATATGGGGTTCAAGCACATCGCCATTACTTGTGATTAAAATAGCTTCCAGTTCAAACTCGCCATTCGATTGGATACCATCCGTAAAACTTGCCTCAATGTGACCATCTAAATCGGTATCAATATCGGACTTGGTTAAAGTGGCTTGTGGATTAGCTGTATCGTTAGCATCAACCCCTCGCATGAGAAGTGTGTATTCTTGATTGAGTGCATTGGTAAATTTTCCCTCCTTGAGCAAGGCTGAAGAAACATACCCTTTTTTGGCGATTTCACTGATGGAAATAGCCTGAATTAAGTTACTTGTTGCTCCTGTAAACAGATCACTTCTAAGGGTGTCATATTCGGTACCAACATATCTCTGAATGGCTTGGGTAATAAAGGCGGTCTCTTTGCCAATGGAAGTTGCAAGTTGTTTTTCTTGCTCAAGGGTTATGATCTGGCTGACCATGATCATAAAGGCCCCGAATAAAGCAAGAACCATCATAGACTCTAACAGGGTCGTGCCATTTTCATGGCACAGGTTACGCTCGTTTCGGTCGTATCCATAGGGTTGATAAGGGGGATTGACAATAGTCATGAATAAATCACCTCAAGGGCATTAACGGGGAGCCAAGCTCGTGCAATGAAAAACACAATCATTAATGGCAGCAAAACACTCAGCGCTGGAAAATAATCGCGGCGACCAAACACCGTTCTCAACGAACCAACGAAAGGGAAGGATCGCTTATAGAGAACCACTTTTACGGCAATGAATATGACGAATAGAATACCATAAAAGGCCAAGCTGATACCGTTAGCACCAAACAAAGCCAGAGGGGCCAATATACTCATGAGATCAACAGGTGGAATCATTTTGGTATTCAATCGCCGTTGCAACAACCATAATCCATGAGCTAATCCAAGCGCCGCCAATCCGGCTAACCCACTTGTAAGAACTTCCAGGGGAGTGGGCGATATGCAACTCCAACTGATTATGCCTAAGCAAACAGACAAACACAGCTGTGTCTCCAAAGGAGCCCAGCATGTCTTGAAATCAATATAAGCCATTGCCAAAAGCAGTCCGCACAGAAATATCATTATCAGAGTGATAATATTCACCATCTGGAAATCTTGATGCATACCTCCTGCTACCAAGACTCCAGTCAAACATCCTAAAAGGGTTATTGGAATAAGCCAAGGAATTTGGCCGCAAGCACTCCGGTCCAATCGCTTTAAGCCTTTGAACGTGAAGATTATAATGAGCAGTACACTTAGGCCTATACTCGCCGTTAAGATGAACCAATCAGTCACGATAACATAATGGCAATGTCCAACGAATTGATAGCAATTATTCGTAGCAATTCGGGAACTAATTGGGAATTAACTAAGGGTGTAAATTCAGGCATTGGTATAGAATCTCTTCACAACAAATGATTGTGGTATTGGTTTGCTAATCTGCTTGTCTGATCTTGCCCCATTTGCATTTGGTGTGACTAAATTCTTCGGACTAAAATGGCCTGAAGTAATGTTCAAAGCGAGCAGATACTCCTTGCTTTTGCTCTGAACAATCGCAAGAACCAAATCAGACCCCAAATCAAGAGTAGTCATACTTTCCAGTCGCAGTGGGGTCATGGTGACTCTATCCCCATGAGTTTGCTTTTCGGTCATTTGGTGACAATAAACAAACTTAAAAAAGGCTACTTCTGGTTTCAGTGACACAGTATCCATGCAGTCGGATCTTGCCACGCAGTACAAATGAACTTGACTTAAGAGTGTAAGACGAAAGGATATTACCATTGTGGGTTCAGACTAATGCGATTGAGATTGAGTCGCTAAATTGGCCAAACGCTTCCCTATTCGGGTTCGCATTTTGACAATCTTTTGTCGGAGTTTGATTTCCTCGGGTGCCAATTCCAGATAATCGTGCAATAAAGATCGTGATACCTGAAAAACCCTTTTGCAATAAAGCGGCATTTGGGCTTGTACTTCGGCTCGGTAATGGGCATGAACACCCGCGGCCTCCACTGAGGCAACGGCATTACCAGTATTGTTGAGGGTGTACCACAGAGTGCGGTCAACGTACTTTAACCACAGAAATTGTGCGGTTGATAGGACACCAGTTTCTTTCCTTGCAGCACTGATCATCGCGATAAAGGCCGTGTATTTCCAGGCATGCTTATTGGCCTCTATTAGAAGCTGATTGGCGGATGGTAATTGGAATGCTTTTTTGGTTTCCTTAACGAGAAAGCGATGAGAAGCCAATGCCGACTTGAATTTAACCACATTTGGAAAATGGCGGTCAAAAAGCATCGTAAGTTGACCAAGCATTTCAGCGGCTTGTTTGTGTTGAAAAGAATGATGAAGGATAAAAACCGCAACTAAAGTGTTCTCGTAAGAAACCAAAGATTTGTAGCCGTGCCAAGGTGTGGTGAATTGATCTTCAAAAACTTCGCTGATTTGATTAATTGTGAGTTGACTCCAATGCTGGTCAGCAAATTCGCGATTGAACACTAATCTATCGTTGTGATCATCCCCATATTCTTGATTAGGGCTTTCTACTAAACCATTGTGGACTAACCACTCTTCGGGAGTCAAGGCAGGCCCATCACGGACATGGTGTGACGTATCTGCAGGCGATGAATCAAAGTTGTGATTATTATCACCTTTACTTTGGGCACGGTACGCGGACGGATTTTCCTTTGATTGCGTAAAATGGCGAGAGGCGAATTCGCGAATAAATTGAGCATGCGATCCTTTAATGATACCCAAGTTCCACAAACTATCAAGAGTATGCTGACGGCGAAACTTGAGGTCAGGTCGTACACTCCAAGCCCTGAACATTAAGTATAGAAACGGCCAGACATAGGTTATTAGGATTGCTTGGCCAGCTTTGTGTTGAATTTTCCACCAGGCAGTTGTGCTCAGTTCAATGTTATTGCGTGGGTTAAGAAGATATTCGATTTCTATAAAGGGCTGCATAACCAACTCAAAATGATGGAGTAAACCATTTTGCCCCTGAAGGGCCTTGCCGACCCACGCTAAATAACTGACATGAAGCCATGTCAGGAATGAAACCAATTCCATAAACCAGTATTGATGTTTATAGAGTAGAGAGCTGATTCCCATGAAAAAGATAATTCCGCACATCACAAGTTTGATTGGTTCGTCACTGAGGTTTTGTTGGTCTTTCATTGTGGTACCTTCCAAAAGGAGCTTGTGACTCACTCCACACTGGTTGAGTCGTAAGTCCTTTTAGCACTATGAGGTGAAACTTCAGTTGACTTTAATCCGCCAAAAACGATGTTTTTGTCAAACAGTTTAAGAGATGGTGAATAAGCCTTAAACCTCGGATTGGCGATTGCAAATCTCTGTGGGGTTACAATTCGTGCTGCATTGTCGTGATTGTAATTCAGGATCACCAGATAGGCAATTAATTCGCTTGCCGATCACGCAACCTGACAGTGGATACTCCAGCAATCATAGGTCAAGCATCGTTCAGGTCAGGGGAGTTCATACCAACTCCCACGCCCTTTCTTACGTAGCTTAAGGTGATTGCTTTTTAGAAGGGACCGAAAATGATCCTTTAAGGTATTGCGACTAATTCCAGTTAGGGCAATCATTTCCCCCATGGTAATCCGCCCTTTTTGCTTCACACAATCAATGATTTACAAAGAAATTATTGGTAAATCCTTGTGGATGGATTTTTCGTTTTTAATTTTTTCTGAAAGGCCTTGGGTATGATTCACAAGTATCCGCAAAATATTCTCAATCCAGGGTTGCCAATCAGGGAACCTCTTGCAGTATTGACAATTCATCTATAATAGTTAGAATATTACTATCAACCACAAACTTTTTATTTTCTAAGCCCGAAACACAGTCAGATTTTTTTAATTCTTCTTTAGGATCAAGGAAAAATACTTCTTTAGTTGTATTATTAATCGCAGAGTCTCTTTCTTCCTTCGGTATCACCTCATAGATAGGTTGTCTCCACCATTTAGTTTCTTCTTGAGAAAGTGCTATAAAACCGGTTAAATCGATTCCAGTGCAATTGGTGGCCCAGTCTTCAACTGGATATCCATTAATTACGTCAGATTTACGCCACACATTGTTTCCGAATAAAAGTTGAGATGGAGCGATAAACCTTGATAACCCACTAAACTCATAGGCTTGACCCTGCTGTTGCTGTTGTCCTTGAGCAACTCCCACATTAATTCCGTAAAACAAAATTCCCACAAGCAGTAAATTCTTAAGTCCTCTGAACATGATGAACACCTAATTATTTTATGTTAAAATATTCCTAACGAGTAACTAATGTCAACTATTAAGTAATGATAGAAATTGATTGAGAGTTAGAATATATTAAAATAGAGGCCAAGAAATAACAAATCCAAGGCAGAAAAACACCCCAGAGAAATCCCTGAATTAATCCAGTTTTGTAGCCTGCTGAAATTGTGAGTCCAAAAATGACTGAAAGTAAAATAACTTGTATTAATGCATATTCAAGAAAAATATTAGGGAAGGTAAAATCCGTTGCCGCAAACCTAAATACTATTATGGCTAAATGAAACAAAAAACTTCCAAAAAAGGATGCTGCAAATCTCGCAATAAATCCTTGGTTACTTCCTTCTATGAACAAAAATTCAAACAGTCTTTCAAACAGTCTTCCAAACATTATCATTTCATATTTTTCCTAAGTACCAAAACTTCAATATTTTTTCATTTGAGTACTTCTATTAAATAATTCAACCAATATGATTTACAACATATTATTCCAAAATACCCCTTTGACCCAGGGCTATCGCATTTAAACTTTTTCAGTTGTTTCCACCTGTATTTTCTGCTATTCTACCAAAAAAATACAATTATTGAGGCAGAACAATGCAGACTATTTCCGATCTTTTTGAGGGAGTTGAAGACCCTCGCACCAGTCATGCCACCAAACATGATCTCCATGACATGCTCGTCATCGGTCTGATGA
>MPNP01000166.1 GCA_002239085.1 Rhodobacteraceae bacterium bin131 | reverse complement strand
GGTTATCAGTAATCCCAGCTTCCTGAAGCAGCTTGGTCGTCGTCAGTGTATCAAAAGATGTTCGTGTCATTATTAATCTCCTTCTTAATTCAATGATAAAGCATAGAGTTGTAAATGACAACAATTCTTTGTTCAAATAAGCCTGAAGCAATTTTGGTGGCGTTTCAAAACCAAACACTTACAAGCGGTTCATTGTTAACTTATGAAAGCTTGCCAAGATATACAAGTCGTTTGAAATCAATGGACCAATAAGTATCACAGCTGTCATTGATTCATCATTATCATCCCGAATGACTACAGAAATAAACGTGACACTTTCCTTGAGTGGTTCAGACCTGTGCGTGGCAAAGGAAAACAGGCCGTATTTAAATCGATTGAGCGACAATCAAGATGATAAAGCGAAAGGTTATTCTCAAGTCCCGATGATTGGCTATGGTGGTTATGGAGGAGGGAGTAACTAACACATCAAATTGAAATGAGACTTCTCAGCGGAAGTACGACCTCAATTGAGGCGGCCATAGAAGCGGCACCATTCTTTGGTGTCTCCAAGGATGCCGCCCGCCAGAGAGCACAGTTGTAATGGCCTAACTAATTAACCCTGAGTGGCAGACTCACTCTTCTGACTCTGGAATGACCCGGACCGACATACGCAACTACGAACCCGCTTTTGAAAACGCAGAAATGAGCTTGGCTTTCGGCAGGATTGCGTCAAGCAATAAAAGCACCACACGACATGAAACCAAAACATTTATCTATTGGTCAAGAGGGTTCTATTTATTCTCAAAATTCCTCCTTCACTGTTCCCTCTTTGAAAAACTCTCAAACTTCTCCCCCACTGTCTTCGTTCTTTCTAGGACACCTGTACTAAATCGCGTCCCGTAATGTTTCGCAACGCAACAATACAATACTTATTCAAGAATAAAATTTGTTGGGAAGTACTTGCCCGCAGGAGATTCAGTGAAAATTTCAATTCCGTCAGAAGTCACCCCAACGGCATGTTCAAATTGAGCTGATAACGATCGGTCTTGGGTAACTGCTGTCCATCCATCGGCTAAAAGGCGAGTGTTGGGTTTACCGAGATTGATCATCGGTTCAACCGTGAAAAACATGCCCTCCTGAAACACTGCTCCTGTTCGAGGAACACCAAAATGGAGCACATTTGGTTCTTGGTGAAACACTCTACCAATACCATGACCACAAAAATCTCTGACGATCGACATTTTATGCTTTTGGGCATATTTTTGTATTGCTGATCCCAAGTCACCAAAGGTATTTCCTGGACGAATTTGTTCTAATCCCAACATCAGTGCGTCATAGGTTACCTTAATAAGATTAAGGGCGCTTGCTTTGGGCTTACCGGCAACATACATCCGTGAACTATCTCCATGCCAACCATCAACAATGACGGTTACATCAATGTTGAGAATATCACCTTTGGCAAGTCTCTTGTCACTGGGAATGCCATGACATACAACATGATTGACCGAAATACAGGATGCGTGTTTGTACCCTCGATAACCTATGGTCGCTGATTGAACACCGTATTCTTTGATCTTTGTCTCAATAAATTCATCAATCTCAATGGTTCTTTTCCCTGGATAAACTTGGTCACAAATGTCGTCAAGTATTTGTGCGGCGACTTGGCCCGACCGAGCCATTTTTGAGAAATCCTCTTGCCTGTGAAGGATAATTCCTTCACGTGTTTTTTGTTGTAAAAATTTCATGGGCTATTGGTTCTAATTTATAAAAATAATATCCTTATTATTCAGGCGTGTTTAACGTCCTTCTCCAACCATTAATGTAGTGTGAACTCTGATATTTGGTAGACCGATTATCAAATGCCGTGTTTAACTTCGTGGTATCAATCTCTGTGAAACTCACAAAGTATCCTGATAATAATATAGTTTGTGTTAACCAAAACGGTTGATTTAAATCAAGAAATTTACTTCCCAGGAGGGTATTCAATTGTTGCATCTTCTCCAGATTAAAACAGAAATTCAAAATGGACTCCACACTTTATTAAAGGGTAATTGTGCAGAAACGTGCTATCACAAAGATGCCCGCTTATGGGGGTCTCACCCCTTTAATGAGCTCCATGGAGTGGATCAAATTAACAATCTATGGGAAATTTTACTGAAATGTTTCCCCGATATGGAACGAAGAGACAGCATCTTTGTTGGTGGCTACAATCTTTCCGATGAACGCAATCAGAGAGATATTACCGGACAGCTCATGATTGCATCCATCTGTCACTATCAGGGAACTTTTAGAGAATCGCTATTTGGTATCCCTCCGACGCATGGGGTGATTCACCTGCGGTCAAGTGAAGCGCACACCATTGTTGATGGGAAGATAGTACATTCGTATATGCTGTTTGATTTTCTTGATCTTATGCGACAAGCCGGGTGCTGGCCACTTGTCCCTTCATTAGGTTCAGAGGGATTTTGGATGGCCCCAGCAATCATGAATGGAGTCACAGAGGATTTTAACGGTGCCCTGGCTGGAAACGAAGCCATTAAACTCGTTTTACGAATGCATGCGGCACTTCATGAATTTGATGGAAACGATATTGAATCAATGCCTATGGATGAATATTGGACTGAAAATTTTCAGTATTATGCCGCTTCAGGTATTGGCACAACGCGGGGCTTAAAAGGATTTCGTGCCCACCATCAAATTCCTTTTTTAACTGGTTTTCCTGACCGAAAAGGACATAGCCACTATATTCGAATCGGTGACGGCAACATTGCGGTTACGGGTGGTTGGCCTTCAGTAGGGGGCACTCATCTTGGTGAATGGCTTGGCTTACCCTCAACAGGAAAATATATCACCATGCGAGTCATGGACTTTTACCGAATTAATAATGGTCGTATTGCCGAAAACTGGGTTCCAATAGATATAATTCACTGTCTGCTACAAATGGGATTTGATGTTTTTAGTCGGCTTAAGCATTTGCAGGGGAAACCAAAATTATATTTATGACATCACACGGCTTAGTTTCGTTTAGACCGTCCGTGAGTGTGCAAACGCCAAACGAAATTTTATTCAATGCCGCCACTGTAATTGACATTTAACCCGAGTGTTGCGCCCGCATCAATCAATAGGAGCTGACCTGTCGTCTTAATTGCATCCACACACAGAAATGCAACGGCAGAGGCAACTTCTTGAGGTTCCGTGATCGCATTCAGTGCCGCACCTTTCATATAGTCCTCTTTGATTTGGCACCACCTTTGTTCTCCCACATTTTGCCGAAACCAATCCGTATTAACCAGTCCGGGCAGGACGGCATTAACCCTGACCTGTGGTGCATACAATTTTGCCAAGGCTAACGTTAACGAATTCACCGCACCTTTGGAGGCAATATAACCCAATGAACTCCCGCTACCATTTTGTGAAGCAATGGAAGAAATATTCACTATCGACCCATTCGAACTCTGCTTTAGGTGGATTCCACAAGCCCGAGCCATCTGATACATTCCAATGACATTCACACTGTAAATCCGCTGAAAGTGCTCGGCATTTTGGCTGTCTAAATCATCATTTTGTGTATGTTGAGTCGTTCCTGCACAACAGATGAGTGCATCAATTTGGTTAAAATATGCAATCGTTTGGGAGACAATCTTTCGACATTCTTTATCTTTTGATACATCTCCAGGAATAGCGATTGCTTCAACCCCCATATTCCTGCATTCGTCAATCAGTTTATTTGCCTTCTGGATTTGATCATAATAATTTATTGCAACATGATAGCCTTTGGCAGCCATAGCCCTAACACAGCTTGCACCAATTCCAGTCGCGCCACCAGTAATAACAACTACACGCATATCCAACATTTTTTTACCTTAACATTGAAAGAACAATTAAATTAAAAGTGTTTTGAGTCATCAAGTATAGCGATTCAAAGTAAAGCAATGAGGACAACGGAATGGATATTGATTTGAACACCTTGAATGCCTGGATCCAAAGTCACTTCCAAGAGTTAACTGGGAATCCCGAAATCAAAAAAATTGACGGAGGCCAATCAAACCCAACCTACCAAATCACTTACCCACATCGTCAATTCGTATTGAGACGACGTCCTGACGGTAATCTATTGCCATCAGCCCATGCAGTAGGAAGAGAATTTAAGGTTCTCAAGGCGCTTGCCAATTCGGATGTTAAAGTCCCTGAAGTTTATATTCATTGTCTTGACCCCGAAGTGGCCAAGACTGAATTCTACCTGATGGAATATGTTCCTGGTCGGGTCTTTCATGATAATTCGCTTGCGCAAATTCTTCCACAACATCGGAAATTATTTTATTTTGAAATGGCTCGTACTCTCAATACTATTCATGCGGTTGACCTTGATGACCTTGGCTTAACCAATTTTGGTTCCCATAAGAATTATTTTGCTCGACAAACCCAACGCTGGACAAAACAATGGGAACTTTCAAAATTACAAGATAGCTCAACTATTGAATTCCTGATTAAATGGTTACCGCAAAATATTCCCCCATCAAATACGACAACCCTGGTCCATGGTGACTACCGAATTGGCAATCTAATGTTTCATTCCCATGATCCCACGGTCGTCGCTGTATTGGATTGGGAGTTATCGACACTTGGACATCCATTAGCTGATTTGGCCAATTGCTGTTGTTATGCTTGGTATTTGAACTCTGATGAATACGGGAATGGAATTCGTGATTTGCCCTTAAAGGAAAGAGGTCTTCCCACTATGGAAGAATTTGTTGAGGCCTATTATTCCGGGGCATCGCATCAAGAAGAATTCACTCGCTTCCATTTGATATTTGCCCTCTTTCGAATGACTGTTATTTTTGAGGGTGTCGCCGCTCGTGGTCAAGCAGGTAATGCCGCATCACAAGAAGCCTCACAATTAGGTGCCATTGGTCCCCTATTAGCCGAACGGGCGGCAGAATTAACTACACTTACTCATTTTTGATTTAATTTTGGTATCAATCACACATCATACAAATGGCTATCTGCAATGAAGAAAATAGCTATTAACTGCAAACATTCAGTAGTTTGCAGATTAAATCAATCCTTCTGTATTTTGGGGTTTTCTGGTATCAGGAGAATTAATTTTTGGTAAATTCCCTTTGATGCCTTTTTCGACCATGTATTTTGCTGCCTGCCTAATCGGCCTTAATCATAATCGTATAACACCCGACTTTGACACTTTATCGCTTAAAACACCGATTCTATAGGGGTGCCCCCTAAAGATTAGGCACTACATTGCCCTCATTTTTGGCTCGCCAAAGTCCCTTCTTTCTCCCCTATATCACTCCGCTTTCAGTCCTCATCTTGGTACAATGCGTACGCCGTGGTTCCCATCTTGACACCCATCGCCTTGTAGATCCCTATCCCCTCCTTCGTGGTCGTTGAGGGTATCACGTAGCACTGGCCACTTTCATCATCCCGGACCATTGAACATTGCTGGTGAGCCAAAGCATCCCGGATGCCTCTCGGTGACAGCCGCATGTCCAGACCCGCCAAGCGATGACCCAGATGGCGTATCAGACTGAACGCCATAAAGCACAGGGCGATATGAGCCATGATACGGGTCGCGGTCCAATGATAGATCGGTCGTATTCT
>MPNP01000165.1 GCA_002239085.1 Rhodobacteraceae bacterium bin131 | reverse complement strand
TGGTACTTTTCAACTTTCATCTTCCACGGCATGCTGGTTCAGGCAGGAGTGTCAGAACGCTGAGGCGTCCGGGCTGTCTCGGACAACCCTTGCGGAGGCCTTATGTCAGCGCGAGCAACTGAGTTGTCGAGCAGCGGCCCAGAAACTGTTACCGAAACTGGCCGCACTTCTTGCCGCAATCCAACACTTAAAGCATTCTAAAGGGGTAAAATCAATTACAATTCGATAATTTACACCTCTTTGATAACACATATACATGTGAATCATCCACCAATCACTTTAGCATTGGCGGTTTTTCTGGCTCGATAATAAGTTCATCAATGACCATGCTAGCTTGTACCAAAGACCTCAGCGTTTAGGCTTAAGGGCACCTCTATTTAATCCGAAAACCAGGATTCACCTGTTTTCGCTCTTGAAAAAATTTGATTATTCTGAATGATTTCTTCTCCGTGGTGTCACATTCAGTCAATAATTGGTCACATTCAGTCAATAATTGTCACCAAAAAAGGTAAAAATAGACCCTTTTCCATCATTTTCTAGAATACACGACACACGTGGCCCTACAGTGGCACCACTCAGACACTTTCCTCCCTTTGATTAGACCTTGGCGACCGTCTCCAAATAACACAACCGCTTGATATTATAGCACAAGTTCCGCATGCCAATCCAACTCCTGGCTCGGACTTCCCCAATACAACGCATCACATGCTCCGGCATATCATTACGCATTGAGCCAAACACATGCTCAACGCGGCAGCGATGCCGCGAATAAGCCTGGTTCAAGACAACCTGACGGGCGTTCAACTTCTGACCACGCTTGGCCTTAAAATTAATGCGCGGTTTAAAACCCCGTGCGCGCAACAGCTGAACCATTGCCTTCGAACGATAGGCACTATCGGCCCACAACTGCGGATCCCCTGAAGGCCACGCGGCCAACAAAGGCACCAACATCCGGCTATCATGGACACTGGCCGCGGTGGTTTCCCATTGCTCAATCAACTTCGTCTCCCGGTCCATCGCAATATGGTTCTTGTAACCAAAAAAGGTGTGACCCCTCTTCTTAGTCCATCGCGCATCCGTGTCCTTTTGCCGTAATTTGTTGGGGTCCTCTTCCCATTCGGACGGAATACGCCCATTCTTAATCTCACCATTCTCGTCCCGACTGTTGCGTTGACGGGGCACGGGAACCATGGTGGCATCCACCACGGTCCCAGTTTGACATTGATAACCATGCTCCCGCAATTGCTCCTTGAAAACCTCGAACAAGGCGTCAATAGCACCCGCCTGAGCCAACTGGTCTCGATACTTCCACAACGTCTTTTGATCCGGAACCTGATCCTTGCTCTGAAGACCCACAAACTGCTTGAAAGAGGTTCGGTCCAGCAACATATATTGCAGTTGACGGTCGCTCAGAGAATACATGACGCCCAACAATAGAGCACGGAGCATGATCAGCTGGTCCCACGACGGACGACCCCGACCACCGCGCCGAGGCGGGCCGAAGACTTCTTCCAAGATCGGTTGAAAGCGACCCCAGTCGACCACGTCTTTCATCCGAGAGAGGGTGTTGAACTCGGCGAGAGCCTCAAGTTGTCGGTCTTCTTCAAACAGGTTTCTTCGTTCCATTTCACTACTCCTGATCAACATCAATAAGACACATTTATTGCTTGCCTAGAGTGATATCATAAGCACAACAAAAAATACCAGGAAAAAAATGACAGAGTGGAAAAATAATGGTAAGAATTACCTTATTGGAATAAATAGACGTGCCCTTAAATGAATATCGTAGTTTCAGGGTGCATACCAAAGTCATCATCGCACAGGCTTGAAAACCTTTGTGAATTACCCCGTCAAACTTAATAGTTGATGGCGATATCCCCCGAAATCAGGGTGATAAACCAATCGAAAACACGCATTGAATCGCTCCTTTCTTATCGTTTCACAATAAGTTTAATTATCATAGGAAAAGACGATGAAAAAACTCATAATTTCAGCACTACTGATTGTGTTTGGTAGTGTGTATGCTCTCGCTCAGGACACTGAGATGGCCATGGATGTTGATATAGACATGGAAGAAGCAATGGTGATGGAAGAAGCAATGGCTACGGATGTTGATATGGTCATGGAAGCTGCACCATCGGTGGCTATAAGTGGTTCGGGCAGAATAGCTGTCACTAAAGCAAGTGATAGCGATTTGTCTACTGTTGGTTGGTATGACGTGAAGTTTGCGTCTTCGGGTGTCACTGATGGGGGGCTTGAATTTGGAGCATCAATTACGATAGATGGTCGTCAAAACAATGGCATAACCGGTGATGTATTTGGTGCATATATTGGTGGTGCCGATGGCAGTTGGAAGCTGCAGTTTGGCGATAATGAAGAAGGGATTGCGAAAGTAAATGCCGGTGGCATTGGTTTAGCCGACCCCGATGAAGCTACTAGCGCCTTTGCTACATCCGAGATGTTCAAAGACACGGCGGCAGTACCAGCAGTTCTAGGTACACCGATCCCTGGTACAGGAACACCCGCAGTAGAACCCACGGGTAGTCTAGCTGGTGGAGATGTTGAAGTAACAGTAGGTGGTGATGGCGTTGTTTCTATTGTAACTGGGGCGGTTACTGAAACTTTTACTGGAGAAAGAAATACGTGGACAATTAGAGATACCAAGCAGCAACTCGCTGTTAGAGATGTGAGAATCAATGATGAAGACAGTGATGATGATACAGATGGATACCAACCAAATAAAATTAATATCGCGGAAAGCAACATTAAGGAAGATATTACATTCCACAGAACTGGCGGGATGATTATTTCTTATACATTAACTGGCTTAACTGGTACTAATGCTATCCACAATGGTAAGCCAATCTATCGCCATAAGTTGTATCTAAATCCAACTAATGTTGATAGTAATGGTGATAGTGATGATGACCCTAGTACAATGACTGATACTGTCCCTGACCCTAATGACAAACTTTTCACCTTAAATGTCATGGATTCATTAGGGTATATGGCGGGGACAGCTGCAGTTCCAAACACGAGAATGGGTGGAACACCGGCAGTAGCAGCGACGTCTGTAGCGGCTGCAGTACCGTCTAATCGCACTGCTGCTGCACTTACTGGTACAATTGGGTCAGTCAGCTACTCACTTACTTCAGGTGCCGGTAATAACAGAAAGTGGTCCTTCGGAACAACCTATGATGCCGGTGTCGTCACTGTAGGACTTGGTATGACCGGCGACGACGTACAAGCTCTTGGTGTTACCAGTTCTGTTAGCAACATTGACTATGAGTTAATCTATGTCCGCCAGTCAGGTCAGAAACGGACGGTGAATGCTGCTACAACCGCCGGTGCCCCAGGTCTTCTCGGAGTGAACAATTGGAATGCCTATGGTGCACGAGTGACTTCGAGTCTTGGTAGTGATTCGACAGTCGTAGTGGCCTATTCAAAGCTCAATGACAAAAATGGCAATAAGAATGCCATGGGTCAACTTGAGGCCATGGATGAAACCAAGATTGATGTTGACTTTAGTTATGGCCTTGGTGGAGGTGCGAGCTTCTATATGGAATATGATCGCTTGAGCAAGACCATGGGTTCAAAGGCGGATACATCAACGAATACGATTACAGCCGGCATCAAGATGACTTTCTAAACTCATCAGTATTATAGAGTGCAGAGGGGAACCGCGGTTCCCCTTTTGCGTTACAGGGAACTAAAATATTGAGATTCAATTCGTATGACAAGGTAGCTTCAACTTGGATAACAGCACTAAACCCATGGTTCACTTATCAGCAATGCAGGGAAGATATTGCCCGACCGGTATTGAGCGGTAATCGGAAAAGTCGTAAGGATTTACTTACTCAAACAGTCATGTTTTGAGAAACTTAGATTAATCTTTTTATTCAATGGCAAAAACAGGTAAACCCTGGTTTTCGGATTAGGTAGAGGTGCCACTAAACAAACATTCAAGTTCTTCAAGTCTACAAAATCGCTTTAAAATGTTGAATGTTTAAGCCAAGGAAAAAAGCAAATGGCAATGAATTTTGCCTTCCCAATACCTTTGCTACTTGAGTCAACTTAATCTAGCAGTTCGCTTAAGCAACATTCTATAGGACTTTCTGTTTGTCCTTGTAATAATAACTCTGCTTAGGTTTCATGCAGTGATGGTAGAAATCTCATTATTTAGGAGATTTACCTCATGATTCTATTCAACATCCAACGTATAAAAATCTTAACAATATTAACAATAGCCATCAACTTGCTCAGCTGTACAGACCAGAGTAATAACCCCCTTAATGTGGTTCATAAACCTGACCCGTATGAACGTATGATTGCCGAAGCCGTAGTCACTGCTACCCTGGCTACGCAATCTTCAGACCCGATCAATGTAAATTTGATTTCTAGGAACGAAGCTACACTTTCCTTTAATGAAGACCCGCCAAATCAGAAAACCAAAATATTGTCATCACCACCCGCATCAGTATTTTGGAATGGTCCAATTGAACCCTTACTCAATTTGATTGCTCAATACTACGAATTGGAATTGATTATTTCGGGTGCTCAACCAGTCTTATCCATTCAAATCAATGTTTCTTCAACTGGTTTGGAATTTTCTGAACTCATCGAGCTTCTCAGTCGTTTGAAACCTAACCAGTTCACTATCAACTTCCGTTCCGAACCACAAATTTTGGAATTAATCTATGTTGATGCGCTTTAGAAGTAATTTTTCATGGGTGATTACTGGGGTAATGAGTTCATTATTGTCTATCGCGGCCTGCTCGCAATCCCAACCCGAAAATATCCAATCGGACCTTGGCAAGGAAATTACCCTTGGCAAAACTGACCAACTCCTTCTCAGCGAGTCAATTGTATCAAAGGAAAAATACCTCAAATTGGGTTTGCGCGGGCCCGAATTCCCACATGACCACATTAGAAACAATGCATTGCGTGAGGTTGCCTTAATCTTTGGCAGTCAAACTGGTTTTAAGTCAGCAACAGGGTCAATAACCCGTGCGCTTGAAAAACATTCAAATAATTTGTCAGTGGTTTTTGATTTTGGCAAAGTCACGACTCCACTTGAGCAAAATCGCGGCTACGTTATCCCGCCGGTAATCATCAAAGCAACAGATGCCGTCAGCCTTAATCATGAACATACAATACTATCATCAACCGAGCAATATTTGACAATTCAGAAACCCGGACGATTATCAACAACAATACCGACTTGGCGAGACTATTTACTTTTTCCAAGCGTAAAAATTGAATCAATTCCATTCGGATTGGTTCCGAACAATAATGAAGAGAGCGGATATTTTACGCATTGGTTTCTTGTCGGATGGGAATCAGGAACCGATCAGGCCGCTAGTGAATTTGAAAATAGACTCCGCTATCTTAAACAGGATTATGTGGGTATGCATGACTACTTCACCCTCATCAACCAAGGGTTGATCAATCAGCTGGCATTAGTTGATGCCGACCTTGGCATCATAGAAGACCAAGACACTCTACGAATCAACAATCGCATGGTTCAGATAGTTTCGGCGGCCTCATTTCAATTAAATCAACAATACTGAAGGTGATTGAGAATGAAATCCCGTTTACTCATT
>MPNP01000164.1 GCA_002239085.1 Rhodobacteraceae bacterium bin131 | reverse complement strand
CAAATATTTAGTTGGCAGGACCAGGTCAGATTGCAAAAAGCAATATTTCGCGCTGCCAAACGAGGTGCAAAAATCCTTTTGACTAACGCCGATCATGATTCCATCTGGAAGCTTTATGACGGAATGGAAGAATATCACGCGATTGAAAGAAAGTCCGTGATTGCAAGCGATTCGCGATACCGCCGTTCAACCACTGAGGCAATTTATATTATTCCCTGAAAGGAATAAAGGCGAGATGAAAATGGTTTGGCATAGAGACCAACGTATTATACGTGGATTTTGCGAGGGTTTGATATGGAATATAACTAGTGTCTGCCCGAAAATAAAATATTTGTTCCTAAATCCCTTGCAATAGGGGCTTTGATATGCGAAGCTTCTTTTCAAGATTGGTTTGTACATTGGTGTTTTTCCATAATATGGCCTGATCTTAACCAAATGCAACGATTCTTCGAGTGACGAGGCTATGGACAGACGATTAATCCCCTCCGCCAACTGGGTGATATTGACATTGAAAACATTAATCTGAATTACAAATCCCGGGATGACACTCCCGCCATATTGATCGGTCTTCAGAAGCTGTATTCTGACCCGTCTCGGCGGGCCCGACTGTTTGCCCTCTTGGAGGAGGGCTTGGTTCCCGATGTCAATCACAAGTTGGGTCGGCCGGGGATGGAGTTGTGGCAGATTCTTGTGATGGGTGTGGTGATGCAGGGTCTGGATTGCGACTTTGACCGTCTTCACGAAATGGTCCATGAGCACAAAACGCTGCGGAAGTTTCTGGGTCATTCTGATATTTTTGATGAGACCTGTTATTCCTTCCAGTCGTTGGTTGATAATGTCACCCTGTTGACGCCCGCGTTATTGGATGCGGTGAATCAGCTGATTGTTGAGTGTGGTCACACCGTGTTGAACAAAGCGCCTGGCGAAGCATCGTACGGGCGGTGTGATTCCTTTGTCGTGGAAACGGATGTGCATTATCCGACGGATGTCAATCTGTTATGGGATGCGATGCGGTGTCTTCTGCGTGTGGTCGGTCGTGAGACCAGTCGGGCTCAGATAGGTGGGTGGCGTCAATCGAAGCATTTGACGGCTTCGGTCCAGAAGAAGTTTAATCAGTGTCGGAACACCAGTCGGGCCAGTCGGGCGGATATCAAGGCGTATCTTGACCAGTGTCATGATCTGGTTAAACGGGCTGAAGAGACATTGCTGGAGTAATGCCGACAACTTTATAATGCCGACAAATGCTTCCAAACCCCTAATTCATGTGGAATGTAAGTTAAATTTGTCGGCATTATACGGCGAGTGTTCTTAGATTCAAACAATTGGTTTCCTCATCCCCAACTCTTGATTACCCTGATTTTTAGTCAAGATAACCCCAAACCATTGACACGGCTTATACTGTATAATTCTCGTTTTTGTTAACTCAACGAGAGGTTTAATTATGACGATTCCTGATCGTGCCCCAGCTGAGGGGCAATTCTGGCTATTAGCCTATCTCACTGCATTTCTGCAATCCATGAGCGCACAAGGTTATAGCAAAAATACAATCAAACTCTACCGGCGTATCAGCCACCGTTTTTGTGATGGTGTTCAGATGAACAATATCGGTCCCAGCGAGCTGGATGTCGATACCATGGACAAACTCGCTGATGCTTGTGCCACAACAGATAGTTTGTGCATGAAGAAAAAAGTTGCAATGGTTGTGCACCGCTTCACCGAATATCTCATTGATACGGGTGTCATGGTCCGTCAGAGTCTTGTGCCGCCCCCAGGAACAGTAGAACATCTCTGCATGGAACTGGACTATTGGCTCAAAACCCAACGGGGAATGTCCAGTGACCACTTAAGGATTTATCCAAAAATCCTGACCCAATTCCTGCAACACTGTAACGCTGACACTGAGATAGTTCAAAACCTTGCCTTGGTCACACCCGAAGATGTTATCTCCTTCGTTGATAAAGTCACCGTATCAAGCACCTGGTCTATCCATTACCTCCGTCTTATCCTCCGGTTTCTGTTCTGGAGCAATTATTTCCCGCGGGACTTGTCAGCGATCATTCCGCCAACGGCGGCAACCCGGAATGACGGCTTTCCTCGTCATCTTGAACCGACAACGGTCAACAAACTGCTCAATGCCATCCACAATGACACGCCACGCGATAGGCGGGATTATGCCATGCTCCTCCTGATGGTCCGCCTGGGCCTTCGTGCCAAGGAAGTTGTGGCCATTCAGCTGGATGACTTTGACTGGCATGCAGGCCAAATAATGATTCGGGGCAAGGGTCATCAATTCGATTATATGCCGGTCCCAGTTGATGTCGGACAAGCGATTATCGCCTGGATCTGTGATGGTCGCCAGGGACAGACGCGCCATCTATTCGTCAGAGTCCTTCCACCATTTGAACCTTTGCAAAATTCAAGGACGGTCTGCAGTGCTCTCAAAAGGGCATATCAACTGGCAGGAATACCTTTCCCAAGTCAGGTACGAACCCATTCCTTGCGTCATAGCTTGGCTATGAAACTCCTGCACCAGGGATCATCCCTTGAGGAAATCGGTGATGTCTTACGCCATCGCAGTTATGATTCAACAACCACATATGCCCGGCATAATGTCGAAGATTTACGTTCGATTGCACGTCCTTGGCCGGTCAAGGGAGGGAACCAATGATATCGATTCGTGAACGGGTTGAATATTATCTCACCCAAAGACAGGCGCTTGGAACCGGACTTTCGATTGGGGTTGTCAAAATCTTGTTAACATTTGCCACGTTTGTGGAGAATCAGGGAGCACAGCACATCACCGCCGACCTGTTCCTGTTATGGAAGAAACAGTATGGTTCGGCCAATCAAGACTCATGGGCTATTCGGTACAGCCATGTCCGTGTATTCACCCTCTGGTTACATGTTTTAGATCCGAAAAGTGACGTCCTGCCAGAAGGCCTAATCTCTAGGAATAGAAGCCGCCCCCGACCTTACATTTATTCTCAACAAGAGATCGTCAAGATCATCGATGTTGCATTACAACTCCGTTCTCCAAGCGGCTGTGGCTTGCGCGGACCATCCCATGCAACACTCTACGGTTTGATTGCGGTAACCGGATTACGGATCAGTGAAGCCCTGCATCTGACTGACGATGATGTTGATATCCAGCACGGAACTCTGCGGGTCTGTCACGCCAAGAATCACGTCAAGCGGGTCATACCAATAGCTCCTTGTTCGGTCAAACAACTGGCATCATACCGAGAGTTGCGCGAGCGAGCAGTGGTCCAAAGAGATCCTACTTTCTTTCTCGGTGAGAGTGGTTTAAAGATTTCCTACAAGACGGTATATCGAACATTCGTACAATGTTGTGTGAGCATTGGTCTGCGTGATAAACAGCACGTCTCCAAATATGGTAAAGGTGCTAGTATCCATGACTTGCGACACAGTTTTGCGGTCAGAACGCTTATTGACTGGCACCGGAAAGGTCTTGATGTCGACCGCGAAATATACAAGCTGAGTAACTGGCTCGGACACCGCAGTCCAAAAGAGACCTACTGGTATCTTGAGGCCGTTCCCGAATTGCTTCAGATAACTCTTGAGAAGGTTGAACAAGCCCATAAGCAATGGAGGCTGTCATGACTGTCCATAACTTGTCACTCTATATCCAGCGTTTCTTCACGGACTATCTCGTCACCCAGAAACATGCCAGTGTTCACACTGTGGCAAGTTACCGGGATACCTTTCGGCTTCTGCTCCAGTATGCCGTCGTATGTCTCAACCGGCAATCCGTGAACATGTGTGTTACTGATATTGATGCAACCCTCGTCAGTAATTTTTTGACCCATGTGGAAGAGCATCGTGGAAACAGTACCAGCACGCGTAATCTACGCCGCATAATAATTCGGACTTTCTTTCGTTTTGTTGCGATGCACGAACCGGCACTGTTGCTCCATTGTCAACGGATACTTGCCATTCCGGCCAAACGTCATGACAAGCGGTTAATCAACTTTCTTGAACCCGCCGAATCCGCGGCCCTTCTGGATGCACCAGATATCACCACATGGATCGGTCGTCGTGACCATACCCTGCTCCTTGTGGCCTTACAGACAGGGCTACGGGTCTCGGAACTGATTGCGCTGAATGTCGGTGATATAACACTCAGACCTCGGGATAAGGCCTATCTGCAGTGTTTTGGCAAGGGGAGAAAAGAAAGGGTAACACCCCTGCGTAGCGATAGTATTATGGCACTGACGGAATGGCTTCAGGAACGCGGGGCAACGCAACCGGATGAACCTCTGTTCATAAGCAATCGTTTAGGCCGGCTCAGCCGTGACGGGATGGAGCGCATCGTCCGAAAATATTGCACAATGGCCGCTGAGATATGTCCGTCGCTCCTTGACAAAAAAGTCAGTCCCCACACACTGCGTCACACGACTGCCATGGACCTGCTTCGGAGCGGTACCGGATGTACGGTGATTGCCTTATGGCTTGGCCATGAAAGCGTGGAAACCACCCAGGTCTATCTGCATGCGGACATGGAAATTAAGAAACGGGCGATGGATCAGACACGGCCGACAAATATTCCCGCTGGTGTTTACAAGCCAGATGATGATGTTCTGGCGTTTCTTGATTCGCTGTAGGTCTTTAAGTTCATAGACAAAACAATGGAGTGATTGATGACATCCTGAACACATTAAAGAGCAAATCCCAACTGTTAGAAGTCCTTCATCTCTTGTACTCAATCCATTATAATGCCGACAAATCTAACTTGCATTTCCCATGAATTAGGGGTTTGGAAGCATTTGTCGGCATTATAAAGTTGTCGGCATTACCGCCGGTAATGCCGATATCGGCATTACGAGAGTTGCGTGCTGTGGGGATAACCAAGGACAAGGAATTGACCCGCATGGCTGATTATCTGCGTCATGCCCAGCGTCAGATTGACCGTCGCTTGTTGCGGGGCGAAACGATTCCCAACGCGGAAAAGGTGTTTTCCGTGTTTGAGGACTACACCCGCTGGATTTCAAAAGGCAAGGCTGGGACACCGTTTGAATTGGGTGTGCCGGTGTGTGTCTTGGAAGATGATTGTGGCTTTATCCTGCATCACCGGATCATGTGGAAAGGGAGCGATGTTGACCATGCCCAACCGATGATTAAGGACACACAAGCTCGTTTTCCTGCTCTTCACGGGTGCAGTTTTGACCGGGGCTTTCACAGTCCGGCCAATCGGGCTCGTTTGGACGAGCTTCTGGTTGACAATGTCCTGCCGCGCAAGGGTTACCTGACCACGGCCGATAAAGAACGGGAGAGCGGGGCGACTTTTGTGACCATGCGGCGGCATCCGGGGATTGAATCGAAGATCAATGGCCTTGAGCATCATGGTCTTGACCGGGTTCGAGCGTATGGTTCAAAGGGTTTTGCACGTGTGGTGGCGTTATCGGTGGTGGCATGCAATATTCATCATTTGGGTCGTGTGCTCCAGCGTCAGAGGAACGAAGCACTGAACGGCTTGCGGTTAGGTAAACGCCCACGCCTTGTGGCCTGACGACCCTCTCTGCACCACACTCCTCATCATCGTCTGCACGGACGGCTAGGAGAGGTGTGTCGTGCATTTCGAAAAAGCGGTCAATTGATGGCAAAAGTTGTCCGAAACGTCATT
>MPNP01000163.1 GCA_002239085.1 Rhodobacteraceae bacterium bin131 | reverse complement strand
AGGAGAAGATTCAGGCAGCAAAGCTCAAACACAATTCTTATCTCAAGGAACTAGGGCTTCTCCCATTGTCATAGATAATCGTTGATCAAAGTTTAACAGCTGTTCAAGGGTCGGTTTTGGTCATCTACAACCCATTCTTCAACAATAAACAGGGAATAAATTATATAGTATCACCCTCAAAACACTTCATTTTTCTTGACTTCTAACATGTAATCGCTGAAACTCCAGTAAAATAAGGGTCTGACTCCAAAAAAGGGCACTACTTTGCTCCGCTTCTTCGTTCAAACCCAACGACATATTTCTGACTTATCCCATCTTTAACATTTAGTGCGCGAAAGCCAGTAAATGTTAAAGATGGGTTAGGGGTAAATGAAGTTCGGTTTATATTTATGCCGATATCGGCATAAATTTAACGAACGCAGGTGATGTGATTGCCAATCCGACTATCAGTAAAGATGCTAGCCCAGGTGGCAATTCATTACACTGATGCTCCCGTGTGTTTTTACGGGGCATCGTGTAGAAATTTGCAGAAGTAGGCGGCGGGAAAACTTTTCAGTGGATGAGTTGGTTTTCGGGAAACCTAATACCTAGCCGAACATAGCCATCTATTGTCAGTTTCTTATATGTGAAATATGAGCAAAGTTCTTCAATTTAGTTAGCTGTTTCCGAGTCAATAAATATCGCCATGGGTGCATTACTAAGATAAATTTCACTGCCCGATTGCATTAGAAGTCTTTGCACATTATTGCTCATCATCCCGCCCCTTGGCATAAGGACATTTATTTTTGCTTTTAATGTAGTTTGAGAGCCAGTATTGAACCCTTTCATAGCATTTTGGTGTCCTTTGATGAATTGTGATTTGAACTTCTCCAGCTGTAGAACTTCAGAAGAAAATTTATTCCTCTGTGTCATTGCAAATAACTCTCGAAATGAGTTACGGATTCCATCAGAATATCCTTTCATGCGATTCGTAAAACTAACCTCTGGCCTCACGCTAAAGAAATATTCCGGTCCTTCTATCACTTTTCTATAATCGTCCCACGGAATGCCACTCTCTCTGCTCTGTGCTGCTTGTAATTCTTGCCATCTGGTTTCACTGTTGGTCAAAATGATTGAACCTGTTGCCTGGGCAATAAATAAAGCCATCTCAAAATTAGGTTCCAAGATAATATTGGTATACTGGACACCATCTGCAAAAACATCCTCCTGTAATAATGCAAGAGGGTCTTGCTCATTAAGATGTTTTCTATACTCCAACAGGCCTTCAATTTCATCGTCAGAAATTTTGGGGAGTGCTTGACGAATTTGCTGAATTTGCTGCTCTCTGGGCAACATCCTCTTGGTCCTATAAATTTCTTCATCTGCCATTTTTAAAAACCGTTCTTCTTCTTTTTTATCTATCTTTTCACCAACTCTGCGTTCTTTTGCCATAGTCATCTTTTCATGATGAAGGTAGCTATCAATTGAACAAAGGTCAGGAATGAGGTTAACAATCCCAGCCATTACGAAAGGTTTAAGATACAAAAACAGCAAAATATTTTTTAGTGTCTGAAGCTTATACTTATGTGGTGAATCTATTGGACTATCTTCTGGATTGTCTGCATTTGGATGTATGAAAGGATGCTGGATCAAAAGCTCATCGAAATATGGGGCAGCACCCAAACCAAAAACCGTTATTACTCTTAAATCCAGCATTCCCGTGTAGAGAGCTCTTAATGTGTTATCCGGTTTTGGAAGCAGACTAATTATATCGGTTTCAATGGGCCAGAGTTCCCCATAATATTTGTGTATTTTAGCAACCTGTTCACTGCTTAATTCACGTCTGACATCATCCCAGGTCTTTCCCTTATTGAAACCAAGAATGTCTTCGATACGAATGTATAAAGCGAGATTCCGTTCCCTGATGCTCTTCTCATCCCACGTAGTCCGTTGATTTTTAGGTTTTCCCAGGCAGCATTGTTTATATTTCTTTCCACTACCACAACCGCAAGCTTCATTCATTCCGATGTCTTTTTCTGATATTTCCTTCTTTAAGAACTTATTCTCGGGAGTAGTTCTTCCAAATTCATCCTGATAATAGCTGCCACCATCATCGAACCCAACAATCATTTTACCGCTAAATTTGAACAGTTCATCTTTTGGTGGCAAAAGAACGGCCCTTAAGTCTTGCCAATTACTTGAGATTATATTTTCTGGATAGAGCCATTCTTCGTTTGATGCAGCAATATATTGGCGTGCACGCTGTTTCATTATCCTGTTAATAGTCGCCACTTCATTTTTATCTAACTGACGGGTTCGAATAAGCGTGTCAGTTCTTGCCATACTAGTCCTAACAAGACGCGGAAAAGTCCTTTTCTCTAGCGGATTTTGACTGTCTGGATCTTTAGCATATTCAAGATTAGTCAGTATAAGACAGTGATTTTCATCCAGAGGAAACAATGTCTGAGTTGCTTTTAGCGCAATGGATGGGTCTTTCGGATAAACGCAATATTCGCTTGAGGGGTCGCAAGCATAATTGTAAACGGTTACCGGATGATCCGTGAGGATAAATTTAATTGTGGAGTTTTCTGCGGAAACAATCTCTCTCACACCTTCTGTCCAAAGAGTGCAATGCCTATCTCTAATCGCTTGCATCTCAACCATTAGATCAACCTGATTCAGGTTAGGATAGTGATCTTTAATCCAGTCAAGTCCTTTGGGTGTGCGTATTTTTTGTGAATCAATGTACGAAAAAAACTCTCTGAAGTATTTATGCTTCTCTTCAAGGTCATCGCCAATATAGGCGCGTACAGCTTCAGCCCCTGTAGAATCAATTTCGCCAAATAGGAGCCTCTCTATTTCATCATTTATGTGACTACCAAAAAAGGTCGTATAGAGATCCTTTTGAAAAAAACACGTAGTTGTTGTGCGCTTCGATCTAGAGTTTAGCGTTTTAACAGTGCCGTCGGGAAGTGTTATCGTATCAGGATTAAGGTCTAAATAGTGAAGTTTGCTCAAGTCCCCGGACAGGAATCTTCGTTGATACCACTGTGGGACATAATGGTTATTTCTAGAAACGGACATTGTCACAAGTGTCCTTGATAATATCGCTCAGTTTATTGATCAATGAAATTAAATACATAATGTCGTTCCCTGAAACTACAAGACGCAGCCCTTCTTTATATGCTTTGTCCTTTGATTTTTGAATTTATCGTGTATCAACAATACCTTCGCTATGAGAAAGAAGGTGGTGTTTTTGGATGAGCATAGCCAATGAATTCGTTTCATCCTTGGATAGCAAGTTTTCATATCCACTGCCTACCGCCTTCCTCAAATATTCACCCCCCTTGATCCAACCGCTGGAATGTATTTAGGGGGGCTTTCCGAACGGCTCGTACATACCATCAAAATATTTCTGAAAAGCAACATCACCATCTTGCAGGCAAGACTCAAGGATTGAGCGGCAGGTAATCACAGCATCGTCCTTGCCTGAGGTTTCTTCAATAGCTTCTCTTACAATATGAATACTATCCTTCTTTGCTTTAATCTTTTTCAAGGAGTCCGAGAATGTCTGCAATACGGAGTTATTGCCACATTCTGGACAAAAATAGGAGCTTACAGTAACGGCAAAACGCGAGGAGTATTTTTCATATGATATTTCTAATTGCATTAGTTCATCTGCTCGCTCTGGAATAATGTGGGTTTGTTTGACTCTTCCTTTGTCATCCATAGACATGGAAATGAAACTATATCTCCACCGTCTTCGTTTGGATTTTCTTGCATCCGCGCACATTGCTTAATTTATTCGTCCCTCTATTATTGCGAATGCTTCAGCTTTTGCATGCTTAATTTGGGGAATTATAACGATTGATAACATAATTCTGTTGACTTCTTCGGAGCGGTGCAATATTGAGAAAAATAAACAATGGAGAATAGATATGAAAGCACCCGGAAAAGCCTACCGAAAAGGACTGACCCTTTTGCAGGTCACCGAGATGTTAAATGATGAACAGAAGGCCAAAGAATGGTTGGCCGAGCAGCGCTGGAAGGGACGTCCTCAATGTCCGCATTGTGGGTCGACCAATGTTCAAAGCTGGATCTAGCATCCGAGCCAGACGCATCGTTGTCGGGATTGCCCGAAACGGACGATGTTTTCCATCAAGACTGGCACGGTCATGGAGGGTTCGAATCTGTCGTACCGGAATTGGGCGATTGGCATTTTCCAGTTTGCTACCCACCTGAAAGGGATTTCGTCGATGCAGTTGCACCGTGATTTGGGTATTAGTCAAAAGTCGGCATGGTTTATGCTGCAACGTCTCCGCAAGGCTTTTGAACAGGATGGTGGTCCGATTGCGGGTCCTGTGGAAGTTGATGAAACGTACATTGGCGGGAAAGAGAAGAACAAGCATGAGCGGAAGAAGTTGAAGGCCGGGCGCGGTGGCGTCGGCAAGGTGATTGTGGTGGGAGCCAAGGACCGCGATACCAATCAGGTTCAAGCCCAGGTCGTCCCGTCGACTGGTCGGGATGAATTGCACGAATTTGTGCTTGAGCAGTTCGATGAAGATGCCGAAGTGTTCACCGACGATGCCGCGGCCTACAAGGGTATGCCTCGCACACACAGTTCGGTCAACCACTCGGTGGGCGAATACGTGAGAGAACGGGTGCACACGAACGGGATTGAGTCATTCTGGGTGATGCTGAAGCGGGGTTTTCAGGGGACGTTCCACAAGATGTCGCCCAAGCATCTTGACCGGTATATCAATGAGTTTGTGGGTTGGCACAATATGCGAGAGGTGGATACGATGGAATAGATGGAATAGATGACCCGGATTGTTGCCGGAATGGTCGGCAAGAGACTGACTTACGAGCAGTTGATTGCTGACAACGGACTGGCTTCTGGGGCGCGAGGATAATCCTGCTGGGTCAAGGCCCGACATCATGACCGTCTCAGGCGGTCCTGAGCGTTCGGTCAATCGTGGTGTGACATCTCCCCCGTATGCGGGTCAGCGAAAGACAATGTATGGCGGGTGCACCGTGATGAATATGTCGTGTGGTTGGTCCCGTATGTAGAGGCCATACAGCGTGTTGTGACAGACGATGGTTCGGTTCTTTTGAACATGAAGGAGAAGGCCATCGCCGGTGAAAACCACTCTTATGTATATGATTGGGTACTCACCCTGTGCAGGATGTTGGGCTGGCGGATGAATCGTGTTGGCACAAGAAGAACGCTTACCGAGGTCCATGGCCAAACCGTTTGGGTGATTCATGGGTTCACATTAGGGTAACTCAAGCCAGATTGCCGGATTTGGTCGCGTCGTTCAATACAGCGACCACGGTTTGACGTCATGGTCGCATGATGCCGGTCAACCACACTGAAGGGGTCACCGAGGGACGGATATGGGGACAGACCGACGGCTGATTGGTGAAGGTTGGTTGCAGGACATATCAGGATGGGACAATCCGGGAAGGACTGTGCTGTCCATCATGGGACACCACGCATCAAACGGATTGTCCAAGTCGCGTGGAAAGAGGGTGAAGCGAATGGTGAATGATTGGCGTTAAGAGGGGGTGATACAGATTTGGGAGTCGACCGGGGTCGCCTCTATGGTCTGATGACGCTTCCGCAATCAACTATGGATAAATCAGGAGAAAGAACAATGAAATCAACCAAGGAAATCACGCTTCCGC
>MPNP01000162.1 GCA_002239085.1 Rhodobacteraceae bacterium bin131 | reverse complement strand
CACTGGCTCCTTCTGACCTTGCTCTTGTGAACCCCAACACACAATCGGCCCCTGTGTTTCGTTCGCGTCAAACAGCTGACCTTGTCAAGGGTATCTACCGACGCATCCCCGTATTAGTGAACAAATCTGGTGCTTCAGATGTTAAGTCATGGCCTGTCAAGTATCTGAGAATGTTTGATATGACTAATGATTCAGGATTGTTTCGAACTCAAGCACAGTTGGAAGAGGATGAACAGGGATGGCCGATATCAAGCCATCGTTTTGATAGTCCTTCGGGTGTGTGGATGCCCCTGTATGAGGGGAAGATGATTAATGCTTTTGACCACCGGGTGGCCTCAATAGAACCCAATCCAAAAAGTTTGCACGGGCAAGCACGTGTTCACCTTAGTCGTTTTGTGCAGCATTCCAATCCCGAGTGGTATCCCTCGCCACGATACTGGGTCAATGCGGCAGAGTGTCAACAGCGTGATGAACTTGGTTGGGTTGTCGGATTACGTTCCCTTACAGGGGTCCCCAACAAACGCACGGTCATTGCGGCAATCTTACCTGAAGCGGGGTACAGCAACTCTCTCCCCATACTGAGACCGGAGGGTCAAACGCACAACGAGTGGCTGCTATGTGCGAATCTCAACTCGATTATTCTTGACTTTGTTGCCCGAACCAAAATCCATGGTAATAACCTCAACAAATACATTCTTGACCAATTACCACTCATTCCACCTGAGACTTATGAGACAACCTATATTGGCTCTCGTTCAGCATTGGAGATTGCACGCGAAGCTGTCATTGCGTTGACTTATACCGCTCATGACATGGCCTCGTTTGCCCAAGACCTCAATTATGTGGATGCTCAGGGTAAAGTTCTGCCACCGGTTATTTGGAATATTAAGCAGCGAACAATCCTCATGGCTCAACTTGATGCCTTGTATTGTCTTCTTTATGGGGTTCATAATCGCGAAGATATACGATACATTTACTCAACGTTTCCGATTGTTGAGCAAGAAGACAATGAGACCTGGGGAGGATATTTATCAAGAGATTTATGTCTCATGTGGCTGAATGCACTGCTTGCCGGGAATAGTGACATAGATGTTATCTACCCGGAATATGCTCAAGGTTGATTTAATTCACTATTCCAAGACTAGTATCATAACTTTATCCATCAGTTCAATGAAGTTATGATAATAGGAGGCATGAGAGGTGTTGGAGGAAACCCGGAAACGTAACTATCAGGTATATGATAATAATTGAAAATGAGGGTATGTTAAAAAAGTTGAATTTAGCCTTAATTTACACTTTTGTGTGGGGGGGGGATGTTAAAGATGGGTTTAGACTATCTTTCATAACGTGACAGTTATGAGCGTTTGGAATGAGAACTGTGTAGGAAATGGTCATTGACAGATAAATTAAAAAATATCGAAGAGATAGAGCTGAAGAATCTTGAAGAAATCAGTTGGAATCTCTCAAATGAAAAGGGAAAACTCCTACAACTTTTGAAAACCAAGGATGAGATTTCAAATGATTGGATTGATAAATTTCAAGGATTGGCTGAAACAACTCAAACAGGTGAAATGGCAAGAGGAGCTGAACGAGTTGTATCCATACTTTTCCCAAATACATGGAGACCAAATTCTACACCCATAGGTTCGGATTTTATGTTCGAAACTGTTGATGCTATGGTCCATGTAGACATTAAAACCGCCAAACCCGAAAATCGTTCTGATCACCAAGGAAAAGTAAATGTAGGGCAAAACCAATTCAGCTATTACAGTTCAGATAGAGAGGTTATTGGTAATCTCCCCACCTTTTATTCAATCACTCGTGACCATGAAGAGATCAGCAAAGTTTGTATCACTTATGCACTATTAATTGTTTATGATTGGCAAGAAATTGTGAAGGTATTTCTAATCTGTATACCCAATGGCGAACTATACGAAATATATGGTGAAATCATAGTTGGTGGTGGAAAAAGCATCGGAAAATCATTAAGGTATAAATTCAAGGATCAAAAATTTGAACTGTTACCTAATAAACCTCCTAGATACAAAACAATTTACAGCGAGTAAGTATATTCAAGACTTTCATCCACGACTCTTTTGATAATTCCGATGTAAGCATCGTTAATTTCCAAACCAATTGACTTTCTGCCAAGATTTTTAGCTATCTTAAGCGTTGTACCTGAACCACAAAACGGGTCTAATACTACCCCGTTAGGTGGACAGCATGCATTGATACACCGTTCAGGCAAACCCATTGGGAATGGAGCAAAGTGTTTTTCTTTTAAACATGCGGTCGCCATATTCCATACATCTCCTGGATTTTTTCCTTTAGGATTATTTCTAACCGTTTGCAAAACATAATGCTCTTCGGTCATTATTTTATCAAACCGAGTTTGTTTTAGTCCCAATATTTTCTTGAGTTCATTCCATTGTTCTGGCTTGGGAAGGGAACCACCCCCTCTATCAGTTCTAAACCAATGTCCAGCAGTGTGTGTTGTGCCAAAATGGTTATCCACCTCACCAATACTTATATCCTTTTTTGCACGAGCATCTCTCAACAAGTTAATTATTGATAATTTTGTTTCTCGAGAGATAATGTGTTTTCTTTGTCTCGAGTAGCCAATTCCATTTACACTTGCTCTCCCGCCTGCCGAAGCGCCGATATTAATTTTTTCTTCTGAACTAAATTTACCGTTGTATTCACTTTGCTTTATTTGTTCTAGGACATTATCAATATCTGTATTCTCTACAGTTAAAGGTAAGTCCGAATGTTTTTCTTCGCTGCTTGTTTTAACCCTTACTGCATCAAGGTTAAAGTAGTACTCAGGAGATAGATAGTTATCTGGATTCTTTACAAACATAAAAATGACTTCGTAAGTGTTTGTAAACCTATCCTTTACTGGACTTGGATTGGGGTTAGTTTTATTCCAAATAATTTTATTTCTGATTGCCCAGCCATTGTCTTTCATCGCGATGGCAACTCTATCGGGTATAAGTTCCAAACCCTTATTGACATACTTATCACCTATATTCAGGAAATAGACACCACTATCTTTTAACACTCTTTTCAGTTCAGAGTGAACTTGCATTAAATTGTCAATGTATTCTTGTGCAGTATCTTCTTTACCAAGTTCTGTGGGGTGTCCGTAGTCTCTTAAACTCCAATATGGTGGAGAAGTTATTGCAACATCAACTATACCTGAAGGCAATGAAGATAAGCTCTCTAAAGCATCTCCAAAAATAACTAACGGGTCATTGGAACTGCTATTTAAAAAACCATTCAAACCTTTCTTATTTTCTATAAAGCTGTTTTCAATTGTTTCATTCATTTTCAATCTACTAACTTCAGTGCTTCACGCAAATAATTAATCATCACTTGAATAGGGGAACTGCTATCTAGCGCAATGTTTTTTCGCAAACAGCATTTTATCACTGTTTAAACCATTAACATGAATCGTGTATATTCATTTTAAATAAATAATTCAACTGATTTTATTGCACGGTCTCCTTAACTCTGAACTAATTTTATTCTCGGGTCATTTATCAGTTCTGGCAATTCCGTTCTGGCTACTCCCTCCTTCAATTGCAAAGTAATTGACCTCTGAGAGTCACCCTATCACATTGATAGGAACAGTCCCTGATTTCGAATTACAAAAAATGCTGCTCTCTGGAAGTTAGGCAAAGCAAATAGCATTGAACAATATTAATGATATTGATGTAGCTGTTTATATCTCTTCTGCACCAGAAAATGTAAATGAATTAACCGAATGGCTTTCCAAAAGATTGGCCACTGCTTTCCCCGATTTAATTTGTGGCCAAGTGGCTATCCAGAATTTTTTGTCAAAGTAAAATTTCATGGAATTGATTTGGATGTTGATATTGTACCAATATACGCTAAAGGCGAAGGAGATTGGGGTGGCGTGGATTGATATCCCAAGAGGGCGGTAAGAAAATGTTGATGAAAATAACCCTCCATAAAGAGTATATTACGCATCAGCGTAAAAAATTCCCCCATTTTGCTCAAGTAGAATGCCTTCTATAGTGTTGGGTAAATTCCAAAAAAGAGCAAAACGGAAACTTTCAGTTTAAATCCTTCATGCTTGAACTTATTCATGCTAAATTATTTGGTGACAAAACAATAACAGAAACGGGAGCTGCTTATCCTGAAATGCTTTTGGGGTTTTTTGATTATATTGCTAAGTCTAATTTTGAGGAAGTGAGCTATTTTACAATTTCATCAATCGAAACCAAAATCTTGCGGTGCTCCAATCCAAATAATTGACCCAGCTTTTCCAGATAATATCAAAGGGCAAAAATCCGACAAATTTAACAAACCTAAAATTGTAAACGAAGCAATTTATGCAAGAGATTTGATTGATGCAGCCCTAAAGGCCCCACGGAAGAATTAGATCTCTACTATTGTTGGAATGTATTTGGATTATCTTTTGGTAATTAATTTGATAGGAACAAACGATGGTAGAAGGTAATTATGCGACAACCGATATTGAAACAATACAAGTCTTATATGCACAACACATCGGTATAAAAATTGGAACAGACCTCAAACGTATGCAGCGTTTTTATAATCAACCAACGGATGAAATGATTAATGAATATGAAAAAGAAATTATTACCTTATTGCGGGGGAATTATCTGCAAAGAGTAGAATATGGATTTAAGACTAAAAATAATCGTTGGAGCTTAGCTATTAAATATGAAGCAAGACAAAGCGGAGTGATGATAAGGGATGATGATCCTGGAAGTATTCCAATTGGTGCTGATATTAACAAGTGCATGTTTAATTCATTTTTAGTCTATAATAAAAGATGGTCAGGCTTGGAATTGGATTGCCAACGAAAGAAAGTCTATGCTGAAGCTGGCGTTTCTTTTGAAAGATGGCTTGGTGATAAGCCTGGAGGGCTATGGAAAGAAACAAAAGGATATTCCGCCCGTGGGAGAGGGATACTTAGATCAGATTTAATGGTGTGATTAAATTTGGATAGTATCGCTACCCTATTGAAGAATGTCAGGTATTGAAATAACATTGTTATCTAGTGATTGCCACTCTGCTTGACAGTGTGGCGTCATTCAAGATGAGATGACGAAAAATCAGACAAGGACAAATGGACTTAAGAGCAAGTTCCTAGAGAGTCTTTTCCACTTTTAATGTGGTTGGTTGTTCGGGTCAAAATCAGGGCTATCGCATTTAAACTTTTTCAATTTCATTCAGTTGTATTTTGGCCCCTATGATGAGTTCCAGTAGACAGCTATCGTTCCATCCGGCTCGTTTCAACTTGCTGCGCATGGAGGACTTTTTCTGCTCCTTTACCACGCGACAGGGCTATCGCATTTAAAAATTTACAATGATTTTGCTTGCTGATGAACTCTATATTTTCAACATTTTTAGCCAGTAAAGGAAAGAACAATCCTTTCATCTCCTTCTGGAAATAATCGGCGAGGGTCAATGACGTGAAATGTGATAGAATGGTATTTTAAATGCGACAACCCTGGATTAATAGTTTAGCTGTCAAAAAGTTTTTCCTTAATATACCTTGCCAATTGAACGATTTCAGAATCTTTTGATTTCAGACTTGCTTCTAATAGAGGAGCCAAATCGGTCAATTCGTTTTCACTCATGAAATGTTTACGAGGAAAAAGTTCAGCAAGCTTTGCTATGCATTTAACAACTAATAATTCTTCTTTCTGATGCAGAAATAAAAT
>MPNP01000161.1 GCA_002239085.1 Rhodobacteraceae bacterium bin131 | reverse complement strand
GTTCTCGACCAAGCGATGGGTGATCCGATGTGAACCGTTTTTGGTGGTTCCTATTTTGGTAGCTCTAATAAACATGTGGGAGATTTAGAGTGGGCATGGAGTGGTTTCAACCCCCAAAATTTTCCGCGTGGCACTACTGGGGAGAAATCAGCGGAATCGCAAAAACGTAACTGTCGTTCAAATAACAATATTTGTAAAATGAGGGCATGAAAAAAGGTCGAAATTAACCTTAATTTTCTTTATTTTGGAGGAAAAATGTTAAAGATGGGCTAGTCTGTACATATCTTTTTTTACAAATATTGTTACTGCTCAGCTTATTCTTAGTCTGTAGAATCTTGCTTCAAAAACAGAGTTTGCTTTTGAAAATCAGTTGGTTTGAAGTATCATCAGCACTTACCTAACTGATACGCAAGGAAGGAATCCTCCATCAAATCCCGATACGCAAGTTACCAAAAAGCAATTATGCCGTAGAACGGGTAGTACTTGAGTCTTGAGTGTTTATCTGCGCTTCGGGAATCAAACCCTTTGGAAAAAATCGAAGAGTGAAAATCATGATTAGACCCATCGTAAGGAGACGCATGTGAGGTGCATTTGACATGAGATGGATTTTGACCGAACTGTCCTCTCTGAGCCATATAGTCAATATATCAATTAACCATAACCCAATTGGCTCTGATTCAACCCAGACAAACCAAATCAAAAAACCGCCCAAAACTGCTCCCCAGTTATTCCCTGAACCACCTAAAATAACCATTATCCAGATCAAAAATGTAAACCGAATTGGTTGGTAACTTGAAGGGGTGAATTGACCCTCAAGGGTAACCAGCATAGCACCGGCAACACCAACTACAAACGAGCCTAAAACAAATATTTCCACCTTCCGAGCAACAACATTCTTGCCCATCGCACTCGCTGCAACTTCATTATCCCTAATCGCACGAATCATACGTCCCCATGGAGATTTCAGGGCAAGCTCAAATAGGATAAACAAACCAATCAATACAAACAAAAACAATAGTGAAAAACTCGCCTTAACAAAAATATTTGAAAAGGTGGTCGTATCAGCATTAAGTGCGTTTGCGAAACTTTGAAACCATTCAAATGACCGTAAGTCTTTTTCGTATGGGACCGGGCGAGGCAATCCGATGACATTTTTTACCCCACGTGCCAACCAGTCTTCGTTACGAATTATCAGGATTAAAATCTCAGCAATGCCCAATGTGGCAATTGCCAGATAGTCGGAGCGCAATCCTATCGTGATGTTTCCAATCAGCCAAGCAAAGTAACCTGCTATTATGCCTCCAATCATCCATGAAAAGATTATTGGCATTCCCCACCCTCCGATATAACCGAGCAAGGCTGAATCTATCTGTTCAATTAAACCGATTGCAGGATTGAATAGAAAATACGCTGCAATATAAACCACAGCTAGAATAAGGCTAATAAAATAAATTCGATGACGACTCTTTCGTTTTGCAATTAATATGATTAATCCAGCCCCTAATAAGGTCACAAGGATACCAAGCCATACACTCGCAGCCCCAGCCTCCCAGGATTTGGTTATTACGGGTGCTGAGACCAATACTGCGGACAACCCTCCGAGCGCTGCAAATCCCATAATTCCGACATTGAACAACCCTGCATAACCCCATTGGATATTAACCCCTAAAGCCATAATCGCCGAAATTAAACACAAGTTGAAAATCTGAAGGGCAACGTTCCAACTTTGAAATATGCCGACTCCCACAAGCAGCGTGACCATTATGCTGAAATAGATGCAATTTCTTATCAAAGGAGATAATTTCACGTTGTTCGCTCCCCAAATATCCCCGTGGGTTTGATAAGTAAAACAAGAACTAAAATGAAAAAGCTAACCGCAATTTTGTATTCGGTTCCAAGTAACTGAACAAGGGAAGACGGTTCCATGCTTTCTGGCAAAATGTAAATGAAAAACCTTTTATATGCATAAGTCAGGGTGATTTCAGAAAAAGCAACAATATAACCACCAACAAAAGCCCCAAGGGGATTTCCCAATCCTCCAACAATCGCTGCCGCAAAAATGGGTAATAGCAACTGAAAAAATAAGAACGGGCGGAAGCTTTTGTCTAGACCAAAAAGAACCCCGGCAACAGTTGCAAGGGTCGCTGCGATAATCCAAGTCAACATAATGACCCGATCAGGGTTAATTCCCGATAATTGAGCCAATTCATTATTATCTGAATATGCTCGCATTGACTTGCCCGTTCGGGTATTGTGCAAAAACCAAAATAAGAGTGTAGCCAAAATAATGGTAAATATAATCGTGACCAACTGGCTTATTCTTATTGACAGACCTTCATTGAGACCAAAAGTAGCTTTGAACTCCTTTGCTCTCACTAGAAACCGAGCTCCATCAGCAAAAAGTTGGTCATCTGGACCAATGATAAGACGTATAATTCCTTGGAGTACAAACATGACTCCCACCGAAGCCATGATAAAGATAACTGGCGACGCCCTTACTTTGCGAAAATGTGCATATACCGTCTTGTCAATAGCCAATACCATCAGAATCGTAACTGCTATACCAATCGGGAGTACTAAAATTGCTGTTGGTAAAGGATAAATTGTCACACCCATTGACTGAGCTAACCAAGTGAGCAGAATCGTAACCATGGTGCCAAAGGCCATTGTATCACCATGGGCAAAGTTAGAAAATCGTAATATTCCATAAATCAGCGTTACACCAAGCGCACCAAGCCCTAATTGACTTCCATAGCTGAGTGCTGGAACAATGACATAATTTGCCAATAACGTTAGTGCATTAAACAAGTCAGTCATATAATTTAAAGTCCTAGAAAAGACCGCCTTACTTCTTTGTTTGCAAGAAGTGTTCTCCCATCCTCAGTAAATCGGTTTTTTCCCTGTACAATCACAAATCCAAGATCAGCAATTCGCAACGCCTGATCTGCATTCTGTTCACAAATCATAACTGAAATTCCACTTTTGGAAATATCAACAATTTTTTCAAATAGATCATCCATGACAATCGGAGATACACCGGCAGTCGGTTCATCCAAGAGTAAAACTTCAGGTTGTGTCATTAATGCTCTCGCAACAGCAACTTGCTGTCTTTGTCCTCCTGATAAATTCCCAGCAAGCACCTGCCTCATTGAGCCGAGTACCGGAAACAGTTCAAAAATTTCCTGCTTTGATTGAGACAGATCACCTTTTCTTAAAAAAGCCCCCATCTCTAAGTTTTCTTCAACGGTCAGACTTGGAAATACATTATCAACCTGGGGAACGAATGCCATTCCTTTCGCCACTCGGTCTTGCGTCGAGAGTTGCGTGATAGTTTTATCCCTGTAATAGACTTCACCTACGCTGAGATCGACCAAACCAAGAAGAGCCTTTAGAGCAGTGGATTTGCCGGCTCCATTGGGGCCGACGATGACCGAAATTTTCCCCAGTTCAACATACAAGTGACAATCTTTCAAGATATTAGGACCGCCATAACCACCGGTTAGATTCTTACCCTCAAGTATGATCATTAGGGTATTTCCTTTGTTTTATTTTCGTGACCCCAAATAGGCACAAATCACACTCTCATTATTTGTGATCTCCTTCATTGTTCCTTCCTCAAGGACTTTCCCTTCTGCTATACATATAACATGACCGCATAACGCCCCAATAAATTTCATATCGTGCTCAATCATGCAAAAAGTATAATTCTTTTCGTGATTCATGCGAAAGATAGCCCGTGCGATTTTATTTAATAGCGTTCGGTTAACTCCGGCTCCTACTTCATCAAGGAACACAATTCGAGCGTCAACCATCATAGTCCTCCCTAATTCCAGTAGCTTTTTCTGACCACCAGACAGATTGCCAGCCAATTCGTGTGCGACATCATTCAGTTCTAAGAATTCAATGACTTCATCCACCTTTTGAGAGTTTGTTTCTTCTTGTTGTGCAATTTTTTTTCGTTGAATCCAAGCATTGAAAATTGTTTCTCCTGCTTGCTGCGGAGGTACAACCATCAGGTTCTCACGTACCGTCATGGTTGCGAATTCATGAGCCCGCTGAAACGTTCTGAGCACACCTTTTGCAAATAGTTGATGGGGAGGCAGACCAGTGATTTCCTGGCCTTCAAGTAAGACTTGTCCTGAGGATGGTTGATAGAGGCCAGTTATTGTGTTAAACAGGGTGGTCTTGCCGGCCCCATTGGGTCCAATCAAGCCGGTGATAGTTCCCTGCTTCAGACTAAAAGATACCCCATCAACAGCAACAAAATTGCCAAATTTTTTTGTCAGATTGTGTACTGAAAGAAACACAATTTTTCAGTTTGGATTCAGGGAATCCTAGATCCCTGAATCCACATTTATCGATTTTTATTTAAATCCGACAACTTGCCATGCACCGTTATCGATTTGCAGTTCTTGGTAGATACCTGAAGCTTCACCCGGACCAATCAACTCAACATCCGAAGCCCCCACATAATCAATGTCGCCACCGTCAGCGAGAATAGCAAGTCCTTTGGCAAGTTCACCAGGTGAGATTGGTTCACCAGGTGCATTAGCCACATCCATGATTTTACCTTTGAACGCGTTGCTATCAGATGAACCGGCCGCTTGCATAGCCAGCATGATCAAAGCTGCGGCATCATAACTTTCGCCAGCGAATGGACTGTTTCCATTGATACCTGCGGCATCAGCAATTGTTATAAAAGCATCTTTGAAGTCTCCAGGAGCTCCAGGAGCTTGACCAAATGAACCGTCAAGTTCGTTCCCAAATCCTTCTAATAAATCTGGTGAATACATACCGTCAGGAAACACAAAAGTGTCGAAAGAACCGGCATCAATTGATCCTCTTACTATATTGCGTCCATCAAGATAATACCCCGCGACCACAAGCAACTCTCCTCCGGCAGAAGCGAGAGTTCCAACTTCAGCGCTGTAATCCCCTTTCTGTTCGTCATGAGAAGCATTGATCGTGATTTCTCCGCCCATAGCCTCATAAGCATTCGCAAATGCATCCGCCAATCCTTTTCCATAGTCATTATTGACATAAGTTACAGCGACGGAGTTATAGCCTCTTTCTTTTACAATCTCAGCCATAATTTGACCTTGGCGTGCATCCGAAGGAGCCGTACGGAAAAACAAGCCGTCATCGTTTAAAGTGGAAAGTGCTGGTGAGGTTGAAGCCGGCGATATCATCACAATCCCATTGGGGATGGCAACATTTTGCAAAGAAGCAGTTGTTACACCGGAACAATCTGAGCCGAGAATAGCGCTGACTTTATCAGAAGTTACCAATCTTTCAGCTGCCGCCGTGGCAGCACCGGCATCAACACAGGTTGCATCAGCACGAACTGATGTTACCGTCGCACCTCCAAGAAATATACCCGAATTACTCACTTCTTCCATAGCCAATTCGCCACTTTCAGCTATAGCAGGCACTAGTCCTTCAATCGGACCGGTAAATGAGAGCAAAACGCCAATCTTCACTTCTTGTGCTTTTGCCAATGAAAACCCCACAATTAGGATAAAAGTGCTCAATGTTAGTATTCTTTTCATCGTTACCCTCTTTTAAAATTTAATCCCTAGTTGAATAATAACTCTCGTTGTTAATGATCAAAATTAATTGTTGAAAACTCACATACTTAATAGTAGAAAGAATCCTTAATTCAGCCATTTATTATCTATCATTTAAAAATCTTTTACACATTTTAATGGATATGATAATAAATA
>MPNP01000010.1 GCA_002239085.1 Rhodobacteraceae bacterium bin131 | reverse complement strand
GTCGTTTCTTAAGTTGAAACATGGTATCCCCAGTCATGATGCATTTTCCAACCTGTTCAGAAGCATTGACCCCAAGGGGCTTCAAACAGCTTTGCTCCGTTTGGTCAGAGGATGGCAGGATTATTTCGGGGACGATGTCATTGCGATTGACGGGAAAGCCTTGCGTCGGTCTTTTACCGCTGCGTCCAAGCGCTCGCCTCTTCATCTGGTCCAGGCCTTTGCCTCGGAAACCGGTGTCGTTCTTGGACAAGTCCGGGTCTCGGATACATCCAATGAAATGACCGCTCTTCCGGCACTGCTGGACCTTCTGTCCATTACGGGGAAGACGGTCACCCTTGATGCCCTGCACACCCAAAGAAGTACGGCCAAGGAGATCCTGGCTCAGAAAGGGAACTATGTTCTGGCTCTTAAGGGCCACCAAGGAACGCTTCATAATGATGTCCGTCTCGCTATGGACGATCCACCTTCAGCGGCCCCGATGTCCGTTTCGGAGGCGGTGACTGAAACCGGTCATGGGCGGATTGAAACCCGTCGGGCTTGGGTCTCGACGGATATTGACGGGATACAGGAGCGCCATGCATGACCGGGGTTGGTGGCCTGTGGTGCGGTGAAGACCGAACGCAATATCAAGGGCCAGACCACCCGTGAGACCCGGTATTTTCTGTTGAGCGAACCTCTTGCACCGGATCAACTACTGACTAAAGTACGGAAGCACTGGAGGATTGAGAATTCACTGCATTGGGTTCTAGATGTGACCATGAATGAGGACCAGCAACGGACCCGAACCGGTCATGGAGCCGAGAATATGGCCTTGATGCGACGCATGGCCGTCAATATGGTACGCGTGGTACCGGAGCAGAAAAAGTCCTCCATGCGCAGCAAGTTGAAACGAGCCAGATGGAACGATAGCTATCTACAGGAACTCATAATAGGGGCCAAAATACAACTGAATGAAATTGAAAAAGTTTAAATGCGATAGCCCTGCGGGACAAGCCAACCGCATGGGGAATGGGTTCGCCAGCAATGGAACCGTGATTATCGATGGGTGTGGCTTCCCGGAGTGCTGGACCACGCATGTGGGATTGGGGTCACGGAGCTGGGCGGGTTAGCCACCGAACACAGCAAGTGGTATCCCTGCATTGGAAGGCATGCAGCGTTTGGCACTCCCCCGGATTCTTGTGCAATCGATAAACAAGAAGAAACAAATATGCTATAAATAAAAACAATCAGGAATTCATAAATAATTGTTGCAATTGTTGCCCAAAAGAATTCCCATGGATTAGGTAAATATTATTTCTTCCTCTCTTTACTTAGTAAAGAGATTTGTTGCCTCCGAACCATGATAGGATTTGAATTAAAACTGGATATATTTTTGGAATGCGTCAGAAAATCTTCAAATTATTCTGGGCATTTTTCGCCCGAAATTACATTTATTGAATAAAAAGTTTCAGGTGTATGTTTACAAGAAAGTTGTTGCAAATGCCTACAAGATGTTTAATTTTTTCTTGTCACCGATAGGTGAAGTAGATTTCAAGCACTTTATGCAAACCAATCGAATTTAAGGAATCGTAATGGCAAATCGGCAAATCAATTCCTACAAACATAAAGACAAGGATCGTTTGAACAACCCACCCGTTGGCCTTGTGACTCCTAAAACAGACCCTGAAGAGGGTTCCAAGCAATATATTCACGACCCGTACATTGACCCACAACTGTCTTGGGCCGGCAAGGCTGAGCATACAAAATTTGAGGTTCCGACAGTTTCGCTTCATGTGCACGAACGAATTGATCCAAGAACAATCATTGAAGCAGTGCGAAAGCACAGTGATATAGAGCAGCAGACGCCCCTATTTGACTTGGGTTTCACCCCCCCCCCTTCGGGAGGCAATTGAGTTCTATAAGCACCACCACAATTGGACAAATCGGCTGATCTCTGGCGACAGTCTCCTTGTCATGAATAGCCTTCTTGAGAAAGAAGGTTTGGGCGGACAGGTTCAAACGATCTATATTGATCCGCCTTACGGTGTTCGTTATCAATCTAATTTTCAACCCTTCGTAAATCGGAGGGAGGTCAGAGACGGCAGGGACGAAGACTTAACTAGCGAGCCAGAACAAATTCGGGCATTCCGTGATACTTGGGAACTGGGTATCCATTCATACCTGACTTATCTGCGTGATCGCCTGTTGCTGTCACGCGAGCTGTTGAATGAAAGTGGAAGCTGTTTCGTTCAGATCGGAGATGAAAATGTTCATCGCGTTGCGTCGGTCATGGATGAGATCTTTGGTGCCGAAAACCGCATTGCAACAATCACATATGCGACGACCAGTGGTAGTTCTGCATCAACATTGCCGGAGGTCGCCGATTACCTTCTGTGGTATGCCAAAGACAGAAAACTCGTGAAGTACCGGCAGCTTTACGAGCCACTGTCGCGAAAAGAAGTAATTGATTTTTTTAACTGGGGAGCGATGATTGAGTTCCCTGATGGCTCAACTCGTAAACCAACCTCAGAAGAAAGTTTTGATCCCACTATGCACCTTCCGAAAGATGCCCGTATTTTTCAGCGCAGGCCGTTAGATTCCCAGGGTGTTTCTTGGACTGGGCGTTCTGAACCTTATGAATACAATGGTCGCGTTTTTCATTGCGGTCAAAATAGACATTGGTCAATTTCTAAGGAAGGACTGGACCAGCTCGGTGAATTGGGGCGACTATATGCTTTGGAAGGGCAATCGTTGAGTTGGAAGCGGTTTGAAGACGAGGTGCCGGGTCGGCGCATTAACAATATTTGGGCGGTACAAATGTCAACCAAGGAAAAGTGTTATGTTGTTCAGACGGCTAACAAGCCTATCCAGCGTTGCATCCTGATGACATCCGATCCCGGTGACTTAATTTTTGACCCAACCTGTGGCAGTGGTACCACCGCATATGTCGCCGAACAATGGGGGAGACGCTGGATCACCTGCGACACTTCACGGGTGGCAATTACTCTTGCCAAACAACGATTGATGACAGCCAATTATGACTATTACAAGTTGGCTTATCCCAAAGAAGGTGTAGGAGCAGGGTTCAGTCATCAAACAGTTCCTAAAGTCTCTCCGAGTTCTCTAGGTTACAACGAGCCACCTAACGATACAATCATTTACGACAAACCTTTAGTTGAACGGAGCCTAGCTCGCGTCACAGGACCGTTTACAGTCGAATCTGTTCCCGCCCCGACGGTAAAGCCAATTGATGAGATTGACGAGCAGGAAGTACCACCAGCGGACAGTTCAGTAGCACGTACCGGACCAACCGTAAGACAGAGCGAATGGAGAGATGAACTGCTAAAGGCCGGTATTCGCGGAAAGTCCGGGCAACATATTGCTTTTTCACGCCTAGAACCAATACCTGCATTGCGCTGGCTTCACGCTGATGGTGAGACCCAACAGGAAATTTCAGATGATGGTGTAGCCGTAGAGCAAGAAATCTTCAACCATCGAGAACGGGTTGTAGTCTCATTCGGTCCTGATCATGCTCCTTTGGAAAAGAGACAAGTTGAATTGGCAATTCAAGAAGCACAAACATTGGTACCAAGACCAAAATTAGTTGTATTTGCAGCATTTCAGTTTGATCCCGAGGCTTCAAAGGATATAGAAAAGATTCAATGCCATGATTTTAAACTTCTGAAGGCGCAGATAAACGCTGATCTATTGACGGAGGATCTCAAGAGGAAGTGTGCTAGTAATGAAAGTTTCTGGTTGGTCGGTCAACCGGATGTTGAAGTAAAGAAGATTAAGAATGGAGATGAAAAGGGAAAATTTTGTATCACCGTCAAAGGGTTTGATTATTACAACACAAGAACCGGAAATATTGATTCTGGTGATACCAAGAAAATAGCGGTTTGGATGCTAGACCCTGACTATGATGGCCGCAGTCTGTTTCCCCACCAGGTCTTCTTTCCGATGTCTGGCAAGACAGAAGGATGGGCCAAACTAGCTCGCAACCTCAAGTCCGAAATTGATGTAAACCTGATTGAGGCATATCGAGGTACAGAGTCCCTTCCATTTAAGGCGGGTGAATATAATCGAGCCGCTGTCAAGATTGTTGATGACAGGGGTGTCGAGAGTCTGAAAATTATAGAACTTCTCTGATGATGAATTTGAGAAAGGCAATAGATGTTGAATGAGTTTGAAAATTTGTGGACAATCCCGCTTAAAAGTTTATGCGATCCATGAAAAGAGTTAAATCCGGTTACAAAAGCCAAATAATCATCTTGGATGTCGCTATTCACTTTAAGGTCAGTACAAAAATGCAAGAGTATCACTCAGAAATCCTTTGCAGGAGACAAAGTCTTGACCCGTGCCACAATTGATCAATTAATCATCAATTCCCCGTATGAAGAACCAAAGAAACATTGGAAGTATGACAAAGAAAATAACAAGTTCATTCTTAAAGATGGACGTAGATCAGCCGGATATGTCGTCGCCACACCAAACTCCCAAATTACTCACGATCCTGGAATATTTGTCGAAATTCCACTTGTCAACCAGATTCGTTCGCGCGTAAACGCTTGGCGCAACGAAGAATATCCGGGAGTGACTGGCGTAACTCGCCGCCTCTTAGATCACTGGACCGACCGGGAAGAAAATGAGTCCACGCGGTTCTTCTTTTGCCAAATTGAAGCGATTCAAACGCTCATATGGCTTGTCGAAGGGCCAGAAAACAGTAGGGTCGGAGTCACGATTCCACCTGATGGTGGGCCATTCAGACGTTTGTGTTCCAAAATGGCTACTGGAACTGGGAAGACTATTGTCATGGCTATGGTCGCAGCATGGCAAATCTTGAACAAGGTCACCTATCCGAAGGACACTCGTTTTTCAAAGAATATTCTTGTCGTGGCACCTGGACTCACGGTCAAGAACCGTTTGAGCGTCCTCAAACCATCCGGTCCTGAAAACTACTACAAGAAGTTTTTTATCGTTCCACCAGCTCAGTTTGATAAACTACGACAAGGCAAAGTGGAGGTAAAAAACTGGCACGCACTAAATTGGGAAAGTAAAGAAAAAATCGCCAAGAAGCGAAGTGTAGACAAACGCGGTCCTAAGAGTGATGAAGCCTATGTACGTGAAGTGCTTGGAGACATGGCTCAGGCACGAAATATCCTTGTAATCAATGATGAAGCGCACCATGCTTGGCGGGTTCCTGCAGAATCTAAGGTTAAAGGAATAACTAGGAACGAAATTGAGACTGCAACCAAATGGGTTGGAGGTTTGGATCGCATCCAAAGATCTCGCGGTATTTTGTCTTGCTATGACTTCTCGGCGACACCGTTTGCGCCATCGGGAAAGCAGAGTTCGGGTGAGGCGCTGTTTGATTGGATTGTAAGCGATTTTGGGTTGAATGATGCTATTGAATCCGGCTTGGTTAAAACTCCGCGTGTTGTCGTTCGTGACAATATGACTCCAAACCCCAAGACCAACGAGTCGCGTTTTTCCCAAATCTATAACGATCCCGAAGTCAAAGCAGATCTCAATCGCCGAGCAAAACCGGAAGAGCCACTACCTGATCTAGTAGTCAAAGGGTATTACTTTCTAGGATATGATTGGCGAGAAACTATGAAGGAGTGGGAGAACCGGAATTTATCTAAGGGCCAGGATTTTTCGCCTCGGCCGGTAATGATTACCGTTGCAAACCGCACTGAGACTGCAGCACGGGTGAAATATTCGTTTGATCACGGCAGAATCAAAATTGATGAACTCTGTGATCCTTCTCGAACGCTTCACATCGATTCAAAAGTACTCAAGCAAGCGGAAGAAGCAGAGGAACCTATCGCTGAAGTTGACGGTGATAGTAAGATAAATCCAGAGCACAAAAGTACAAAGAAACAGCAATCAGAATGGTTACGCCAACAAGTGGATACAGTAGGTCGAAAGGGATGTGCTGGTGAGAAGATTCAAAACGTGATCTCCGTCGGAATGCTTTCGGAAGGATGGGATGCACAGACAGTTACTCACATCATGGGTCTACGGGCCTTTTCCAGCCAGCTTCTCTGCGAGCAAGTGGTTGGGCGAGGCCTTCGCCGCACATCCTACGAAGTGAGACAGAATGGGATGTTTGATCCAGAGTATGTCAATATCTTTGGAATTCCATTCACGTTTCTTCCCCATGAGACGGCGCAAAACGGCCCAACCCCGCCCCTGCCAAAACAAGCGATCAATCCGATTGCAGATAAGAAAGAATTTGCTATTTCATGGCCTAACGTGGTCCGTATCAACCACGGTTATACTCCGCGCCTGATACTGGACTGGGAGAAATTGGAACCTCTAGAACTCGACGCTAGCCAAACAGCAGAGATGGCAGAACTTGCCCCGATAATCGATAGTAAACCAGATCTAACTAAGATAGAAGAAATTGGCTTAGAAAAACTCGCAAGAAAGTTCAGAACTCAGCAAATAATCTTTGAAACTGCACGAGATGTTTATGATCAAATGCAACCTGACTGGAAGGGGCAGAAGCTGTTTCTGCTAGCTCAACTTGTGCGCCTGATAGAACAAGTCGTCCGTTCGGATCATATTAAAATTAACCCACCGTTATTTAACCAAGATAGGCTCAAACGTCGCCTTATTTTGACTCTCAATATGCAAAAACTGGTTCAGCACATTTTTCTGTCTATCCGATTTCAAAATAGTGAAACTCTTGAGCCGGTGTTTGACCAAGACCGTCCGATCGTTACTACCGGTGACATGCATACTTGGTACACGGGAAAACCAATCGCTACTGCCACTCGCAGTCACATAAATTACTGTGTATGCGATAGCAAGTGGGAAGCATCAGACGCATTTGTACTGGACCATGCTCCAGAAGTTACTGCTTGGGTAAAGAACGATCATCTAGGTTTTGAGATAATCTACATCCACAATTACGCGTTTCGAAAATATAGACCAGATTTCCTGATAAGGCTAAAATCTGACAAAATGCTGATATTGGAAACAAAGGGGCTCGAACGAGAACAGGATAGAGTCAAGTGGAAGTTTCTTGATGAATGGGTGCGAGCTGTCAATGCCCATGGCGGTTTTGGTCAATGGGATTGGGCCGTTTCAAAACAACCTGGTGAAATTAAAGACATCCTCAAGAAGCACTCGCAATCAAATGGCGCGACATAACCCCGACTGCTTGGTAATGCTTAATCATTATTGTCGGACCAGTGGCAGCATAGTGATAGATTTCAGTACCAATTCCACCCAATCCAATGTTCTCGGTGTAAGAAATTCTTAAGCATTCTTATTGTTGAAGCCCATTGGCCTTGAACGATGTTTTAGTTGAGTTTGAAGCTCGGGTTCAATATTCCTTCCCATAAGTTCCTGATAAAGATACTCAGGCAACTCCTTTGCGGCTGGAGTACCAATTTGGGAAACATGAAGTTGCATGCTTTCACAGGTCGCAACGAGATTTTTTTCTGAAAACATCATCTGATAGAGGTGAATCCGTTTGTAATCATTTGCAAGAATTATTGTCGCTATATTCAGTGCATCACCTCTTTTTACTTCACGGATGAAGTAGTTGTGAAATTCAAGTGCATAGAGGGTATTTTGAGTGAGCTTACGGTAGGCCGCGCTGAGGCCAATTTCTTCTTGGAACTGGTCAACCGCAAAGCTAAAAACGAGGCTGTAGAAAGCATCTCTCATATGCTGATTGTAGTCAATCCATTCCGGCTGGACAATAGTTGAATATTTGAATCCACTTGGATGGTAAAGTATATCTGTATCCATATAATATTCTCTTTATTTGAGCTTTTAACGAGTACTTAAGAGTTTATTGCGTGCCCCATATACATAGTTATAATTGGTATAATCTGAATAGTCGGACGGGCTGAATTATTCTCAACCACATTATCTTCAACTGAAGGAATAATTGAACTCCAATCATACACGCTGTCAGACTTTAGCTGGAACCTGAAAATGGATCTGGGTTGTAGTCTACTCTTTGCAAATATAACCCATGAGGTTTAGCAAGTGGTCCGCAGGCTTCTCTAGTACGTTTCATCAAGGCCGTTTTGACATCTTCTGGTGCCCATTTGCCTACACCGACACGCACCAAAGTTCCTACAATACTTCGTATTTGCTTATGTAAAAAACTCTTTGCCTCAATGGTGAATCTAAATTCATAACCATGTGGATAGGGTCTTTTTTGTATGTTGATCGCATCCAAAGTCTTTATGGGTGAAACGGCTTGACAATGTGTTGACCGGAAGGTGGTAAAATCATGTTGGCCCAAGAGATACGTTGCCCCGGCCTGCATAGCTTCCAAATCAAGTTTAAAACTGACATGCCAAGCATGTGATCGTTCAAAAACCAAGGGCTCTGGTCGACTGACCAATCGGTATAGATATGTACGCTTTATAGCTGAAAATCGAGCATGAAACGCTTCATCAACTTGCACAACTTTCACGAAGGCAATGGGATGACCTGTAAGGTTTCCATTTAATGCCTTGGTCAATGTGAATGTATTCCATGATTTGTGTAAGTCAAAATGAATGACCTGCCCAGCTGCATGAACTCCACTATCGGTTCGTCCTGCTCCAGATAGGGATGTAAAGTCAGGCTCTAAGATTTTGAGTACAACTTCAATAGCACCTTGTACAGTGAGTTGGTTTTGTTGCCTCTGAAAACCGGCAAAAGATGTTCCATCATATTCAATAATTGCTGCGTAGCGGGGCATCGGCTATCCCTATTTGATATATGGAATTGGTGCAAAGGGCTCAAAAATTAAGCTAATGCGTTATCAAAATTTCCCAAGCGTTATTACTTAAAGACTTCCTGTTGATGCCAATCTAGAAAGGATTTATTCGGATAGTGGATTTCATCAAAGGGTAAATTAATAACTTTTGAGTCAAACGGATACAGTGGGTCAAAACTCCCATTAACGATAGCACAATCTGAAACTTGAACCGAGTAATCATCCTTGCTTAGAGTAAACGCTCCGAGGTCAAACAGTTTGTGATGAAGAGAACATAAAGATAAGCCATTATTAATTTCGTCTGGTCCTTTATGGCTATGCCACTTAATATGCGCGGCTTCAAGACCGATGATATTATTGCCGTCTAAACTAACCGCAAAGTTACATACGGCACACTGGTTTCCATAAGCTCTTGTGACTTGTTTTGCAAATAATGGATCTCTGTTTCGTCTTCTGGAAAGGCCGTATTTGTCAAATGAGTAAGAGAATTCATGGTGTTGAATAGTTTCGGTTAATCCTGTATCAACCAAGATATCGTAGTGGAGAGTTTCAGGAAAATGTTCCAAAAGTAAAAAATGGACAATTTCTGTGGCGAGATTGGGATTATTTCTTAGCGTGTGGTAAACCTCGTAGGTAAAACCACCTTGGCAATTATTTTTTCTTAATGACTCAATACGCGGGTCACCACTGGAAGTTAAAATGACCATTTGATCATTTGTTACTTCCCAAATCTGATTATCATGTTTTAAACGCCAAAAAGGGTGGAGGACTTGGGAACCCTTTCGTCCGTATGGTTTTTTTAATATTGGCTGGAATTGTTCTTTGGCTTGGTCAAATGTTACCAACCGTTCCTTTCCATTCAAACAGCGGGCAATTGCACACAATATCAAAAGCGGTTTGTGAGGAGCACGTTCATTATTTTGACTGTGAGTACGAATGCACTCAAATCGATTGCAAAGTTCTTTTTGGTTAACCATTTTGATTTATTTGTATGTCTACCCTTAAACAAATTTGATTACAAATCAATCGCTTGTAAAGCCCTAAAATTTTATTCTCGTTATTTTGTTCAATAATACAAGAAAAGAATTATCATTCAAACTCATTCAAGCCACTTTTATGAACTGTGAAACTATTTGATAGAGAACTATACTCATTTAACATATAGAATGATCTGGAGCAAGAAAATGACGCTATTTGGATTTGTGGAAGTACAGCCTGAACAAGGTAGTGGGATGTTATGGAGCACTCTTTATTCAAACCACTTTACGAAAGAATAAGCAGTCATGATGATACCTGCTTCGGGCAAAGATGAGACGACTGAATATATATTTCAATTATTATCGTGTTCTCATTACTGACTATAGAATAATCAAAATATGGCTTACGTATGGTTTCATCATTACTCAATCATCTAAAGATTGATGAGGTGCTTGATACTTTTAATCAAATGAGTGAAGAGGTTCAGGAATTTATAATTTAAATTGAAAAAAATTGGCTAAGTCGGTTTGAGATTGTTGAACGCATGCGTATTTTAGCGGTTTAAACCAAATTGGACTGACGAACTAGTGAAGAACATCTAGAGGCTTTTAAAAGAAATAAAGACACAATGATTATAAAGGCGAAGAAATAATATTCTGAGAGCAAGCCTAGAACCTGGATGGATCAAAATGCAACCCAATAACAATTATTTGGATATGAATTTAAGTGAAGTCACCTAAATAAAACCTATGTATACTCCTGAACTCAAAATAAATGACTGGATTGCCCAATGAGTCGTGAAGACGAAAATTATAAACATACCCTTCGGTTGCCAAAAACCGCATTCCCTATGCGCGCAGGCCTTGCCAAAAAAGAACCCGAAATCTTGCAACGTTGGGAAAAAATCAAAGTGTATGAACAGCTAAGGTTAAAGCAAGATAGACCTTCTTATGTCCTTCATGATGGTCCGCCTTATGCGAACGGAAATCTCCACATTGGTCATGCCCTCAACAAGATACTTAAAGATATTGTGGTACGTTCCCAGCAGCAGATGGGTAAAGATTCCCGATATGTACCGGGTTGGGATTGTCATGGCTTACCCATTGAATGGAAGATTGAGGAACGATATCGAGAACGAGGATTAGAAAAAGACAAAGTCAATATCATTGAACTCAGAAAAGAATGCCGAGAGTTTGCAAACCACTGGTTTAATATTCAACGAGAAGAGTTCAGAAGAATGGGTGTGATTGGTGATTGGGATAACCCCTATTTGACCATGGATTATCATGCCGAGACCGTCATAGCTGAAGAGTTTATGAAGTTCCTTATGAATGGTACACTTTATCAAGGCTCAAAACCGGTTATGTGGTCGACGGTTGAAAAAACAGCCCTCGCTGAAGCAGAGGTGGAGTATAAAGACTTTACGAGTCCTTCGATTTGGGTCAAGTTTCCAATTAATGAGGATGAGGTTAAGGAAAAGGGCACATTAGAACTACCAAATGACACCCAAATTATTATCTGGACCACCACGCCTTGGACCATACCATCAAATCGAGCGATTTGCTTTAACCCAGAAATAAACTATTCACTCTTCAAGGTGTTAAAAGCTCCGCCTGATAATTGGATCAAGGTAAACGAACATTTCCTTTATGCAGATAAACTTATTGATGATTTTCAAAAAGTTGCTCGGATTGAAGAATTAAAGCAAATTCGACCTGTCGCGTCCAATGAACTTTTATCACTGGTTTGCAAGCATCCGTTTCATGGAATAATTTCAACGGATGAACCAGATATCAATCGATGGGATTTCCAAGTTCCAATGATACCTGGTGAACATGTCCTCGATGAGACTGGAACAGGGTTTGTACATACTGCCCCCTCCCATGGTGAAGATGATTATCAAATCAGCCAGAAGCACAATCTTTCCATGACTTACAATGTCAATGAGGATGGGAAGTTCCGCTCAACATTGCCGATTTTTGGTGGCTTTGAGATCTTCACTTCTACGGGCAAAGAGGGAGCAGCCAATAAGGTTGTCATTGAGAATCTGATTTCATTGAACAAATTAGCTGCTCAGAAGAGATATAATCATACCTATCCACATAGCTGGCGGTCAAAAGCTCCCTTAATTTTTCGTAACACACCGCAGTGGTTTGTTGCCATTGATATGGAGATCAATGATGGGATGGATGAACATGGAAAAACCATCCGCGAACGGGCGCAAAATTCAATTAGCAAATTGGTGAAATGGACACCGGCAACAGGTCAGAGCCGAATTGCCGCCATGGTTGATGTCCGTCCAGATTGGGTTTTATCCCGACAAAGAGTATGGGGCGTGCCCCTCACTTGCTTTGTCAAAAAAAGGGCATCGGTTGACGCCGATGACTTCCTGCTTAAGGATGAAAGGGTTAATGAGCGGATAATTGAAGCGCTTAGAAAAGAAGGTGCCGATGCGTGGTATAAGCCTGGAGCTAAAGATAGATTTCTAAGGGGATTATATGACCCCAATATGTATGAAAAAGTTGAAGACATCTTAGACGTATGGTTTGATTCTGGTTCCACCCACTCTTTTGTTCTTAGAGACCGCTCCGATGGAACTTCAACTGGGATTGCTGATTTGTATTTAGAGGGAACTGACCAGCATCGAGGGTGGTTTCAATCATCATTACTTCAGGCGTGTGGAACCAAAGGGCGAGCACCCTATAAGAGAGTGTTGACCCATGGGTTTACATTAGATCAAGATGGCAAGAAAATGTCCAAGTCTGATGGTAATGCTATGGCTCCTGAAAAAATAATTAATTCCCACGGAGCAGATATCCTCAGACTTTGGGTTGCACAATCAGATTATACAACTGACCTTAGAATTGGACCAAAGATACTAGAGCAAACTGCAGAGACTTACCGCCGGGTGAGAAACTCATTTCGATTTATGCTCGGAAGCTTGTACGACTCGATTGAAGTGGAAGACGTCACTTATGAGCAAATGCCTGAACTTGAAAAATGGGTGCTTCATCAGGTTGCCGAATTGGACAAAGTTGTTCACCAAGGTTACGAAAGCTATGATTTTAGAGGAACTTTCGTCCAAATCGCAAACTTTCTTAATCTTGATCTATCGCGGTTTTACTTTGATATCCGCAAAGATTCGCTGTATTGTGACGACCCCGATAGTTCTGAGCATAAAGCAACTCTTAAAACATTATCGATCTTGTTTGACTTTACGGCATCATGGCTCGCTCCGATTCTACCCTTCACCATGGAAGAGGTTTGGCAAATTCGCTATCCAAACCCAGATGAATCGGTTCATTTGCATGATTTTCCAGTTGCTCCCGAAGAGTGGAACAATCCTGATATTGCGGTAAAGTGGGAAAGGATTCGGGAAATCAGAAAGTTGGTTAATGCCGAGATTGAGAAACAAAGGTTTGATAAAATAATCGGCTCAAGTTTAGAGGCAGCCCCTATCGTTTATTTATCTCAAACAAAGGATATAGAACTTCTTAAATCCGTTAATTTTAGTGATGTATGCATCACTTCACAGGTAGAAATCAGGCTCAATAATTCTACAACTGACAAGGAAGATGACAGTTCCATTCATGTGGAATTCTCCAAAGCTGAAGGAGAAAAATGTAAACGGTGTTGGAAGATACTGCCTGATGTTGGGACTTATCACAATCCAAGTGTCTGCCAACGATGTGATCAAGTTTTAAAAGGCATGCAAGTTCTTGCCTAGAATTAATTTATGGAGTTTTTATTCATTCTGACACAAACCGCACCTAGAAGACATTACCGAAACGGGATATCCCTTTTTGAATAATTTTAAATGCTTCCTGATGTCAAGACAACCGAAGAATGTTTTAATAAAAAGCCGATGGGGGAAAATTGGTCAACCAACTCATTATCCTTTGTGTTGATGTCGTGAAAAGATAAATCAGGTTCTCTCAAGAAAACTGTTACCTTAAAGATGTGGGTCTTGAAGAAGGAACTACAGTGTAAAGAATCAAAAAATATGGGTGGTGACCAGAATTAACCTTGTATAGTCAAGTATACAATCCTCTTTTTTATTTTTTGATCACGGATTTTGTCTATGTTGACCCTGGACGTTATAGGGCAGTCTAAAATGGGTTGAATCTTGCAAAGAGCCTGTCTTAAAATAAAATCCAGAATATAATTGAAAGGACTGAATAATGGATGCCGAGATGATTGCAGACGAGATGGTCGAGGTTCCTTCCCCAATTCCAATCTCCAAAAAAGCAGAAAAACCAGATATGATGGTCGAATGTTCCGATAACCTAGCGTTTATGGTAAACCTTCCCGCCGATTTCTGTAAGTTGATAGTGACTTCACCGCCCTACAATCTAGGCAAGGAATATGAAGCAAGGACTGGCCTAGATGATTATCTGCAGCTGCAGGAACAGGTCATCGCGGAATGCGTCCGTTTGCTCCATCCTCAAGGATCACTTTGCTGGCAGGTGGGAAATTATGTTCAGAATGGTGAGATCATCCCCCTTGATGCCGCGCTTTATCCGATCTTTCGTCAGCTTGGGTTAAAATTACGTAACCGGATTATCTGGTACTTTGGACATGGTCTCCATTGTTCCCGCCGGTTGTCCGGGAGATATGAAACCATCAACTGGTGGACTCTCGGTGATGATTACACCTGGAATTTGGACCCCATCCGGGTACCGTCCAAATATCCAACAAAAAGATATTTTAAGGGACCCAACAAAGGCCAATTGTCTGGTAATCCAAAAGGAAAAAATCCTTCTGATGTTTGGCAGTTCCCGAATGTCAAAAGCAATCATCCGGAAAAAACTTCCCATCCCTGCCAGTTCCCGGTAGAACTAGTAGAAAGGCTGGTACTTTCGATGACGAACGAAGGGGACGTGGTTTTCGACCCGTACATGGGGGTGGGATCATCAGTAATAGCGGCTTTGAAACATTCCAGGGTGGGTTATGGCTGCGATAATGTACCAGAATATGTGACTATCGCTCAGCAACGGATTGCAGCTCTGAAGAGAGGCGAGTTGCGAACCAGACCCATGGGGAAACCTATCTACAATCCCGCTTTACCCAATGGCGGTCATTAAGTGAGAATTTCAGAAAAATATTCGCACTTGAACGGTGAGGAGCAACTCCTTGTTCATAAACCTGGACAGCGGCACGAAATCCAGGATGTTATTGATGTAGGAATTGAAATACTTCCCATGAAGGAAATGGAAATACAAATGTCAAGCGGAGTTGCTTACTATGAACGAGACTTAATGAACGTTATCCGGAAAGGTCGAGGCGTTCCGGCGGCACCTCTTGTTCTGGTCGGTGTGGAGCCCTGATCAAAAAAAGCCAAGCTCTCACATGCCCTTTGGTTTGCGGTTCGGATGAAACACTCGTAGTCCCGAAAACGATCCTAGTCAACGTACTTCAAAGCGCGAAGTTACAAGCCGCTATTGTTTTGAATGCTTTGATGCTGGAACATTTCAGCGATCAAGAGCATTGATTGGCGATTGCCAACCTGAACGAGACCAGCAAGGAAAATTCCTACCGAGAACTGGTGATTGTCTGTGATTACCGCTAGCAAAAGCTAATATTCCAATTCAAGAAATATCCGGATTATGACAGCTCAAGAAGCCAACAGTATATCGGGCAATAGTTTGAATTTTCTTGCCTTTGCTATATAATCCCCTTATGTTAATTACCACAAATATCAGGTGGAGATTATTTTGTTATCCTCTAAAAAGCAAAAAAGCAATCCCTTCCAACCCGGCTATGGGGTCATGCCGCCATTACTGGCAGGGAGAAACAGGTTAAAACAAAATTTTCGTGATCGTCTAGCTAGCATTCGTAACCATGAATGTAACCCAACTGCCATAGTCCTGATGGGACCACGGGGCTGCGGCAAGACAGCTCTCCTAGAATGGGTTAGTCGGGAAGCAAAGGGCCACAAACTGCCAGTTGTAAAACTAACCAAGGAAGACTTTGTCAGTATAACCGAGTTGCAACAGGTTCTCTATAATCTGGATATGCCGGTTGATCGGTTGAAGAAAATATCAGTTCAGGGGCGGCTTGGTGATCCAGAGGGAATTGCAGGCATCCAGGCCGACTACACCCAGCAGTCAGAGAGATCCAGGTCAGTTAATCAAAAGCTGGTAGAAGGGCTCACGAGGCTCAGTCGCAAGGGATTGGTACTGCTTGTGGATGAAGCACATGATATGCCGCCTGAAGTTGGCAAGTTCTTTTACGATACCACCCAGTATGTCGGTCTCAACCACCCCATCATGCTGGTGATTGCCGGAACGCCGGATCTAAAAATTGTTTTTGCATGTTCCCATGCCACCTTCAGTGAACGAGCCCAGATTGAGCGGATTGGGCGCTTGACCAAGGATGAAGCACGGGAGGCTCTCACCGAACCTTTTAGTCCTGACATCAGCTTCTTTACCGAAGCACTGGGAACAGTTTTGGCTGAAGCCCAAAACTATCCCTACTTCATCCAGCTCTGGGGTAGAGCTCTCTGGGATGTGGTTACCAACTCCCCAACCCCCAACGCTCCACATCATCGGGTTAGGGTCGCAGATGTTGAGAAAGCCCGCACACTAACAGTTCAATCCCGATGGGAACTCTATTCGAACCGGGTTGAGGAGCTGCGCAGCAAAAACCTTCTGATACCCATTGCAGAAATGGCTTGGAGACTAGGCCCTGAAGGTCAACCGACGAGATCAGATTTTGCCATGGTCATTCAACATTTGGAGTTTGTTATGGATCAAACCATGGCTCAGCAGTACCTACTTCATACCGGTTTTATCTGGGAGGCTGCCATGGGACAATGGGAGTATGGTATTCCCTCCCTCGCAACCCATGTTCGAGAGGAAAGTGTACAGCTTTTGCTGGAAGCACTGCAAGGTCAGGGAAGTATTCATGCTCTTAATACTGTGACCACCTGTTTTGGTCCACCGGTGGATGGTCCCATGGAAATCTCGACCGACCAATTGCTGGAAGCACTGCCGCAGCCAGAGGGGGAGACTCGTCTGCACCAGTTGCAAGCGATGAACCTGCTTGTTCCCAGCCAGCGTGCTGACTATATCCGCCTGATGGCTCCGCATCTGGTTGAGGCAATCTTGGCCGAAGCCAAGGTTATGAATCTGGTGTCGAATTAGGAAGAGAAATTAAAGGATCCACCCCGGTACTCAAGTCCCCGGATGTGACAATCAATCTGCCATATAATTGACCAATATGGTAGGAGGATTAACTTAACAATTTTATACTTGTTTATCCACAAGATGTAATCCCCTAATTTATACATTGAACAGGAAGTGTAAGATGTCTCCATCACACACAATATACTGTTTACCCTCTGACCGAATTTTGCCCGAGCCCCTTGCTCCAGCATAACCCTTGAGAACAATAAACTCATCAAATGATACTGCTTCGGCTCTGATAAACCCTCTTTTAAAATCCTCATGAATCACTCCTGCTGCATTGAGGGCAGTTGAACCTTGAGGGATTGTCCAAGCACGTGTCTCTTTAGGACCAGTCGTGAAAAATGTAATCAGGCCTAGGAGGGAGTAGCCCAAATTAATCAACCGATCCAGTCCTGACTGATTTAAACCTAAGTCATGGAGGTACTCTTCACTTTCTTGAGGATCAAGTTGACTGATTTCTTCCTCAATCTGAGCCGATACAATGACCGAGGAGCACTTGTTTTGCTGAGCAAAATTGGCAACAGTAGTTGAATGAGTGTTTCCAGTTACAAGAGCCTCCTCTTCAACGTTGCATACATAAAGGCACGGTTTGGCAGTTAATAGCCCAATGCTTTTCCATAGTTTGATATCATCGTCGGGTATGTTGATATCTCTAGCAACTTTGCCTTCACTGAGGCACTGCTGGGCTAATTCAAGTAAATTATCCATGTGGGATGCTTCTTTATCTCCCCCTTTGACTTTACGGTTAAGCCGATGGCGTTGTCGCTCAACTGACTCAAGGTCAGCGAGGAGAAGTTCGGTCTCAATTGTCGCGATATCTTCAAGGGGATCAATGCGGCCGTCTACATGGACGACATTGGGATCTTCAAAGCACCTAACGACATGAGCGATCGCATCAACTTCCCGAATATTACCTAAAAATTTATTGCCTAGACCTTCCCCTTTTGAAGCTCCTTTAACAAGGCCGGCAATATCAACAAATGTCGTTTTTGCGGCAATCGTTTCTTTAGATTTTTCGAGCTGAGCAATTTGGTTTAAGCGAGGGTCATTAACTGGGACTTCGCCTAGATTAGCTTCAATCGTACAAAATGGGTAATTTTCATTTTGTGCGGCCGCTGTGTGCGTTAATGCATTAAACAAAGTTGACTTGCCAACATTGGGTAAGCCGATAATACCTGTCTTGAACCCCATTATTTATTTCTCTCTTGTAATTGGGAATTGACCATAAATATGTTGCATACTATCGGACTGGCAAGATTGAGTGGTCAAGAAGCTTTCTAAATTGTTGCAAAACAGCCTGAGACGATTTCTGTGCCAATAGTAATATTCCCTAAGTTTTTTATGGATTTATTCATGTCAATTGGTGATATAAGATTTAGTGAGGATTTAGGTACAGTTGGATCCTATATGTTAAAATAAGTTCGGCAAAGTTTGAATGAATTGAAGAGTTATTCTTTGGATCACTGAGAACGATTCCGGTCCATCAGTTAAGACACATTAGATTTAAAATGACACGAATTTCAGCACGATTTAACCAACTCCAAGAGAAACGCCAGAAAGCCTTCATTGCTTACATAATGGCTGGTGACCCATGTTACGAAACCTCCCTTGAGATTCTTAACGGACTTCCTGATGCTGGTGTCGATATCATTGAATTAGGCATTCCGTTTACAGATCCAATTGCCGATGGTCCGACGATACAGATGGCTGGGCAGAGGGCTCTGGCAAATGGACAGAATGTTGCAAAAACTCTTGAAATGGTAAGGTTATTCAGGACAAATCATCCCAAGACACCACTCATCATTATGGGGTATTACAATCCCATCTTTAATTGTGGGGTCAATAAGTTTTTAAACGACGCCAAGAGAGTAGGAGTGGACGGTTTGATCGTTGTTGATCTTCCCCCTGAAGAAGATCAAGAATTATGTATACCCACCAACAAAATGGGATTAAACTTTATTCGTTTGGCGACCCCGACAACCGACAATCACCGACTTCCCAAGGTTCTTCAAAATACGAGTGGATTTGTTTATTTTGTTTCGATTACGGGAATAACCGGTGCCAAAGCCCCCGACCCCAAACAAGTTGGTGTCGATGTCGCCCGGATAAAATCAGCCACTGCTCTACCGGTTTGTGTGGGTTTTGGTGTGAAAAATCCAGAGACTGCCCGCGCTATTGGTAATATCGCCGATGGGGTAGTCGTTGGCTCGTCCATCGTTAAACTGATTGAAGACAATAAGTCGGTAAAGGAAATACACAATTTTGTCAATGATCTGGCACACGCGGTTCATTCTGTATAGGCGCAAAGCACACACTATTTTAATTGATTCAAACTCAGCAACCATGAAAGCAATAAGATGACTGTAATAACATGTATTGATGATTTTAAGCACGTTTATCGACGGCGGGTCCCCAAGATGTTTTATGATTATGTTGAATCAGGGAGTTATACCGAAAGCACCTATGTAAATAATACTCTTGATTTCAATCTCATCAAATTCAACCAAGTCGTTGCCACCGATATATCAGATCTACAACTGTCAACCCAGATGTTGGGAAAGCCAGTATCCCAACCAGTCGCTCTAGCACCCGTCGGCTTGACCGGCATGCAAAGGGCTGATGGGGAAATCAAAGTGTGTCGAGCCGCACAAAAAATGGGCGTTCCCTATACTTTGTCGACCATGTCAGTCTGCTCCGTCGAAGATGTTGCGAAACATGCTCACGAAGGGTTTTGGTTTCAATTGTATGTCTTTAAGGATATGCAGTTTGTTGAACGACTCATAGAACGGGTTAGGGAAGCGAACTGCTCAGCTTTAGTGATCACGCTTGATTTGCAAGTATTAGGACAACGCCATAAAGATTTAAAAAATGGCTTGTCCACACCCCCCAAGCCGACACTGAAGAATTTAATCAACTTGAGTACCAAAGTGAGCTGGGGGTTAGGCATGTTAGGCACTCGCCGCCGTTCATTCGGTAATATTGTTGGTCATGTAGATGGAGTCACTGATACAAGTTCTCTGATGACATGGGTCGGAACCCAGTTTGATGCCTCACTTGATTGGGATATGGTAAAACGCTTACAGGATATCTGGAAGGGACCTCTAATCCTCAAAGGAATAATGAATGAAAACGATGCACAAAAGGCTGTTGAAATTGGTGCTGATGCCATCGTCGTGTCTAATCATGGAGGACGGCAACTGGATGGAGCCTTATCGTCAATTAGAGTCTTGCCATCAATCGTTGATACAGTCGGTAAGCAAATTGAAATCTATCTCGATTCAGGCATTCGAACGGGGATGGATGTCATGCGGGCAATCGGCTTGGGAGCCGATGGAGTGATGATAGGGAGATCGTATATCTACGGCCTTGGTGCCTATGGTCAAGAAGGGGTTGAGAAAGCGCTTGACATATTCTCGAATGAAGCAAAGACAACCATGGGTCTGTGCGGTGTTAATCGAATCCAAGATTTTAATCGCGCCAATTTGTATTGGCCAACTGACTTTACAACTAACTGGTCCTGTTAATACTCACTTAAATTGAGTTGAAACTTATCAGAGAACGACTATATCGCATTGCAACGTGTATACACCCTTGGAGGATACACACAATTTGAAATTGAATTGGAGATACATATGAGCGAAAGTAACATTCCCAATCTCCGAGCAGAATTACGAACGAGGACAGGCAAGGGGGCCGCTCGGCAAGCTCGAAGAAATGGATTAGTCCCCGGAATTGTTTATGGTGGAGGGCAAAATCCCATCCCCATTAATCTTAATTTCAATGGTTTAATCAAGCGGCTTAGAGCCGGACGTTTTTTGTCAACGCTTTACAATTTACAAATTGAAGGCGTAGACGATTCACGCGTCATATGTCGGTCCGTGCAACGTGATGTCGTTAAAGACCTGCCTACCCATGTTGACTTTATGCGTTTGCAACGAACGTCAAAGATTAATCTATTTATACCCATAACCTTTGTGAATAATGAGCTGTCGCCGGGACTCAAACGAGGAGGCGTTTTAACCGTTGTACGGGGTGAGGTTGAACTCATCGTTACGGCAAGCGATATTCCAAATGAAATTACTGCCGACCTCACGGGTCTCGATGTTGGTGATGTCATTACCATATCAAGCGTGGAAATTCCCGCAGGCTGTAAGCCGACAATCACTGATAGAGATTTTGTTATCGCTAATATCTCAGCACCTTCAGGTCTTAAGTCTTCCGATCAGGAAGTAGTGTCTGATGAGCAAGAGGTATCAGAGGAAGAAGCTGAAAAAGAATAAGCAATCAGTGGAGCAAATTTTTCGTTTGAAGTACACTCATAATGCGGCTAATAGTTGGTTTAGGTAATCCCGGTAAGAAGTACCTTCACACTCGTCATAATATAGGATTTATGGCAGTTGATAAGATTGCCAGCACGTATACTGACGGTCGCTGGAAGAAGCAATTCCAAGGTGTAACCATTAAAGGAAATACCTCCGGCAAAAAATTCATCCTGTTGAAGCCGCAAACGTACATGAACCTATCGGGTCAATCAGTTGGCGAGGCAATGAGATATTATCAACTCACCCCGGCCCATATCGTTGTGTTTCATGACGAAATTGATTTGCTGCCCAAAAAAGTCAAAATTAAAGTGGGTGGTGGAAACGCAGGACATAATGGATTAAAATCAATCACTCAGCACATTGGCGCAGAATTCATGCGAATTCGCCTTGGTGTCGGACGTCCGAGTGATAAAAGTCACGTCCACAATTATGTGCTGGGTAATTTTAGTAAAGACGATAGAGATGGATGGCTCAGTAACATTTTAGATGGGGTATCTGATGGCTTGCCAAGTTTATTAGATCATAATATAGCGGATTTTCTCAATCTGGTCAATCACAACCTGACTATTGACGCGTTTGGAAAGGTCACCAAGAAAGTTGCAGATACGACCCAGTCACCCGCCCAAGAAGCCAAACCATCAATGAACGTGTTTGCTAAATTGAGTCGCTTATTTAAGAATGAACATTAACGGCCATTGAAGGAATATATGGCACTATTATGAAAGCAGTTTCAAAGCAAACGAATTGTCTTAATGAGCCGCTTGAGACCTGTTCGGAAAAGCCACTGACAGGTTTCTTTCGTACCGGGTGTTGTGATACTTCAGCTGATGATTATGGCAGTCATACCGTTTGTGCACTAATGACCGATGAATTTCTTGCCTTTTCAAAGCAATCAGGGAATGATTTATCGACGCCGCGGCCTGAGTATGGATTTAAAGGTTTGCAAGCGGGCGACAGATGGTGTTTATGTGCCCCTCGATTTATGGAAGCTTATAGGGCCGGGAAAGCTCCGAAGGTCATATTGAGAGCGACCAACAAACGGGCTGAAGAGGATGTTCCTCTTGATATTTTAAAGCGATTTGCAATAGATATCAATTAGTATGGTTCAAATCCACAAACCATGCTTTATAGGCGTTTATTGGGTGCTATCAAAATAGGGGTGCGAAATAGGTACTCTCAATCGGTTGTCGCCATTGTGATGCCAAGTGCTTGGGCAACTGTAAAAATGTCCTTATCCCCGCGACCGCACATATTCATGCAAATAATGTGGTCCGCTGGCAGGTTCGGAGCTAACTTAAACACATGAGCCAAAGCGTGACTTGGCTCTAAAGCTGGAATAATTCCCTCAAACTCGCAACACTTTTGAAACGCGGCCAATGCTTCTTGGTCTGTAATCGATACATATTCAGCCCGTTTGGTTTCATGTAACCATGAGTGTTCTGGGCCTATCCCAGGATAATCAAGCCCAGCCGAAATTGAAAAGCCTTCTAATATTTGGCCATCATCATCTTGGAGTAGATAAGTTCGATTGCCGTGCAAAACGCCTGCTCTACCCCCTGTAAGCGATGCACAATGTTGCATACGGTCGTCAACACCTTTCCCCCCGGCTTCAACGCCTATGATATTAACATCACGATCATCAAGGAATGGGTAAAACAATCCCATTGCATTAGAACCCCCGCCAATGGAAGCGATGATGGTATCAGGTAATCGCCCTTCCATTTCCAGCATTTGTTGTTTTGCTTCCTTACCGATGATGGATTGAAAATCACGAACCATTTCGGGATACGGATGCGGTCCAGCCACTGTGCCGATACAATAAAAGGTATTATCAACATTGGTTACCCAATCACGAAGGGCATCATTCATAGCATCCTTGAGTGTCCCTCGGCCTGATGTAACAGGAACAACTTCAGCACCAAGAAGCTTCATGCGAAAGACATTCGGTGCTTGGCGACTAACGTCATGAGTCCCCATATAAACGATACATGGCAAGCCAAAACGAGCGCAGACAGTCGCCGTTGCCACACCATGTTGTCCCGCGCCAGTTTCGGCAATAATGCGCGTTTTGCCCATACGTCTTGCTAATAGGATCTGGCCTAACACATTATTGATTTTGTGAGCCCCGGTATGATTCAATTCATCTCGCTTCATGTAGATCTTGGCACCCCCTAGATGTTGGGTGAGCCGTTCGGCAAAATACATGGGAGAAGGTCGGCCAACATAATGTTTCCAAAGGTAATCCATTTGTTCCCAAAAGGACTGATCTGTTTTGGCTTTTTGATATTCTTCTTCCAATTTAAGGATGAGTGGCATGAGAGTTTCGGGAACAAACCGTCCACCAAACTCACCAAAACATCCCTTTTCATCGGGCACAGTGTAATAGGAATTAGACGGGTGTGACATTAATATTTCCTTTCGCGGCCAAAATAAACTCGGTGATAGCATTAACTGACTTCTGTCCAGTACTCGTCTCAACCCCGGACGATACATCAACCTGTTTTGCAGCAGTCAGTTTTATTGCTTCTCTTACATTTTGTGCATTCAAACCACCGGCAAGTAGCCAAGGGAGTTTCCAATCATAACCGGCAATTAATTGCCAGTCAAAGGCAACCCCATTTCCCCCCGGAAGGCCTTCTTGCCTATCAATTGGTTTGGCGTCAATCAATAGTTGGTTGGCAACATCAAAATATTCATTGAGCCGATACACATCGGTTTTTGTTTTAATTCCACACGCTTTGATCACAGGTAATGCAAAGGTGGATTTGATTTCAGCGACACGAGTGGGAGTTTCACTCCCATGGAGTTGAAGCCAGTCTGGCTGAATAGACACAATTATTTTCTCTAATTCGGCGTTGGATGAATCAACGCTTAAGGCAACTGTCTGCGTTTTAATTTCAACCTGTTCTACAAGGTGCCGAGCCGCTGCGATTGTTAAGTGTCTATGGGAGGGTGGGTAAAAGACAAAACCAACATAATCGGCACCGGCATTCTGCGCAGCTTGGACTTCACAAGCACGTCTCAGGCCACAAATTTTTACTTTAACAGCGGTGGTCATTTGGTAGAGGAACCATCGTCAAGAATTTCCAGGATTTCATCTTGATTGACGAGGGGATTCTTTAGATTAGAAATTTCTTTTTCTAGGATTTGGCGTTTTTTCTTTTCTTTTTGAGCAATTGAGCGGTGCTGATACTCACGCAACCACTCCCAAATAAAGCCGACAAAAAGACCAATTAAGATGCCACCGAAAAGCGCAACAAATGTAGGCATTTGCAATGCGGGTAAAGGCAACAGGGGGTGCAAGACATCAGGAACGATCCTTAAGGTAATCAGTTCGCGGTTGGCTAAGGCCAAGAAGCACAAGAGTACTCCAAGAATAATGAGAAATATAATCTTGACTATACGCACCGTTAACGGCCAACTATTGGTTAAATTTGTTCAAAGCCTGTTTCATACTTAACCCCGGCTTAAAACTGACCACCTTTCGGTCAGTCAAATAAATGTCTTCACCGGTTTTCGGATTGCGTCGTTTTAGAAATTTCAGAGATTTTGTCGAAAGGTGAAGATAAGTATTGAACTTAACTGTCTTTCCCTCAGCTAACGCATTACCGATTTCATCAAATACGCTTTCAATGAAGGCCTGAGTTTCCTTTTTTGTAAGAGGTTGAAACTCCTTGGAAAGATTGTGAATGAGATCAGATCGCTTCATAGACTTAAATTCAACATGTTAAAAAAGATAATCCGTTTATCAATCATACTCATTTTTACAAAGAGTAAAACTGATATCAATCATACCAAAAAAACTCCGTTTCACAAAGCGGTTTTAAGGAGTTGAGTTACCTAAAGGATAGCTCTACCCTCCTATATAACTGATCCACTCAGTCATCTGCATTATTTGATTGCGAGAAGGCACTGCAAAATCTGTGCTCAAACTGGTGGAATATGCCTCATTGTTCGGTTTGATTGGATTCGAGTGCTTCGCCAATAATATCCCCAAGTACATCATTGGAGCTGCTTGTACCATACTTGGCAAGGTTATCCTTAGCCTCTTTGGCTTCAAGTTGACGAATTGAGAAGTTAATCCGCCGATGGGGAGTATCAATGCGAGTGACCATGACTTCAATTTCATCGCCGATACCAAAACGATCAACTCTTTGTTCATCCGTCTCATTAGCTAATTCACTCGCTTTAATTGAAGAGGTGATTCCCTTGTATTTGACCTCAATCGAGTGATCACGAATATCTGATACGGTTACATTGACAATTTTACCTCTGGATAAACCACTTGAAGCCTCAAGAAACGGGTCCGCTTCCAAGTCCTTAACCGAAAGAGCAACGCGCTCTTTATCAATGTTGATTTCGCTCACGACAACATCAACTTCATCGCCAACATGATACTCGGTAATGACTTCGTTTCCTGGGCGATCCCAACTTAAGTCAGTAATATGAACCATGCCATCAATTTCAAACTCAAGCCCAACAAAAAGGCCAAATTCGGTTTTGTTGCGAATAGACCCGTGAATTTTTGAACCACGTTGGTATTTATTGGCAAATTGCTCCCAAGGATTCAACTGTGTTTGTTTAATTCCGAGGGATATTCGCCGCTTTTCTTTCTCTATATTGAGGACCATCACTTCAATCTCCTGGGACGTTGAAAGGAGTTTGGATGGGTGGATGTTTTTCTTGGTCCAAGACATCTCGGATATGTGGATCAGACCCTCAATTCCTGCTTCAAGCTCAACAAAAGCACCGTAATCGGTAATGTTAGTGACTTGTCCCATGTGTTTAGATTTCGGTGGATAGTTTTTATCAACTGTGGACCAGGGATCCTCACGAAGCTGTTTAATTCCGAGGGAAATCCGCATGGTTTCCTTATTGATTTTAATCACGCGAACTTTGATGCTTTCACCAATGGTAACGACATCACTAGGGTGTTTAATTCGGCGCCAAGATATATCGGTAATGTGCAATAGTCCGTCGACACCGCCAAGGTCAACAAATGCTCCGTAATCAGTAACGTTTTTAACTACTCCTTCAACGATGTCTCCTTCATTCAGGCGTCCAATAACCTCCGCCCTGAGTTCGGCATTTTTCTCTTCCAAAATGGCTCGTCGTGAAACAACGATGTTGTTCTTTGAGCGATCCATTTTTAAAATGACGAATTCAATGGGGGTTCCCATGAGTTCTTCAACATCTCGAAGCGGGCGAGTACTCACTTGTGATCCAGGCAAAAAAGCCGTCGCACCTTCTAAATCAACGGTAAAACCACCTTTCACGCGACTGAAAATACTACCGGTGACTTTTTCGTTAGAATCATGGGCTTTGGTGAGAACTTTCCAGGCCTCTTCTCGGCGGGCTTTTTCCCGGGAAATCGAAACCAATCCGCTATTATTTTCGATACTTTCATAAAAGACATCAACCTCATCGCCAACGTTGACAGTCTCCAAATTACTATGACCAGTAAACTCTTTGATATCAATATGACCAGGAGCTTTTGAGCCTATGTCAATGATAACCTGCCCCGACTCAATAGCCGTGACCGTCCCCTTCACAACACTGCCAGTGGATGGAATATCTGAAAGATACTCTTCTAAGAGGGTATCAAAATCTTCGGAATCTTCGGAAATTTCGGGAGTATTGATATGAGATTCAATCAATTTTAAATGTTCCTCATATTCCTCTTGGCTCCACTTATGTCGTGCACCTTGACCAACCCGTATGTCGTTCTTTCTCAAGATGTCACGAATAAACTTATCTTGTTTGCCGAAGTGCTCCGCCAGATGTTTGGGAGTAAAATACTCAGGTACATCATGTTTTTCTTCAATAATCTCTTGCACGCAATAACGCTCCTACACATAATTTTTTCTGGCCATGTAGTTGATTCTACAGGTCTGTAAACAATTGAACTGGCTTGAAAGCCGATGGATTCGGATAACTAGGAACCTTTTAGCCTTTTTTCAACCATATTTATTGCTACCGCCAAGGATTCTTGGATAGATTTCGTCGTGGTATCAATTTTTATGGCATCTTTGGTCTTCACTAGCGGTGAACTTAATCGTGTAATATCCCTTTGATCACGCAGTATAAGTTCGTCAAGGACATGATTTAATTCAACGGTCTTACCTTGAGCAACTAACTCGCGATGCCGCCTTTCCGCTCTCTTTTCTGGGGAAGCTGTAAGAAAAAGTTTTACTTCAGCATCAGGAACAACAACTGAAGCAATGTCGCGGCCATCAAGAACGGCTCCGTCACAATCAAAGACGAAATCTCTTTGCCAGTCCAGAAGAGCCTCTCTGACCTCTTGAATAGCTGCAACCTTTGAGGCTAGTTTGGATACTTCAGGGGTTCTTAGATCAGGGTGGTCAAGTTCACTCTCACTGAGATTCATGGCAACTCTTATAGCCTCATCTTCACACCAACTCCCTTGGAAACTGATGATTTTTTGGGCGACGGCGCGATACAAAAGTCCAGTATCTAGAAATTTCCAACCAAAATGTTTGGCGAGAGCTTTGCCTATGGTGCCCTTACCAGAACCAGCCGGGCCATCAATGGCAACAACGAAAGAACGACGCAACACGATGAGTATTAGAGTTCAAATTAATTTAGAATTAAGTTAATCATAATGCAAATCTACTATCCAATCATTAATTGATTGATAATAGTTAACCGTTTCAATTGTAGAAAAATTCCAATAAATCAAATTTATGAATACCCAATATAATCAAACTCTTATCTCCTATCCGATAAATAATCTCAAGGGTACTTTGGTAATCAGCGGGGATAAATCTATTTCGCATCGAGCCATTATCCTTGGTTCGCTCACGATTGGCAAAACAATTATCACCGGATTACTCGAAGGAGAAGATGTCAAGGCTACCATTGGTGCTGTTCAAAAACTCGGAGCTTCAGTAAAACGAATTGCTCCGGGTCACTATGTTGTCCAAGGTGTCGGAACAGGGGGATATTTTCAGCCCGATAATGTTATTGATTGTGGCAATGCAGGTACAGGAGTTAGGTTACTCATTGGTGCTGTAGCAACAACCCCAATTACAGTCACATTCACTGGCGATAGCTCACTTAGGTCACGTCCAATGGGTCGTGTGACAGAACCGATCAGACAGTTTGGCACCAAAATTCACGGCCGTGAATCCGACCAACTTCCGATGACAGTGATCGGCACTCATGATCCGATACCGATTTCTTACCGCCTGCCAGTTCCCTCAGCGCAAGTAAAATCGGCAATATTGTTGGCTGGGTTGAATACTCCGGGGCAAACAGAAGTGATTGAAGAAAGTTCTACCAGAGATCATACCGAACGAATGCTCAAAGCGTTTGGTGCTGAATTAACAATTGAAAACCAGAGAGGCGCAAAAAAAATTACCCTCAATGGCTATGCTGAGTTGCAGCCCCAAAAAGTAGTTGTGCCGGGCGACCCATCATCGGCAGCTTTTTTAATCGCCGCGGGATTGTTGGCTGAAAACAGCACAATCACTGTTAAGAACGTTGGAATGAACCCAACTCGAACGGGGGTATTTAAAACTCTTGTTGAAATGGGTGCTCAGATTGATATTGAAGAATTACCTGAACAATCAGGAGAACCCGTCGCAAATCTAACAGTAAGGTATTCAAGTTTACAAGGAATCACTGTTCCCCCTGAGAGAGCACCCACAATGATTGATGAATATCCTATTCTCGCTGCTGTTGCCTCAATTGCGAATGGAGATACCGTTATGCGTGGGATTAAAGAAATGCGAATTAAAGAAACGGACCGTATTCATGCAATGGTCAAGGGTTTAGAGGAATGTGGGGTTGAAACGACAGAGTTTGAGGATGGTTTTACTGTTCATGGTCAAGGCCCAGGATCAATTTCCGGGGATTGTACTTGCCGAAGTTATTATGACCATCGGATAGCAATGAGCTTTCTATGTCTTGGATTAGCCGCCCGCAAACCAGTTAAAGTTGATGATGGTTCAGCTATTGCGACAAGTTTTCCAGAATTCGTTAGATCAATGAACTTCTGCGGAGCTAAGGTCCAAGAGGGTGGTCAACTCTAAAATTTGCTATCAGATTCTAATAAAAGTCATGTATATGGGTTTTCGCCCCTCACGAATAGCCTTTTGTTCATAGCGGGTGGAATACCAGTCTGACCATGATTGCTGCCAGTCACTCATGGACTCAACCGGCCAATTAAATTGAGGATGTTTATTGAGTTCCTCAATTGCTTGACGACAGTAGTCAGGAATGTCAGTGGCGATTCTTAATTCAGCACCCTTTGTCATAATCCGAGCGAGTGGATTTAAAAAATCGGGATTGACAAAACGACGGCGGTAATGCCTCTTTTTAGGCCAGGGGTCAGGATATAATAGAAATACTCGACTCATAGATCTGTCTGGAAGCAAATCAAATAAATCTCGAACATCATGAGTGAATAGCCCGATGTTGGAGAATCGTTTATTCTGCAATTTTCCGAGCAGTGATGCGACTCCGTTGAGAAAAACTTCACATCCAATCAAGCCACCATTAGGGTTTAATTTGGCCTGATGGATTAAATGTTCTCCCGACCCAAAACCTATTTCCAACCAAATAGGCTCCAATTGCTTAAAGTAGCCTTGTAGATCAATCCGTTGTCCTTCCGGGGTATGAGTTAAATACTGGAGTAAATCGTAAACTGGGAGGTTATGTTCCAGATATGATTGTTGAGCTTTGCGGAGTTTTCGTCCAACGCGTTTGACATAGATATTTCGAGGTTTGGTTGGTGAATGCTCCATTCTAAAGGTAATTCTGCAATATATTCAATCAGTTAAGGGGAGTTAACCTTGGGTTAGTACCCAAATGTCATGACCATTGTATCTGGAATGTTAGTCGGAGGGTTACAAAAGTGACTTGAGATCATCAACGAGGTCAAGTTTTTCCCATGTAAATTCGCCATTATCTCCCGGTATTCTACCGAAGTGACCATACGTTGCTGTCGGTTTGTAAATCGGAGAATTCAGTTGCAAATGTTCACGAATACCCCGTGGAGTTAATCCCCTCATATGGTCATTAATCAATTCCCAGAGGTAAGAATATAGTCGGGAATGATCTACTTTGGCTGTGCTAAAGGTATCAATATAGAATGATGTCGGGTCAGGTTTACCAATGGCGTATGATAATTGAATGAGGCATTTACTAGCGAGACCAGCGGCAACCACATTTTTAGCTAAATAGCGAGCTGCATAAGCCCCAGAGCGGTCCACTTTGGTTGGATCCTTACCGGAAAATGCACCTCCTCCGTGAGGTGCCGCACCACCATAGGTATCAACAATGATTTTGCGTCCAGTCAGACCACAGTCAGCGGCGGGGCCTCCTTTCAAGAATAGACCAGTTGGATTGATGAGCCATTCGTTCTCAGGAAGGGTGGCAACCCAATGTTCAGGTAGAACTTGTTTGGCGATTGGAAGAATAACTTCTTTGACTTGGTCAGAATTAGACAGTTTGCTCGTATGCTGAGAGGAAACCACAATGCGCTTTAGATTGATTGGTTTGCCATCGGAATATTCAAGTGTGACTTGTGATTTAGCGTCAGGGAGAAGATTATCAGCTCCCATAGTGCCCAGCTTGCGGTGATGTTCCAATTGCTGTAAAATACGATGCGAGTAGTAAAGCGTTGCTGGCATGCATTCGGGAGCCTCATCAATCGCATATCCAAACATCAATCCTTGGTCACCAGCACCTTCATCCTTGTTTTTTGTGGCATCAACACCTTGGGCAATATCGGTTGACTGACCATGTAAGAGATTTTTAAAATCTAAAGTTTCCCAATGAAAATCTTCTTGCTGAAAACCAATATCGCGAACGCATGACCTAACGACATCCTCAAGAGAATCAAAGATATTTTTCGGACCGCGGTATTCACCCGCAAGGATAATCGTATTTTTTGAGGCAAGTGTTTCGCATGCCACTCTTGCTTCAGGGGCTTCAGAAAGAAATGCGTCAAGGACACTATCCGAAATTTGATCACAAATCTTATCAGGATGCCCACTGGAAACAGATTCAGAAGTAAAGAGGCCATTAATAATTGTCATAATCTACTTTCTTGTTAGAAATTTCCTCCATAATCGCAAGCCCTTAACTTAATAATTGGGTTGCACAAAACCATAATACATAAGACATAATAAAATAATTCTATGACGATTTAGAACAATATGTTTATGGATTTAAGGCTCTTAGAAGAAGTCTTAATTTTTTATTCTTTGCCGAAATCACCTAAATTTTTTAAGACATTATCATCATTAATTGTCTAGGTCGGCTGAAGGTACCATTTTGGCATATTACTGAACTCTCATCATTAATGTCGCTAAATACCCTTTATTGCAAGGAGTTTGAGTACAATTAATTCGCTATTGAGTGGACAGTATCTCCCTTAATATCAAGATTACTCAATTGAATACCTATTAATCAATTGGTTGTGTGTGCTTCTGCCGTTTTATATGAACCAAAATTAAGATTAAAGATACGAGAAGAAAAATAATGAGCGGCCAATCACCCGCTCGGCTGTAAACCGTTGGGTTGAGTGATAGCGGCATTTTAGAGTCGATAAATCCAAATTGGTTTAATGGAACAGTTGCAATTTCCTGCCCATAGCTGTCAACAAAAGCGGAGACCCCTGGATTAGAACTTCTCAAGAGAGGTAGGCCGAGTTCAATTGTCCTGAGTCTAGCCATCGCGTAGTGTTGTAGGGGTCCAGCAAATTTTCCAATCCATGCATCATTGGTAATTTGGAGCAAAGCTATGGGGCGCTCTTGGGTTCTAACGAGGTGCGGGAAGATAGCTTCATAGCAAATGAGGGTTCGAAACAGACCGAATTCGGGAAGGTTAATAAACTGGGAGCCTACCCCAGGGCTAAAATCCCAAATCTCATTGTTTGCAAGGGGTGAAAATGTCAAAAACTTAAGGACGCTTTCCAAAGGTATGAATTCGCCAAAGGGAACGAGGTATTGCTTATCATAAACCTGTTGCATCACTCCATCAGAGGAGATATACCCAATGCTATTATACATTTTGTCAATCGCAATTCGCCGAAGACCTAGTACCAATGGTTTCGATTCTAGCCAGTATGAAAGGTTTTTGTAATCTTGCGGGTCAGCAAAAATGGTGAGAGCGGTTTCAGGCCAGATCACCAGATCAATGGTTTCATTGGAAGCTGAATTGCTTAACTCAACAATGTGATTGAGGTATAGATCAAATTTAAGTGGGTCCCACTTTTCTCTCTGAGGAACATTTGGCTGGATTATACGCACAGTGGTATCGCCTAGAGGTAAATTGTTTCCATTCGTTAACCGAATTGAGCCATAACCCCAGGCAAGTCCCAATAAAATGAGAGAGATTCCAAACCCAAGCCACTTCAATCTTAATGCAAAGGGGATGATGATTGATATTACAGTCAGTGAAGACAGCCCATGTACCCCAATCAAAGACGCCAATTGAGCAACCGGTGTGTCAATCCAGATATATCCTAATAATCCCCACGGAAAACCCGTGAAGATGTATTCTCGGAGGATTTCGGTACTCATCCATGATATCGCGAGAAGCCAATATCTGATTGATTGAGATGTTTTAAACAGGAACGGAAGACTAAATGCGACTGCCCAGAATAGGGCGAATCCAGACACCATAGTGATAAGCGCAAATGGTGCAATCCAGCCAGTTTTTTCGGGCTCAATCCAAAATGGATTGACAATCCAATGAAAATGAACAAGGCCGTATCCTAAGCCAAATATAAAACCAACTAAGAAACCAGATTTAAATGAATTAGCCAGACCATAAAAATAAAATGAAACAGCGATACCAATTATCGTCAAAACGGGGAAGGCAAAGGGTTCTTGCCCGCATGCGGCAACCGCACCGGCAATAAAAATTAAAAAATAGTGAATATGCCTATTAATTCGACAATGTTTTAAGAGTGCAGTTAAAGTCAATTTTGTCTAGCACCAGCCAACATGAAAATTTCCCTGTATCAGGTTAGGATGAGTTCATTAAATTAATAAGGGTCAATATAGGAAGTAGGTATCAATTTTCACTTCCTTTACTGCATTTCGGCCGTAGAATTAAATGGTCAAGGTGAGAATTGTTGAACATGAAGGGTGAATTATGTGCCGCAAAGGGATTTGTGACACATGGGAGTAGTGCAAAAGGAATTGTTGAACACGAAGGGTGAATTATGCTCCGCAAAGGGGTTTGTGACACAAGGGAGTAGCACAAAAGGAATTGTTGAACATGAAGGGTGAATTATGCTCCGCAAAGAGGTTTGTGACACATGGGAGTAGCACAAAAGGAATTGTTGACCACGAAGGGTGAATTATGTGCCACAAAGGGATTTGTGACACATGGGAGTAGCACAAAAGGAATTGTTGACCATGAAGGGTGAATTATGCTCCGAAAAGGGGTTTGTGCCACATGGGAGTAGCACAAAAGGAATTGTTGAACACGAAGGGTGAATTATGTGCCACAAAGGGATTTGTGATACATGGGAGTAGTACAAAAGGGATTGTTGAACATGAAGGGTGAATTATGCTCCGCAAAGGGGTTTGTGGCACATGGGAGTAGCGCAAAAGGGATTGTTGAACACGAAGGGTGAATTATGCTCCGCAAAGGGGTTTGTGACACATGGGAGTAGCGCAAAAGGGATTGTTGACCACGAAGGGTGAATTATGTGCCACAAAGGGATTTGTGATACATGGGAGTAGCACAAAAGGAATTGTTGAACATGAAGGGTGAATTATGTGCCACAAAGGGATTTGTGACACATGGGAGTAGCACAAAAGGAATTGTTGAACACGAAGGGTGAATTATGTGCCGCAAAGGGGTTTGTGACACATGGGAGTAGCACAAAAGGAATTGTTGAACACGAAGGGTGAATTATGTGCCACAAAGGGATTTGTGATACATGGGAGTAGTACAAAAGGAATTGTTGAACATGAAGGGTGAATTATGTGCCACAAAGGGATTTGTGATACATGGGAGTAGTACAAAAGGAATTGTTGAACATGAAGGGTGAATTATGTGTCACAAAGGGATTTGTGTTGCATGAGAGTGACATATAAGGATTTGTTTCACAAGAGGGGATAAATAAAAGACAAACAAATCTTTCAGAGAATAAGATTGCTTGATTTGTTGGGAATATAATAATGAACAATCCGATTAAAGGATATGATGTTAGCAATGCGGTAGTATATCACTACGGCAAATTTCCACCCGCTGAATTAAATCTCAATTCTTTATTGAAAACTCTGCTTCGTGCAGCGGATGCTCTGTCTCGCTATGATCAAACATTACTTAATTTGCCGAACTGCGATTTACTCTTAGCGCCTCTTAAACATAGTGAAGCAGTAATTACCTCACGACTAGAGGGTATATTTTCAACAGTGGATGAAGTTATGGCTTTTGATGCTGACACCACACATGAGACTAATATAACGAATACATCACAAGGGCGAGAAAAAGTTAGGGAGGTACATCAATTTACTCAGATTCTGAGGTATGTACAAGATGCTATTTCCCAAGGTCGTACAATCAACGAAGTGCTTATAAAGAATGCACATAGGATTCTGCTTCATTCACCAAGAGAGGCTAAAAAAAGACCTGGGGAATACAAAATGCTGCAAAACTACATTGGAGATAATTTCAGAAAGGTCATCCATTACACACCAATAAATCCTTCCCAGCTGAAATCATCAATGGAAAAACTGTTTGACTATAGTGAAAACGATGAAACGCTTCCACTCCTCAAAGTAGCATTAATTCATGTTGAATTTGAAGCATTACATCCATTTGAAGACGGCAATGGACGTATTGGTCGCCTCCTTATTACTTTGCTTCTATGGAAATATAAACTAATTCATAAGCCGTATTTCAACATGAGTGCCTATTTTGAAGAAAACAAAGTGCAATATTGCGATTTAATGCGCTCAGTTTCTAGCGATAACAAATGGGTTGAGTGGACAGAGTTTTTTCTAGAGGCGATTGCCGTCCAAGCTGAGCGAAATCTCGAAATTGCACAGAAAATACAATCCCTGTATATAGAAATGAAAGAACCATTCAGGAATATTACGAGATCAAGTTGGCATACTAGTGTACAAGATTATATTTTTGAACGACCTATATTTAGAAACAAAAATCTTATTAAAGCTGGTATTCCAAGGCACGTTGCTCCAAGGATTACTAAAGCCCTACTAGAAGAAGGGCTTTTGCGTGAGGTATCTCCTGCAAGAGGTAGTAGAGGTTCATTGTTTGCATTTGAAAAATTGTTGGAAATCGTGAGAGTTTAACTCTATTTTCAAACATCAATCGTAGTAAACGATAGTCCCATGAGGAATTAGTAAATTGGTATTCGACTCTTTCTGATTTCCAATAATATTCTATATTCTCATATCCCTGCTAGGGAGTTCCTGCTATAGCCAATACTTTCCATTCCGAATTCATGTACCAGTTTCTCCCGTCTGAAGATCACTCTCTCAATCCATTTTTGCCGGTCGTGATGATCTTCGGGACTACATCAACGAATTAAGTCTTGATAGAGCTCAGGCAGCTAAGTCATCAATCTCCAGTGCTCTAGGAGAAGGCTCCACAATTGTTATCCAAGGGCCGGCCAAGGATAGGCAAATCATCTTTGAGGTGCTGCTGCGTAATGGATTTATCTACCCGCATGGTTCCCCTCACCTAGGGCTTTATCGCTGTCCGATACCCTCCCTGCAATCCATTGCTGTGACCAAGACCGGTTCCCTCCTGCATGTCTCGACCTATTCCGGGAGCGAACAGAATCTCACCTCTTGTATCAATGATAACCTTGCCGTCAATGGAGTTGATGCATGGAGGCGAGCACCCCTGCATATTGCCGTAGAGGATGACTGGCCCGTTATTGACAATATCTTGCTGGAACAAGGATCTGACTCCAACATCAGGGATGAGCAGAACAGATTGCCCCATGATCTAGCTCAACCAGGCAGCGAAATTGCCCATAGTTTGCAAAACCACAGGAAATAATAACTCGTGCAACTCCTCCGCAGCATGACCAACCGGTTGGAGACCCAAAACGAGGCAAGTTTGGAAGGAAATATCAGCTCAGGGGTATGTTTCTGATAAAGGAGTATTGCCTAGGTTGATGACGAATTCAACTCTTCGGTCTGTAAATTTAAATCCTTGAGTAATAACAAGTCCATTTTTCGAGCGGTGCCTTTCTTTACTTCAACGCAAAGCCCAAGCTCATCAAAATTAAATGTTTCGCCGGGCTCAGGAATTCTGTTGAGTTTTGTAGTAACCCACCCTCCAAGAGTATCAATTTCATCCTCATCATGTTCAAGAGTTAGATTCAAACCGGTGACTTTTCGCAGCTCTTCAAGCTCAATTTTTGCCGAGCACTCATACTCAGTATCATTAATTTTGATTATTTCTTGAGCATTTTCTTCTTGTGTATCATGTTCGTCAATAATTTCGCCAAAGTAATGTTCCAATAAATCTTCGATGGTAACGAGTCCATCAACACCGCCATATTCATCTATCACGAGAGCCATATGGCAACGCTTTTCCTGCATGTCTTCCCTCAATACATCTATTGGTTGTGAAGGCGGTGTAAATAATAGGTCGCGGAGCTCTTTATTGATGTTGAAGTTGTTATGCCGACCATTAAAGCCGTATTTGATTGCGATATCTTTCAGATGAACAAACCCCAAAGGGTGATCGAGAGTCCCTTCAAAAACGGGAATACGAGTTCGTTCGCTTTCCTTAAAGACCTTAACTAACTCATGAAGTGTTATCGTATTTGGAACGGCCACAACTTCGGCTTTGGGAACCGCAACATCCTCAACTGTTGGAACAGATGTTGTAGAATTATTTGGCGAAGAAGCAATTTCGTCAGGTAATGGCACATCATCATCTTCATCGGCAATTTTTTCTTCTTGCATGGGTGCTTGAGAGCTGAACAAATTAAAAATCTTCCTAAACCCGCTGGAACTTCCAGGGTCAATTTTTCTTGACTTAATCCTCCTATGCTTTATAGTCGGCGAGTCATTTGATGAGGTCTTCATGAGTGTGAGTATTATATTCCTTTATGGACTAATGCAAAAAATTTTAGTAGGGATTGTTGATACCAAGCTTTGTCAGAATTTTAATCTCCAATTGTTCCATTTGCCTAGCATCATCATCAATATGGTCAAAACCAAGAAGATGTAAACACCCATGGACAAGTAGATGTGTAATATGATGATCAAACCGCACGCCCTTTAATTTGGCTTCATTTTGACAAAAGTCAAAAGCAACTGCAATATCACCTAAAAATTTCCAGGAAGTGTTACCTTCTGGGTGATCGGGGTAGGTCGACTGGTTAACAGGCCATGACAATACATTCGTTGTAACATTTGTATTTCGGTATTGTCCATTTAAACGAGCCATTTGAGTATCATTGGTTGCCAAGATATGTGTCTCGGATGAAGGAAATTCAGTGTCAAAACATTCAAGCGTCATATTGATCGAACGCCTCGCAAGTTCATCAAACTCATCAAGAAGAACCCATTTCTGGTCGGCAATATTTAACTCCACGTGATGCTTATTGTTTTTGCTGAGCGTATGCATCAATAATATCCGATACAATCTTACTTCGCATAACATCTTTAGATGTTAATTCAGAAAATGAAATTCCATTAATTCCTTGCAGGATTTTGCGGGCATGAAGTAATCCCGATTCCTGTTTTTTGACAAAGTCAATCTGCGAGATGTCACCGGCAATGGCCATACGGGAACCAATACCTAGCCGAGTGAGTAACATTAACATCTGCATGTTCGTTGTATTTTGAGCTTCATCCAAGATAATAAAGCACCGCGTCAGAGTACGACCACGCATGAAGGCAAGAGGAGCGATTTCAATTTTGTTTTCATCTAGATAATGACTGACCATCTTACTGGGTAGGAATTCATTTAAAGCATCATAGAGCGGTTGCATAAAGGGGTCAATTTTGTCTCTGAGGTCACCGGGTAAAAAACCTAGTCGTTCACCAGCTTCAACGGCCGGTCGAGTTAAAACTATCCGGTCAACCTCCTTATTCAATAAACTTGCCACCGCGACTGCCACTGCAAGGTAAGTTTTGCCAGTTCCAGCGGGGCCGATGCCAAAGGCAATTTTCTTGCGAAAGAGAGTTTTAACGTAGTTTTCTTGCGAAAGAGATTTTGGTTTAATGACCCGCCTACGAGTGACAATTTCCAAATGAGAGTGAAACATCTCAGTATCACTTTTTTCTAGTGATCTATTGGGTTTATTGGAGCTGGTGACCATTGCTTCTTCCAGACTGATATCATCCATCCGGTGTCCCTCTCCAATCCGGTCATAGAGATAGGTAAGGGCGTTGTGTCCATGATCAATCTGTTCGGGTGGACCAAACAGTATCAGGGAGTTACCTTTGGGCACAATCTGAATGCCTAAGTGTTCTTCAATCTGATTAAGATTTCTGTCGCAGACACCGCACAGATCAAGCAAAAGCCGGTTGTCTGGAAACTCAATTCGCTTGCTATCCAAGGTTACATCCAAGCGTATACCTCATCAATGAGCGAAAACAGCTTAACTGTCAAAATAAAATTCCACTATTTAAACAACACCTCTCCCATAGACTATTGAGTTACAAATTCTTCAAGGAATCTCACCCCACTCATAAGCATTTTAACAAGCACGCATATCAAAGTGAGAGTTAATTTGCTTTCTTAAGAACGCTTTCAAGAATTGTCCTGATTTCATCTAAATGTGATTTTTCAGCAATGAGTGGTGGAGACATTGCAATAATGTCGCCGGTCGCTCGAGCGAGTAATCCTTGGTTAAAGGCTTCAACAAAAACTTCAAAGCCTCTTTTGCCAGGTGAGCCCGGGATTGCTTCTAATTCCACAGCACCAACTAGACCTTCATTACGAATATCTATAACATGCGGCAGACCTTTGAACGAGTGGATGAGCTCTTCCCAATATGGGCTGAGTTCTTTGGCTCTTTCAAAGAGACCCTCCTCGGCATAAACCGATAGTGTGGCAAGGCCGGCAGCACACGACACCGGATTTCCCGAATAGGTATACCCATGATAGAGTTCAATCAGATATTCTGGTCCCGTCATAAAAGCATCATGAATTTCTTTGGAAACAAGGACTCCACCCATGGGGATAATTCCATTGGTTAATCCTTTAGCACATGTAATCATGTCGGGTGTGATATCATAATAGACTGAAGCAAAAGATTCACCGAGGCGCCCAAAGCCTGTAATCACCTCATCAAAGATCAATAATATACCATATTTGGTACAGATTTCTCGGATCCGTTCAAGATAACCTTTCGGTGGAATAAGTACTCCAGTAGAACCAGCAACTGGCTCAATGATAACCGCGGCGATTGTCTCGGCTCCATGGAGGGCACATAGTCTCTCTAAATCTTCCGCAAGTTCACATCCGTGTTCGGGTTGACCTTTTGAGAAAGCATTTTTTTCAAGCATGTGTGTATGGCGAAGGTGGTCAACACCCGTAAGCAATGACCCAAACACTTTTCGGTTATTAACGATCCCGCCAACCGAGATACCCCCAAAGTTGACACCATGATAACCTCTTTCTCGGCCTATCAGCCGAGTTCTCTCGCCTTGTCCTTTTGCCCGATGATAACCTAAGGCAATTTTAAGGGCACTGTCCACCGCTTCCGATCCGGAATTTGTAAAAATCACATGGTCAATTCCGACAGGAGCTAGATCGACGACTTTGGTAGCCAACTCAAATACCTTGGGATGACCAATCTGAAATGATGGACAATAATCAAGCTCGGAAACTTGATTTTGAATCGCTTCAACGATTTTGGGATTCTTGTGCCCGGCGTTTACACACCACAATCCAGAACTTGAGTCAATTACTTTTGATCCTGTTCCTGAAGTGTAATACATTCCGTCAGCTTCAACAAGCATACGGGGTGATTTCTTAAACTGCCTGTTGGCTGTGAATGGCATCCAGCAAGCCGACAAATCGTTTGGTCGCGAAAAGTCAAGCATCATATTCTCCCTTAATGGCCCTCATAAATCCTTGAGGAATTGAACTCTGAATAAGCAATATAAATAAATCTAACATATTTTACATAAAAAAGATAAAAAAATTTTTGAAAAATTTTGTAACTACTCAAGTAGTCTAAATACCCTTTGATTTTTCAGATTCCTGTTGACATTGTAGTTTGCCATTTTTATAGTTGTTCCAATCGTCAAATATAAGTTGAGCAGTTATAATTTTCAGTATTCATGAAGCGTCTTTCTAAAGCCGCTTTATAGGCTGGATTGACCCAATCACAGGAACATGTTACTGACCTTACGGAAACGTACGACCTTTTTTTAGTAAAGAATGCTGCTTTAAAGGCCCACCTCACGGAGTGCATCGCCTCAACAAGACGAGTCATAACCGTAGCAAGCCACCGTCCAGCGATAGTTTACGCAAACGCAAGGTCCCGGCTAAGCCGTCTACAAGTGCTCATCAATCAGGGGGCAACCGGGTCATAACGGAGCCACATTGAGCCGGCACCGAAATCCACTGCAATTACTGGTTGGGTCGTAGCCGTGGAAATGTTATGGAGGATACCACCGATATGGCGGTGCATGACCATGGGCCTTCGTATCGTTGTTATCAACCCGACGTTCACCATGCGTATTGTCTGGCTCATCTTGTGCAAACATTTACGGATCTGGTCAAGAGCGGCGAAACATGAACCAAGACGATGACCACTCTGCTCTATGACATCATCCGTTTGGACCAAAGGGGTTCCCCTCTATTGAACGAGGACATAGAGGAGATAGAAAAACGATTTGACTGCATCGTGAAAGAGGGTCTTTACGACCATAGCCAACTTGCCCCCTTGCCCCAAAAGGTTTGGGGGCGACTAGGTCAAAACTTGGTCATCCGCTTCTATCATCATCGTCAGGCCACTCTGCGGTGTCTCCATAACCCGCTTGTCCCCGCCACCAATAATCTGGCAGAGCGAGATCTATGCCCTTTGAAACTTAAGCAGAAGATCTCGGGGAGTTTTCAAACCGAAGCCGGAGCACAAGCTTTTGCCTTTCTATCAGTCCGAAGTTGGAGAGGTTTACCAATTACGAGCTCCATCACTACAAGATGTTTGACTCCTTCTTACTGGGGAGATATTTCCAAGTCCAATTACATCACTTGATTTTAATGCCATCAGAACTTCCATTACTCCTATCGCTTGATGATAGAAAATATAATTTTTGTGGGAAGATATATGGTAAAGCGCTTCGGCTTCCTCCAGCATATTCCCTCATGTTTCCTAAATTCTTACGATTCCCCAAAATGGTCTTTTAATTCACCACTTTTAGTATACTTATTAACCGTATCAGACTCTGATACCTAAAATCTTACGATCATAGAATCACACCCTAACCAAAGGATAGAAAAACATGACTGACATAAGAACCGTATTCCAATTTTTCTTCGAGAATCGCTTATGTTCCGATGACCTTCCCATGCACATGGATAACGGCGTTTATGCGATTTTTGTCGAAACACCACAGTGCCTGCCTAACGTAGTGCTACAGCAAAAAGAACTCCTCTACATTGGGCGGTCAGACAATCTTGCCGGACGCAATCACTTCAAAATGAAAAGCAGTGGCTTCAGTTCTCCTAGACGAAGCCTTGGCGCGATACTTAAGTCCGAATTGAAACTGAATGCCGAACCCCGTTCGACTGGCAGATCGCCCTCAAACTACAAGAACTACTGCTTTGGCAGTGAAGGGGAAACACGTTTGAGCAAATGGATGCGACAGAACCTGAAGTGCGCTATATATCCGTTGGACAGTGATGTACAAGTCATAGAAAAACGGCTCATCAAGGAATACGAACCGCCCCTTAACCTGACTAACTGGCGAAACCCTAAGAAGAAGATGATTCAGAATCTAAGGACGGTCTGCAAGGAAGAAGCGAAGATTGTCTGGCAAGCAAGGCTTTAGCCCTCCTCTCGGCAACCCTAGAAGCGTGAAACCATCCGCAATCGCCCTCCTGACAGCCCCTTTTTCCGCATCATGTCTCTAAACCGTATTCCGGTATGTAATCCATCCCTGACTCCGATGCCATTCTCCCCACTAGGGTCACAGTTATGACCTTGCAAGTCCGGTCAACCGACTCTTGAATTTCAGTAAACTGGTCTTGAACTTAGCCATACTATGCACGTTTTTGACTTCCTAAAAGAAAAAATGTGCAACGGTTGGAACAAATAAATTCGAAACACACGAAATTGCCGAAAATAAGTCTTTTTTGTAGCACATTTTATTGCAATACGAACCTTACACCCATAACCAACTTGATCCCTTGTCCCAAAATGGTCGGGCACAAACGCCGGCGACCGGGACATAACTTGGCCCTCCGTTTCTATCATTATTGTGAGGCTACTCTGCAGTGTCTCCATAACCCGCTTGTCCCCGCCACCAATAATCTGGCTGAGCGAGATATACGCCCTTTGAAACTCAAGCAGAAGATCTCGGGGAGCTTTAGAACCGAAGCCGGATCACAAGATTTTGCTGTTCGACGTAGGGTGTAAGAGAAAACTCGCAAATGCGGGTTGAACGCACTTGATGTCTTGGTAACCAATCTGGATGAACTGATAGCACGCAAGGTTTGCTTTCGAGGCCCCCGCTCCTGACACTTAAAATACCAGTCATCCACAAGATCCTTGTTCAACCGACGATGCTGTACTAATCTGTCACTGATACTACCTGAGTAGTTAATAAATTTTCCACTGAATTTAAGCAGAAGCTCACGTAAAATTTGATTCCCATGGTTACCTGTCAATATGGTCATCATTGTGCAAGTATAACGGCAGTCCCAATCCCACCGGCTGAGGGGATAGCAGCTAGTCCGTAACCCCCCTTTGATTGGAGTTCGTGAAATAGTCGTACCGCAAGGACAGCCCCTGATGCTCCAATCGGATGACCTCTTGCCAAGGAGCCACCTTTTTTATTGATGACATTGTGATTAAGGCGGAGTGTCTTGATACAGGCCAATGCTTGAGCCGCATAAGCTTCCATCAACTCAATGGCATTGAGATTGTTTATATCGAGTCCTTCAAGATGCAGGACTGATTGAATGGCCGGGACGATTGCCAATCCTGGAAGCATTGCATCATGACCAATTGTAACACCCCTTACAACTCGAACACCGTGGAGTCCTCTGCTCATGATAAAGCGTTGAGAGGCAACAACAAAGAATGCGGCTCCATCAGCAGATACAGAAGTATTTGCATGAGTAATTGATCCTATAATCGGCTTGGCTCTTTGACAAATCGCCTGAGTCAGATTGCGTGTGTAATGGTCAGCGAGTGTGTTCAGATGGGCCACGGGGACAATTTCATTCTGCAATTGTTCAGAATTTTTCCTAGCAAGAGCATGACTTCGAATAGCCCAAGAGTCCTGTTCATCGCGAGATATTCCAATTTTTTGAGCGAGTGCATTGGCCGTGGTGGCCATGTCAGGGTCGTGTTCTGGCCAAGGGGTAAAGGGAGCCTGATCCATCGGTTTGTTGCTAAATGTTCCACAGTTTTGAAGATAGACTTTTGGCTTTTGCGAGTAGCTCTCAACACCCCCGGCAAGGACAACGTCTTGATGACCACTTTGAATCAGTATTTTCGCCAGATTCAATGCATCCAAGCCGCTGGCACATTGGCGGTCAATGGTTATCCCTGCTACGGATTCATTCAGTGCCAGTTTTAAGCTGATTGACCGAGCCGGATTACCACCAGGGCCCAACACGTTAGCGAGAATTAATTCGTGGATATCACTTTTTTGTATTCCTGACTGACGTATACATTCATCAGCGACTGAAGCACCAAGCGAAAAAATGTCGATATTTTTTAATGCCCCATGAATAGGGACAATTGGCGAACGGCATGCCGCTAAAATAAAAGCTTCAGAACTCAAGGTGTATTCCTGCCAATTAGAGCCCGAATCTTGTTTAAGTTTGGCTTACCTGAAGGAAGAAGAGGTGGTGACCCATTCATAACATGGACGGTCTTAGGTGTTTTATGACTTCCTAATTCTTGGCGGCATTGCTTTAAAATCTGACTGACATCAATTCGGTTTTTTCCTACAAATAGGCATGCTTCAATTGATTGACCACGGATACTATTTACCAATGGATATACATAAGCACCGACTATATTGGGAATTTGCAAAAAATAAGTTTCAATTTCCTCTGGGAATATATTGACATCTGAAGTTGTAAACATGCGGTCACTTCGACCACTAATATACAAATTAGATTGCTGATCAAAAAATCCAATCTCGCCAGTAAAGCAGACACCCTTGAAAGGCTTAAATCCTAATTCAGTGACAGTTCCTAGACCAACAAAGGGTGAATGAACGCGAATACGGCCAGTTTTGCCAACAGTTGCCGGGACATCATTGGTTTCAACACAATCTATACGAACCTCTGGATAAGCGGTGCCAACAGAACCTTCAGGTGTGGCTTCAGAGGTGAACGCAACAAAGCTTGCTTCAGTTGACCCAAAAAACGCAATGATTTGGGCTTCAGGAAATACGTCTAATAGCTGTTCTCGCATCAATGAAGATAGATTTGACCCTCCAACAATAATTCTTTTTACACTTGTTATGGGAGAGAGATGACTCGAGTCAAAAACTCTTGTTAATAGTCCAAGTTGAACAGGCGTTGCATAAAGAAGGGTGATTCCAGCCCGTTGGATTATTTCAAGTTGGGTCTTTGGTCGGTATGGTTTTAACAAGTAAACTTCTTTTCCTAAATGTATTCCCTCTAAGGCACCAAAAAGGGTGATTGAGTGCGTAATATCCCCGAGGAGGCCGTATTTTTCATCGGCAGCAATCGGCCAGAGTTGGGTATTCATTGTAAAACTCTTAATCCAAGATTGGTGGGTACGCAAGATTTGTTTGGGATAACCACTTGTGCCACCACTTGGAACGACAAAGCAGGGTTGGTCAGTGACATGAGGTACGATTTGGGAGCTATCGCAATGAGGTGTTTGGAGCTGATTAAACTGCTTAGAGGCAATTCTAAAATGAGGACTAAAATCCAAAGAACTGAACAATTCAAGCAGGGTATTGGGTGTGCTACTGCACGCATTAACGGAGTGTATTGTCGACAATGAACATGATTCTTGATGGTGACACTTTTGGTGAAGGCGAAGGTCATTGAAGTTTGCTTCCCCACCAGCCGTTATGATTTTTGCTTTGGGATGCCAGTTAAAACGCATTAGAATTTCAGCTTAGTTATCATCAATTTCGACAATCAGTAGGGTTGTTAAATTCCCAAGTACTGGTTAGTCAAAGCATCGGTTAACTCCATTGGGGGTCCACTCCAAACATTACGACCGCGTTCAATAATTACACAATAGTCGGCCAGGGTTTTTATTTCCTTAATGGGTTTGTCAATGAGAAGGATCGCCATATCAGATTGGCGTTTTAGGGTACTGATCACGTTCCAAATTTCATTGCGCACCATTGGGGCTAATCCCTCAGTTGCTTCATCCATTAAAAGTAGGCGTGGATTAGTCATCAGAGCGCGTCCAATGGAAAGCATTTGCTGTTCGCCACCAGAAAGTGTCCGAGCGAGTTGATTGTGCTTTTCCTTTAATTGTGGAAACAATTCATATACCTGTTGAATAGTCCATTCGCCCCGTCGGGCTGAGGCGAGAAGATTCTCTTCTACCGTCAGAGATGCAAAGCACCTACGCCCTTCGGGAACAAGTCCAATCCCCAATCGCGAGACGGCGAAAGAAGGAAGGTTCGCAAGGTTTCGGCTGTCAAACATTAAAGTCCCTTTGGTCGCTTTTAGCATGCGGCAAATCACTCGAATTGTGGTGGTTTTACCCATTCCGTTTCGCCCGAGCAGGGCAACAAGTTGTCCCTGTGCAACGTTTAGATTGATATCAGAAAGAACCTGTGAGGTTTGATAACCTGCGTCAATGCCCTTCAATTCTAACATACACAATCCTCAACTGTCGTCATAGCCAAGATAGGAATTTCGTGCAGACTCATTATTCCGAATTTTTGCCGGCGTGTCAGTCGCAATAATACGACCTCTTACGAGGACTGAAATGCGGTCAGCAAGGGAGAATACAGCATCCATATCGTGTTCAATCAACAATATCGGTGCTTCCTTTCTTAATTCTTCAAGGAGCGAAATAATTTGCTTCGTTCCCTCAAGTCCAATGCCAGCCATAGGTTCATCAAGCAAAAAGGCCTTTGGTTTGATGGCTAAGGCCATAGCAACCTCTAACCGCCGCCGTTCACCATGGGAAAGAGTTGCCGCCTTGACGTTTCGTTGGGCCGCCAGTCCGGTTCGCTGAAGCGATTGGGTCGCTCGGTCAATGAGGTTAGGGTCTTTTGTTGATTGATTAAAAAAGCGGTAGGTTTGATGGGTTGAGCCCTGAGTTGCAAGAATTACATTCTGCCAGACGGAAAACGAGGCAATAACAGATGTTTGCTGATAGCTTCGGGCCAGTCCCTTTCTCACGCGTTCGGCTTGCGAGAGTTGATTGATTGGAACACCCTCAAATTCAATGGAACCTGAATCGGGTGGCATCTCTCCAGCGATTTGCATCAATAGAGTTGACTTCCCCGCCCCGTTCGGTCCGATTAATGCGTGGATTTCCCCCTTAAGCAAGTCAATGGAGACGTCATTGGTCGCTTTAAGGGCACCAAAACTTTTGCATAAATTATGTGTTCGAAGGATGGGGACAATCATTCTCGTCTCGCAATCAGCATTCCGACCAATCCCTGCTTGGAATAGAGCACAACCCCAATCAACAACAGGCCTAGAAAGACCTTCCAGTAAGTTGTAAACCCACCGATATAATAATCAATCAAGACATACAAAACAGTCCCTACTACGGGGCCAATTAAGCGGCCAACTCCGCCAAGGATAACAAAGATGATAATTTCTCCAGATAAGTGCCAACTATACATCTGGGGACTGACAAACCGATTGAGATCGGCATATAAGGCACCGGCTATTCCAGTGATAATCCCCGACAGAACAAAGGCAATAATTTTGAGTTTGCGGGTTTCAATCCCTAGGCTTTCAACACGCTGGGAATTCTCACGAGTTGCCATGAGAGCCAAGCCGAAACTTGATCGTTGAAGAAACCAGAAAAATAGAAGACAGATGACAAGAATGGTAAAACAAATGAGAAAAAAATGCAGACTGTTTTGGGTATTTAAACCCGGAAAATCATTACGCACATAAAGGGGCAAGCCATCTTCACCTCCATAAGTTGGCCAACTAATTGCAAAATAATAGAGCATCTGGGCAAAAGCGAGAGTGATCATGATGAAGTATACACCGGTCGTTCGAAGGCTCAGCCGACCGATGATATAAGCGGCACTACCACCAACAATAATGACAATGAACCAAATAAGTGGCATAAAATTTGTTCCATGGACTACTATAGGCCATTCAAAAAGGGGTTGGGAGTTGAAGGAGTGTGATGCGAGTACGCCAGCGGTATAGCCACCTAATCCAAAAAAGGCGGCGTGCCCAAACGAGACCATTCCTCCAAGCCCCAAGGCGACATTTAAGCCAACGGCTGCCAAAGCTAAAATGACAGTACGAGTAGCCAAAGTAACCGTATAGGTTTCGCCAATAAAATAAGCTCCAACTGGTACACAAAAGAGCAGAAGGAGGACAACTCGATTTAGAATAGGTTCATGCATTGCCTGACCTAAACAAACCACTCGGCTTAAAAATTAAAACAAGTGCCATTAAGACATAAATGAGCATTGTTGCCAAGGCAGAGCCGATGGCCGTTGCTTGGGATTGTTCCATGAGCAATGCGAGTGTTTGCGGTAGTAAAAATCGTCCCATAGTATCAGCAACGCCAATTACGATTGAGCCAACAAGAGCCCCCTTTATTGACCCAATACCACCGATGACAATGACGACGAAAGCGAGTATAAGTACGGGCTCACCCATACCAACCTGTACTGATTGAAGTACACCAACCATTGCTCCCGCTAACCCAGCCATACCTGCTCCGAGAGCAAAAACACAGGTATAAAGAAAGCGAATGTTAACGCCAAGTGCTGAAATCATTTCACGGTCGCTTTCACCCGCTCTAATTTGAATACCTAACCGCGTTTTGTGGATAAGCAAATATAGACCAAGGGCAATTAAAAGGCCTGCAATTATAATGGCGAGCCGAAACTTTGAATAAACGACTCCAAATGGTAACAACATCGTCCCGTTAAGGAGGTCAGGGGGATTGAGGTATAAAGGAAACGAACCAAAGATCCAGCGCGTTCCTTCTGAAAAAATTAGTATGAGGGCAAAGGTCGCAAGAACTTGATCAAGATGATCACGGGCATAAAGCCTACGAATAACAAGAATCTCAACAAGAAACCCCATCACTGTCGCCGCAACCAAGCCAAACACTAACCCGAGCCAGTAAGAATCAGCGTAGGTTGCAACAAATGCACAGACAAATGCCCCAATCATATAAAGTGAACCATGAGCAAGATTAATCAGCCCCATGACACCGAAAATCAGTGTCAGTCCAGCCGACATCAGAAACAGCATAACCCCGAACTGGATTCCGTTAAGAAGCTGTTCGATTATGAGTGTGTGCACCATAAGAACTGTTGTTCAAAAACTGAAAGGTTGTTTTGTTGCAATCATGAGGGTAACGGCAAGTGGTTCGCTTTGGAAGACACTCAATCTAATAATCAAAGTATAGAAAAAGGGGAGACAATGCGCTCCCCTTTACAAAGCCTAAGTTAGTTACATCTGGCATTCAGCTGCATGAATATCAGCGTGATTTTGGATTGCGACTTCAACGATTTTGTTGGTAAATACATCACCCTCTTTAATCACTTCTCTAACATAAATGTCTTGGATTGGATGATGATTGGGTCCGAAGCTGAAATCACCTCTAACCGAGTTGAAATTAGCCACTTTTAACGCTTCACGAAAAGCTTCAGCATCATTCACATCAGCAGTTTGTAAAGCCGATAAAATAAGGTTAGCCGTGTCAAAACCCTGGCTCGCATATAGTGAAGGAAGGCGACCATATTCAGCAGAGAAGTCGTCGACAAATTGGCGATTCGTCGGATTGTCAATATCCTTTGACCATTGGGAAGTATTGCGGACACCAAGCGCGGCTTCACCAACAGCTTGTAGAATACCTTGATCAAATGAAAATGCCGGACCGACTAACGGAGTGTCCACTCCCGATTGGGCATATTGTTTGAGAAAGGCAATCCCCATGCCGGCAGGCAAAAAGAAAAACACACTATCAGCATCAGAGGCCCGGATTTGTGCAATCTCTGCGGCATAATCATCTTGACCAAGTTTGGTATAAATTTCGTTCGTAATGTTACCAGTAAAATAGCGTTTATAACCATTGAGGGCATCAATACCAGCGGGATAGTTCGGTGCAACTATGACGCTATTTTCAAAACCGGCGTTATTCGCATAAATTCCTGCTGCTTCATGCAAATTGTCATTTTGCCACGCGACATTGAAGTAATTGGCATGGCAGTTCTTACCTGCTAAAGCTGAAGGCCCAGCATTCGGTGAGAGGTAGAATACTCCTTGCTGAACAGCACCAGGGACGACTGCTAAAGCAAGATTAGACCATATTATGCCAGTGAGAATATCTACTTTTTCAGATTGGATCATCCGGTCAGATAACTGAACCGCGACATCTACAGCTCTTTGGTCGTCTTCAACAACCAATTCCACATTGGGATTATCGGCCTGATTCAGGGCAAGAAGAAATCCATCACGAACGTCTATGCCTAAACCGGCACCCCCTCCAGACAAAGTGGTAATCATACCGATCTTCGCGCCCTCTGCATGCGCCAGAGAGATTGCACAAGAAAATCCTAATAATGTTGCTAGAAAAGCACTTAACTTTTTCACTTGTTCCTCCTTAGGTCAAAACAACCTAACAATTAATTAATTCCAAACGGGCATTTATTAAGCGTTGAAATTCAACGCGATAATTCCCCGACAATAAAAATGGGATTAATTGTTTACTTCAAGTGGGGTTATAATTCAATCTAATCCGTGATAATTGCAAAACTAAACGATATCTCTTTTAAAACACTGAAGCAATTAGTTTTGATTGGCATCTAAACTAGCGTTTATTTCTGCAAATATTCTAAGCAGACCACTAACGAAAGTTTTTTTATCCAGAATATCTTTCATCTATTAACCAAGAAGTGCCTCTGGAAGAAATGCAGAGGAGTATTTGTATGAGCTACTGTATCGAAAGTTGGGAAATCTTCTATCGTTTATTATTGGAACAGCTCAAGGACATTTATCGGAGCGACGCTTTGGCAGGACCATAGCCAGTATCCAGGTTTGGGTTGTATTCATTTCGGGTTTGTAAAGTCTCTAAATTGGCACAATAAAGGATAGGTCGCCAAGCTCATTGATGAGTCATATTTACCTATTTGAAGACCAAAAGAAAAATTTATTATGTTAATTTATGAATATTAGCAGGAATGATTGGCTATATAAGCCGCCAGCGATTAAGAGACCAATTGGGATATGATTCCAGATATCATCAGAAGTAAGTATTTTCGGGTGCCGATATTCCTCTAGCCCATCTCATTTTTCTTCAAAAGAAGTTCTCAAAGATAGAAAGCGGGTTGTCAAAATGTCTATCCCACATAGTCTGGGGATAGAATTAAACCTCAATCAAAAACATGAACAATCAGAAGGACCATTCCAGCCCTAACCTTAAGTCATAGGCAGTGTCATCAACTCCCAAGCCATGTGCATAAACCACCCCTTGGCCCGTCGTGTCTCCCTGATAGAATACACCCCCTACGCAGAGTGAAAAAAGTGATACCTTAAAGGGGTTTGAGACAGATGTCAGCATGAAGTCCTGCTTTAAAAGGTTGCCGTACAATATAGCTGAATGACCCAAGCCGCAGGATGTCCTTCTTAGAAAACATGTCTACACTGAGATCAAGGCATGCTTGGGAAGAGATTGCTCAGCCGTAAGCAAATTGCTAATATTGGTTTATGAGTGGACAGGTTTCTGGCGAGTTTTTCGTGGTGAATTTATTTTGTTAACAATTTTACCCTGTACAATTTTATATTTGAATGACTAAATGACAAATCCCACAAGCTACTCTTTTAAGGCCGCAAAATTGTGAATTGAAAACAATCCCTATCAAATTGGTCATTCGACCGCCTTTCAAATTGATATCAAGATAACATTAAGGGATAGCACATGTTGAATACTGAACGAACTCACCCCAAGGCAATCGGAATCGACAAACAGAGTTGTACCGAAATTCTGACAATTATGCACGAAGCTCATGTTGATGCTGTCTTGAGTGTAAAGGATGCCATTCACCCACTTGTTGCTGGAGCGAAAGCGATGGCCAAGGCAGTTGATAGCGGTCATAAATTAGTTTATGCTGCTGCCGGAAGCTCTGGGACACAATGTTTGGCTGATGGACTTGAAATCACCCCAACCTTTGGGGTTCCACTTTCTCAAGTGAGCATTCTCAGGGCCGGAGGATTTGAAGATTTAACCCGACCCAAAGGTGATATGGAAGACAACATTGAGGCAGCATTAACCGATGCCAAGGGAATTAAGGCAGGAGATTGCGTCATTTGTGTTGCAGCCAGCGGTCGCACTGTTTATCCTGTTGTAATTATGAACTACGCTAAAGAATGCGGTGCGACCACAATTGGGATTGCCAATAATCCCGATACCGACTTACTCCAAGGAGCAGATATTCCGATATACTTACCAACCCCGCCAGAACTGATTGCAGGTTCTACGCGTTTGGGAGCTGGGACAGCTCAAAAGATTGCCCTGAACATGATGTCGTCATTGATGGGAATCCTCCTAGGTCATGTTATGGATGGTCTGATGGTAAACGTGATGGCAATCAATGCAAAACTTTTTCACAGAGCCGAGAATATGGTCATGAATATAACCAAATGTAGCCGCGAAACCGCCGCATCCAATTTAAAGTTGGCGGATGGTCAAGTGAAAGAAGCAGTGTTGCTCGTTGAGGGGGCTACAGATCTTTTGGATGCCCAGAAACGGCTCAGTGCATGTGACCAAAACCTTCGCCATGCGATAAACGATTTACGTCCTACTTGAATAATGTAAAAGAATCGTGCCAACTGATGGCCATCTAGTTTTCAATTTAAGTGGTATAAGAATTAAAATCTTGGATAGTAAAGGGTTGTTTGCTAAACCCATTGAAGTCTTTGAAGGATGATCCTTTAGCGATTAGAGGTGGATTTGGGCAATCGGATCCCTAGGGACCACAGTTTCAGGCAATTTGAGGAAAGTTGGTACATACAATCAAAATGAAACCAGCGTTGATGCCATCTTGATTGATATCAAGCATCAGCTGACAAAATAAATTATTTCCGTGGATAATGCATTTACCATGATCAGGTCCAGCCGCCGTCAACGATAAAATTCTGAGCAGAACACATACGCGATTGGTCAGAGGCAAGAAAGAGTGATAAGGCAGAAACATCTTCAGGTAATACTTGGCCGGCAAGTCGTTGTTTTTGCTCTATTTCGATTTTGGCTGCCTCATCAACCCAAAGATTCAACTGCCTTTGAGTCATCACCCAACCAGGTACAATTGTATTCACTCGGATATTGTGCTTACCTAAATCTGTCGCAAAACATCGTGTCAAGCCATGGACTCCTGCCTTTGATGTCCCATAAATGGGTAAATTACGAGAACCAACAAACCAACTTGAAGAACCGAAATTGATCACTGAACCGCCCCCTGATTCAATCATTCCTGGTAACACAGTCTGAATAGCAAAAAAACTATGAGCAAGATTGACGGCGATAATTGAATTAAACTGGTCAGGCGTTACTTCAGACCAATCATGTCTTGTGTCATTGGCGGCATTGTTAAGTAAAGCCTTGCAAGGCCCATGGCGATTAATGAAATCTTGAATCACCGCTTGGTATTGCTCAGTGTTAGTAATATCACACGGTGTAAATTCCACCTGACAACCCTCGGCATTGAGTTCTTGGGCTAGCGATTGACCTTTATGTGTTTCAAGGTCAACAAATCCTACGACTGAACCTTGATGAGCAAAATCCTTAACGATAGCCTTGCCAATCCCAGTGGCACCTCCAGAAATAAAGACATTGCGCCCTTCAAGGCAATAGTATTTTACTTTGCTCATGGTGCTCGTGTTGACCATTTTTAATCCCTCTAGTGAAGATAACTTATTTGATTAGAGTATTTATGGTTTAATTATTTTAAAGATTGAGAATTAGCCTGAGTAGGTTTAAGTAGAAAGTCATCCATTGTATAATCCCTCATTGTATTGCTTAAATGCCCCTGACCGGTCAAAGGTGATGCATTGACTATAACAATTACATCTGGAAAATACCACGCTGAGGTGAATCCATCCAAAAGTGGACGAGTTGAAAAATTTGCTTTCCAAGGTGAAGTCGGATTGATTGACATTTTTAGACCCAAGCCTGATAAAAACCCTGAACAAGACGGGATTCCATTGTTTGGTAGTTTTGCCATGATTCCTTTTTGTAACCGATTAAAACCGGCAACTATTTTAACAAGCCAAGGGAATATAGGTGTTCCAAGAAACTGGAGTGAGCAGTCATGTGCGATTCATGGATTAGGTCTGAATAAAGAATGGGAAGTTATTGCAAGTAATCAAGATTCGTGTCGCATACTCCAGACTTTAAAAGCTGATGAAGAAAACTGCATGGGTCTTGGCATGCAGGAGATTTATGTTTCTGAGGAAAGGGGGCTTTTATCTCGTCTAGGGTACTGCAACAATCAATTCAGTTGGATTCGTGCCGGAATCGGTTTTCATCCGTGGTTTAATCTCAATAAGGGCGATGCCCAATTGAAATTCAGGGCGAAAGGAGCCTTTGCAACCGATGCCAATTGTTTTCCAACCGACAAAATTGATTTCATTGAACAGAACATTGACCTCAACACATATCAAGATAATGGGATTGACCGATGCTTTTGGGGATGGTCTGGAAAGGCCGTACTCAGACTTGAGGCTCTCAATGTGTCAGTGTTCATCGAGTCCAATGCCAACCATTTGCATGTCTATATCAATAAGTCATTAAACGCGATTTGTGTTGAACCCGTCAGCCATGTAACCAACGCAATGCATGATCAAAGGTGGGCCGAATTGGCCGGCATGAATACGGTTAATTCTGGGGAAATGATATGGCTGCAAATGAATGTCAGGGTTGTTCCATTATAGGGGATATTTTTGTGAGTGAGAGCGTCAATGACATCTTCAAAAGAGGCCACTAAACATGGAAGTGTCTACTTGAGTTGATAATCTAAAATTAGAACTTGGTTTTAAAAAACCATTCTCTGCTTGTAAAGCAAGGAATATCATACCACCCATTACCTGAAAATTTTTAAGGTTTTATTGGATACCAAACTGAACCATCAGGTCTCAATAAATTTTTTCATATTTTCCAATGGTCAAATTTCGGAAATTCCGTCTCCTAAAAATTAATCAATCACCAGTTGCAAATTATGACTTATGGTTTGTTCACAATGAAGGCGGACGAATCCCTTAAACTTCAATATCCGATTCATGTCAAAAAAGCGTACTGCCAAATTTATTTATCACCTGCCAAAATAGTTGCTTGTATATCTTGATATTGTTTATAGTTTGTCGTCTTTGGTGCTCTGATATAAGAAACCCCAAAAAAATAAATCATTTTAATGTTGACTTTAAAGTCAACAATTATGCTATAAGTTATATTCTAAATTAAAATAGGTAAATATTATGTCAGACCGCAAAGAATTGAATGGAAGTGTTACTCTTTTAGCAGAAGCTATGAGAAAGGTTTTCACAGAAGCTGTAGAAGCGGCCGTTGAACCATTAGGTAATGAAATCCGAAAAGATATTGAAGGAGCCGAAAGACGGATTAATGCTAATACGGCTGCTAGTATGGCTGCTTTTAAAGATGAGGTTAAAGTTAGTATGGCTGATTTTAAAGATGACGTTCTTAAAGAAATTGCTAATGAAGGTAAAGAAATCAGAACTGGGCTTTATACACAAATTGCAGAACAAAACAAAAGAATTGCCCAAATTGAGAAAAATCAAAACAACTCCTAGCACCTGAACCTAAACTGGTATAAGCAATCGGTTGCTTATACTTACATTTTGTTTGGGATTTATCTTTAATTACGTTTCTCTCCATGTCTGATTTGGTCCGAGTCACAACCTAAATCAAAATTAGAGTAATTTGATTTTGTTCGCTGACCGTGGATTTTGTGTACTGGATATATGACTGTTTCCAAAAGTGACTTTGGGCAAGAGAAACCTATGAAGAGGAGATTCAAGAAAAAACCTCACAGACACGGTTCATAAAGGTTTGGAATGCTCTATTATAGTACACTTCCAAAACCTTTAGGCATCGACAATTCCTGTTTGGGCGATTGGATATTGAAAAACTAATATGAATGAGTGACTTCAGTTACAACGCACTCGTTTACTTCTATTTGAGTGTCAAATCTTAGTCAACAAGTTCAAGCATCACCTCATTACGTCGCATAAATGCTGGAACCCAGGGTGGATTATAAAATGCAAATTTGGGCGAGCCTTTAACCTTAATTTGATGCGTTTCAATATAATCTCGAAGGAGTTTTTCGTGACGAGCCAAGTTACTTTCAATGATACGACCTGAGAAACCAAGAATGATGAAGTTCTGCTCCGGAATTTCGGTTAGCTTGATGTATTTATTTTTGGGTGTGGGTAAGGTATCCAAGCTGAATTCAGAGGGCATCAGGAAACTTATTTTCCATGATTCACCATTTGATTGAATTTCGACAGGAGCTGTCATCGCAATTTTTTGGCTTTGCTGCTCCGCAGCCTGCATTTGAGTCGTGACTTGCCGGGCAATATTTTCACCCAAAATGTAGTCCGCAAGTAATTGAAATCCGAAACGAATCGCAGCTCTTCGTTCGCCACGTGCATTGACTTCAGCAATGATCATTGGCTGATATTCTCGCATTTCAATATTGTCCTCGGCAAAGACCACCTTGTAAGTGGGTTGCTCTAATTCACCCATAGCCGGTCCAATAAAAACACTTAGCGAAAGGATAATGCCAATAATTTTTGCTCGTATCATTGCTTTTCCATCAAGAAAAAACCAAGGGGGATTGTTACTGAATTATAACAAATGCCTTCATTTTATCAATTTGAACGAGGTATCACAATTGTTTGAAGAATCAGAAAAATTTGAAGATCAGTGGATTACAAGGACACACAAATTCTGGTTCGGTATTGACCAAAAATTGGCTTTAATAGAGGGTCGTAAATGGGCTGATAACGGAAAACATAACGTTTATTTTGGAGGTATATTTCTAAACACGATTTGACATTTATCCAACCATTTCCGCTTATTTTTTTAGTAAAAGGGGTGATAACATTGCATGCATGCTTTGTTGATACCCAATCTCAAACGAGGGCTTAAGGAATTCTGTTTATCTGATTATACCGTGTTATGAATTATCATGTTCTATGATCAGATTGATAGGGAGATAATCATTAGTTTGATTTTCGCCCAATAGCAGTGGGAAAATTCAAAAATAGCTATAAGTGCTTGACTTCTTGAACGATTGGTTGATGTTTGTTTAGCGGTTACAGAACCAATAGTTGCTAATTTGTTCCTGATACGATTCCCGAAATAATCAGTGACGCAATCACTAATCCCGAAACCCAAAATCGTGTTTGGAAATACTCTCGTGAGTTAAGGCCGACCCGACGAAGTCGGTAGTCAACACCTAATAATGCCAAAAAAGAAAGAATATAAACGACGATCATTTGATGAAAATCCAACGTCATATAGCTAAACCAGATAGCCAAAGCAATCAAGATGCTGGTTATCTGGAGGTATTTTTTCCAAGCTTTTTGGACATGAAGATTCTGTCCCCAATGAGAACCGGACATAAACGAAGAAATTAGGAGTGAGTAAGTATTCAGACTTTCTTGAACAGAGCCAAAAGGTTGGAATTGATTGATATCTATGGTCAGGAGTAAAGCACAGCCGAGGAATGGGAGTGCCCCAGCATAGGTTAGGAAGGTGGAGAACTTAATCATTGAACAACATCAATTAAAATAGGTTTGGATAGGAAATAATAACTGTAAGATCTAGCATATCAGGATGGACATCAATCAGACGGACTTCAATCACTAGCGAAATCTAGCGGAATACACCATAGATCCTTCATACTTATCAATCATCCTAAGGCCTCAAAGAAATGGCCGAAAAGACAAAAAATACTGACAATCAAGATAATGGTTTTACGTGTTTTAGGGAGGTTTGGCGAAGTGAGAACACTTAGAAGAACATGGTTCTCATCTGATAAATGAGCGAATTATTCGGGATAAAATAAGGGAACATAGGGTTTCAATCGTTATAGATTGAAACTATAACCGAGCAATCTGAATGTTCAAAAAGAGAAAAGCAGAGTGTAAGGAGTATCCTGTATGAGGAAATGATTTCAACCAAGACAAAAGTGTCAAAGTCGGGATGTTTCGTTCGCAAACCTGATGTAAAGATTATAAGGCGAAAACTTGAATGTACCTAAGAAGCACCAACATCCCTAGAAATAATATAATAGCGCTACCACCAATCGCATAAACCCATTTCAAGTTGTTATTGATTGAAGCAAGTAATATATCTTGTTTGAAAAGTCGTTCTTTTATCTTGCCGAATTGTTCATCATGTTTGTCAAGTTGACGTTTGACCTCAGCCAAATTTCTATTCGTCTCAGCTATTGATTGGGTAAGTTTACTGTCCAGATTGATTATATCAACCTTTGCTGCAATATCACCTTCTAACCTTCTATTAATGGCAATCGTAATCACTTCGGCTTGGTCTTCAGCAATCCCGGATTCCAGAAGAAGCTTGGTTGTTGCCAGTGTATCAAAGGAAGCTTGTGTCTAATAATCTCCCCTTCAATTCAGTGATAAAGCATAGGGGATTATATACTTGACTATACATAATTATTTAGAAATTTTTTGATTGAAGCGAAATGGATCATGCCAATAACAACCAGCACAAGACCCTTAATACTTACCATTTCCAGCCCATTGACTAATCGAATAGCCCAGTCGTTTAGCATCAAATCTTTTATTGGTGCTTCTACATTCCTTACAATGTTGTTTCTTGGCATTGTTGGCAGCTTTGGATAAAGGTTGGAAATCGTCAATAGTAACTAGTTTAGGATCGTTTAAACGAGGATCATCCCGTCTGCCATCCTTATGATCACATTCGGGTTTACTTGTTCCCAATATAACGCATCTCTCTTTATGTATTTTCTACTGGATATCGGAAGGAATGTTTTTTCCAATAGGATTTTTCCTAAATCCATTGAGTTTTACAGCAACAATTCCTCGGCCTTTTTTATTCTTTCAATGTTGTATTTCTTACCTAGGGAACTATCATCACGACACCAATCACCACCATTCCCAAAACCCAATCCATGTTTTTTCAATATTTCTATTGGGACTGGTTTTGAAAATCCTGTTTCCTTATCTGGCTTGGCAAGTTCAAGAAAACGATCTGGCTTGGTTTTTTTATTTCTACTTGAAAAGTAATCATATACACTACTAATATACACTACTAGAATAAACGAAAAAAATTGTTATTGGAGATAGAAATGGATTATTGTCATATACCCGGAGTAAAGCAGAATGATGCTTTATCACTTGAATACAAGGTGATGAAAAGGAACGCCAGACGGGAAGTAAATATCAATGACTTCATCAGTAATTCCATCATCCATGGCTTTGAAAGAGTTAAGGTGCTCCATGTCACGGAAGAGGTTGTTAACCCTATCCATAGTCAGGTTTGTTCTTTCGACCATAATTTTCGAGATTAATTCTTGGTCGTTATAGAGTTGTAAATGACAACAATTCATTTGCTCAAATAAGCCTGAAGCAAATTTGGTTGTGTTTCGTAACCGAATCCGCACAAGCAAGTGCGTCTATACTTATGAAAGTTTGCCAAGATATACAAGGAGTAATAAATTCATAATACAAATATTGACCTAAGCTGTCGTTGGTCCATCATTGTAATCCCGAATGACTAAAGAAATAAACTTGCCCCTTTCCTTGATTTGTTCAGACCTGTGCAATCCAAAGGAAAACAGTTCGTATTCAACTCTATTGAGCGACAAGCAAGATGATAGGGCGAAAGAGTAATTATCAGGTCCCGATTATTGGCAATGAAAAGAAGGTGTAACGCACACATTAACTAAGCAGTTTTTAGCTCACTATTAATCTAAGCAACATATTCAACAATTTTTTTCAACACTACATAACAGCTGCACTGATAGTTGATAAAAACTCATTCTCAAGGCAATATCTGCTTGCCATCCCAAGCAAAGCATTTTCCGCTATCGCTTGGAGTAAGTCTTTCAAGAACTTGGAGCAGCTTTTGTGCTGAATATTCAGGAGCAAAAAGTTTTCCATCCGGTACATAGCGCTGAAATGGTTTGGATAAATCACTGTCCACTGTTCCTGGATGAAGACCAACAACGATCGCCAGTTTATTGCGTCTTGCAATTTCAATAGCGGCGTTTTTGATAACCATATTCAATGCAGCTTTAGATGCACGGTAGGAATACCACCCACCAAGCTGATTATCCGAGATGCTCCCCACCCGTGCAGAAAGTGCAGCAAATATGGATGGGTGGTGATGATTTAATTTGGGTAAGAAATGTTTGGCGATAAGAGCCGGGATAATTGTATTCACCTCAAACAAACGATGAAACTTTTCGGGTGATAATTCTTTCAGTGATTTTTCTGGCATGATGTCGCCCTCATGTAATATTCCATTGGCAACAATAACGAGGTCAAGCGGATCTTCATCTGAGGCTAGAGCTGCGGCGGCAGCAATAGATTCTTCATTGTTATAATCTATACGATGCCCACTGAAACGTGAAAATGAACACAAATTAGCGTCGGGGTACTTGTCAGATAAAATACTTTTGAACGCGGTTCCAATTGCCCCCGAACTCCCAATTATAGCAATATTATTTGGTGCCTTGTGCATCATTCATATTCTTTCAAGACAGAATGAGGTCATAGGTATCAACATTTAAAGAAGCTTTGAAGAAAATATCCAACAAGAAATAGGAAATCCCATTAATTTTCTTCCTCTTGTCTAGGATACATTCTCCTCGCCGGTCAGGGATGTTATATTTGGAATCGATATTCTCAGAAAAATGAAACGGTGCAAACGGCGAACTTAAGACCAAAAATAGCCATGAACTCTATAGGTTCATACGCTTCATTACATTTTGTCTCGCAATCGCACTATCCCGGTCAGTAATGCCGAGCAGGCTTGCAACCAATCGCAGAAAGCCATCTTCTTTGTGGTCCCG
>MPNP01000009.1 GCA_002239085.1 Rhodobacteraceae bacterium bin131 | reverse complement strand
GCAATCCCATGACATAGGCTGAAATCTGTTTAATATTCATTTGATAATCTCCCTAATCTTAATTTTTGTAATTTTCCTTGTAAATTTGCATACGATTGCAATTGTCAAGACCGATTTTAAAAAACTCTAAGTTACGGTTTAAAAAGGGACCACTTTTGCACTCAAAATTGTGCTCTATTCGTAAGCCTCTCCTCCATTCTTGATTTTCGACCGACCTCTTTTCTTGGTGGCGGTGGTGGCCCCAATGACATCTTGCTTCGGAAATGGTCCAGAATTAAATCCATATGCTTACGCAAACGATAATTGTCACCATTGAAGGTAATGACAACGGTATAGTGCAACAAGCGACCAAGCAAAGCTGATGTCAACACCGGATGACCAAACATCTTGCCCCAATCGGCAAAACCCAAATTAGTGGTCAGGATACATTCAATTTTCCATATTGAAAATACGCGGTAAGTATGGGATCTTATCTTCTTGATTTTAGAAATAACTAATACTATAATGTTATTATTAGGTATTCGATCGATGAAACTGATTTCATGGTATCACTTTTATCCATCTCTAAGGCACACAATCAGGCGCGTGAACAGGTGAAGGCTTTACGGATTAGCCAAGGTCTTACACAAGAAGGTTTAGCGAACAGAGCAGGTGTTCCACTACCCTCCTTACTTAAATTTGAACAAAAAGGACTAATCTCGCTTGAAGCTTTCTTGAAAATTTTGATGGTACTTAGAAAGCTTGAAGCTTTTGTCAGCGCTCTTGAGAAGCCTAAAAAACAATTCAAATCGATTGATGATGTGTTGGAGGAGCGCTCACAACAACTGCGTAAGCATGGTTGGCGCCGATGAGTTTTGAACCAAACACACAGATTAGAGTTTCATTGCGTTTTGATGAAAAACCGCATCCCGTCGGGCGGCTGGCGCTTCACGACCATAAAATTTATTTTGAATATGATAGTGATTTCATCCGGCAAAGATTAGATTTATCGCCGATCAATTGCCCCGTAATGCCTGGTGTTCAAACATTTGATTCTTTCCTTTTTGAAGGTTTGCCAGGTGTTTTTAACGACAGCTTGCCAGATGGATGGGGGCGTTTGCTCCTTGACCGTCATCTAAGATCCCAAGGCCTAATTCCTCAAAAACTATCAGCATTAGACCGCCTTGTTCATGTTGGTTTTACTGGCATGGGAGCTTTGGCCTATGAACCTGATTACACTAGCAGAGTGTCTAATAGCATAATTAACATTGATGATCTTGCTAGTCAGGTTAACCAAGTTTTAACTGGAGATGGGACAGATGTGTTGGCTGAGCTTTTGGTGCTTAACGGTTCTTCAGCAGGAGCACGACCAAAAGCGGTTATTGGATTGTACAAAAACAGGAAAGATGTTATTCATAGCACTAATTATATGCAGGACGGTTATGAACCGTGGTTAGTAAAGTTCCCGAATGTCAGTGATGGTGCAGATTCTGGAGCAATTGAGTATGTTTATGCACTAATGGCCGTAGAATCTGGATTAACGATGCCCGAAGTACATTTATTTCCCGCACAAACAGGAAGTGGTTATTTTGCAGTACAACGTTTTGACCGGAATGGTAATCAGCGCCTACATATGCACACAGCATGTGGTTTGTTGCATTCTGATTTTCGTACACCTATGCTGGATTACCAAGATCTTTTGGCGCTGACAATGATCTTAACCAAAGACATGCGTGAAGTTGAGAAGATGTACCGATTGGCTGTGTTTAATGTCCTTGTCCATAATCGAGATGACCATGCCAAAAATTTCAGCTTTCTGATGGATAAGAACGGAGAATGGAAAGTTGCACCGGCCTATGATCTGACATTTTCAACGGGGCAAGGGGGAGAACAAAGCACAATGGTACTTGGAGAAAGTGAGAATATAGGAATCGATACACTTGTTAAGTTGGGACTTGAATCTATGCTTGACAAAACCAGTATTGAAGCAACTGTGGAACAAACAAGAGATGCCCTCAGTAAATGGTCAGAACTGGCTAAAAACTACGCCGTGTCCTCGTCAAATATTAATCTCATCGCCCTGAAAACCAACTTTGGTAATGCTTAGAACATCTCCCAGCATGATGCCTTCCTTGCATTCAGGAATATCCGCAATGCTTTCTCCCGTGAATATGCTTCGCTTATGAACACAATAAAGACATTCTGTTCATCTATGCTGGCTCAATATTCCCGCTAGATATAAACAAATACTCACTAATGGATAAGCAATTAGAAATGAATGATATTATTTTGTGGAGAAAAATTGAATTGGGGATTATAAATGGTCTCTCCGAATGAACTATTTGGCTTTATGTTTCAAAGTCAATAATAGAATCCCCAATAATTAGAAATAATCGGTAAATATGGTTAAAAAAATTGCCACAGTTGGCTCAAGTACCTACCAGAAAATCAAGCGTGATATAATTTACGGAGTTCTGACCCCAGGTTCAAAGTTGAAGTTGAAAACCCTGAAAGGTCGTTACTCAGCAAGTTTTTCCACATTACGCGAGGCATTGAATCGCCTGAGTAGCGATGGGTTCGTAGAATCTCCAGAACAGCGAGGTTTTTTTGTTAAACAAGTTTCCCGCGAAGACCTGATTGAAATTGCTGAACTTCGAGTTTTACTGGAGTGTCATGCCATCGAAAAATCCGTGATTATTGGAGATAACAATTGGGAGGGCAACCTTGTCGCTGCACATCACAAGCTTCACATTGTGGAAATGCGCATGCTTGCGGGTGATTTATCCGAAAGGGAACTTTGGAAACGATATGATTGGGAGTTCCACCTGGCATTGATTGAGGCCTGTAAATCAACAAACCTGCTGTCCTTACATTCAATACTCTATGATAAGTACTTGCGTTATCAGATGCTGATGCTTTCCTATAGGGGAGAATCGGCTGTTGAAGAGCACCGTGCGATTTTTAAAGCCGCACTTGAACGCGATGCTGCTGGGGCCAAGCGATGTCTTGAAGACCACATCCGCAATGGACTTGCCGACACGCTTGCAGCCGTTTGATTATTCTCTACACGTGGTAAGAGGTTAGAACCAAGTTGCTATATTTTATTGACCCGTATACCAGAGGATTAACTGGGTGTAAAACCTTCTCTACTCCTAAAGTATCAACCACAATTTAGAGAGACAACAATCCCTGAATTGTGTGAAATTGTTGTTGCCCCTTTGGCAAACTCTGGTTATGTTGCCACATGTGAGACGGTCTGATTAGGCGAATAAATATCTAGGATGTTCCAGTGGCCGGTCGTTGGTGTCGGGTTGTTGACCATTGGAACGTCAATCACAGTGGGTTTGCCACTGGAGATGGCCGAAACCAAAGTTGGTAGCAATTCATCAGCTGAAGCAATTCTTATCCCTTCAGCCCCATAGGCTCGAGCGATTTCTGAGTAGTTAGGCCTGAGCCCCATTGCATTCTCTCTTGGGAATTTGGTTCCGTAGGTCAAGCCGAAATGAGCTTTTTGTAAACCTGCGATGGTTCCAAAAGCGTTATTATTCATAACCAACCAGATGATTCCCAAATTCAATTCAACTGCCGTTGCCAGCATTGCTGGATTTTGACCAAAACCACCATCCCCAACCAGGCTGACTACCACCCTTTCAGGTGCAGCCAGTTTAGCACCTATTGCTGCCGGAGGACCGAAGCCCATGGTGGCAAAACCACCGGGAGTCAGTATAGAGCCCGGTTCAAGAATATCGAATTGTTGACCGACACCATTCTTGTTCCAACCAACATCAGTTGTGATTATCGCGTTCTCGGGTAAGGCTCTACGGGTTTCTGCCAAAATACGCTCTGGCATCATGGGAAAGGCATTGCTTTCCGCCATCTCTCGGTTGTTTTCCTTGAAATCAGCATGGAATTCAGCAATTTCCTTTTTCAGCCCATCACGTGGAAAGCCATCAGGAAAAACTTGTCTGGCAACACGATTCAAGACCCCCAGAGCAGCTTTTGCATCCGCTATAACTCCGATTTCGACCGGATAGTTCCGCCCAATCTCCTGAGGTTCTATATCAATCTGAATTACCTTGGTATTGGGAATATTAAAGGTATATCCCTGATACCATGAGGAACAATCAGCCTCCTTGAAGCGAGTACCAATGGCGAAAATACAGTCGGCACCCAGACAAGACTGGTTGACTAGTTCGGTGCCCCAAAAACCTGACATCCCCATTACTAGTGGATGGTCATCACGCAAAGCACCCTTACCCATGAGTGAATATGCTACAGGTAACCCCATATGCTCGACAAAACTGCCGAGTTCCTCACTGGCACGAGAAAGTAGGATACCACCTCCAACATAGGCCAATGGTGTTTTGGCTGCGGCTAATTGTTCAATGATTCGTACGGCCGTGTTATCATCAATTGTAGGCTTAACCAAGTTACGTGTGTTTGCTGCGACCTTAACGAAACTTGTTGCTGAGATAGTTTGAGAAAATATATCCATTGGGACATCAATCAGCACTGGTCCGGGTTGACCGCTTTCAGCTAGGTGGAAGGCTTTCTCGAGAATTTCAGCCATCAGATCAGCACGTTCAACTCGCCAAGCCCGCTTGACGAATGGTCGGTAAATCTCCCATTGGGCAGCATCGGCATGCAGGTTTACCTCTTGGTGAGGGTGCTTGCCATAATAATGGGTTGGGATATCGCCAGCTATGACAACCATGGGAATGCAATCCAAAGCGGCATTGGCAACTCCGGTAGCACAATTGGTCAAGCCTGGTGAAAGGTGAGACAATACGACCGATGCCTTGCCATTCACACGGGCATATGCATCTGCTGCATGGCTGGCAACCTGTTCATGGCGTACTGATACAAACTCGATCGGGCTATTGGCCATAGCAGCCAGTACGGCAATATTGGTGTGTCCGCAAAGGCCAAATACATATCCAACATCACGGCGAACCAAATAGTCAACTAGATGTTCAGCAACAGTTTTATTTTTCATTTCTCTACCTTATGTCCATAAAATTCGCCAAAGAGTTTCTGTTCACTCGGTCGGTCCTCAGGTATAGGTCGACTGACCCAAGTGTAATTCATGAAATGTTTGAGGCTGATATTTTCATTGGTAATATTTCCTCCCCAAATCCCACAACCCAGTGAACTGGTCATTGGCATTCCATTCGTGAAACTTCCGGCATTTGCCTTTGACTGTGGCTGGCGTACCATAATTCGGCTAACTGGTGCGGCCAAAGCCAGGGCGTTGATGTGTTCATCATTATGGCTGAAAATACCGCATGAATGGCCCTTGCCACCTTTTGCCAAGATCCGCTGTACGGTTGCTAGGGCATCGTCGAAAGTATGGTAGTGATAAAGAGACATCACCGTGGTCAATTTTTCACCTGAGAATGGGTGTTCCTTACCTATCTTTCCATGATTATCCACCATCAGGAATCTGATATTTTCAGGTATGGAGAAACCTGTTTCTCTTGCTGTTTGCTGTGGTGGACAGGCTATGGTTGGAAAGGTGCGGTTGCCGTTATGATCCCACATTGCCTTCTGAAGAAGCGATTTTTCCTTCTCACTACACAGATACCCACCCTCGGCCACAAGTGCCATGATCATATCCTCGTAAATTGAACGCTGAATTAGAATATTGCCATCAGCGGAACAGCCTGAGCCGTAATCCGAAGTCTTTGAAATTCGTATATTAGTAGCAGCAATATCTAGGTCTGCTGTTTCATCTATTACGATAGTAGAGTTGCCTGCTCCCACGCCATAGGCGGGAGACCCAGAACTGTATGCTGCCCGAACCATGGGTCTTCCCCCAGTGGCCATTACAAGGTCACATGTTTCCATCAGGTATTGAGTAAGAGGGATTGAGGGATTGCGAATAACCTGAAACAAATCCCGGGGAGCACCAAGCACATTGCAGGCTGTACGAATCATTTCCACCATTGCACTTGTTGTACCAGCAGTACGCGGATGAGGTGAAAAGATCACCGCGTCCCGTGCCTTCGCTGCAAAAATGGCGGTAACCGGTGGGGTAAGTGCCGGATTTGTCATTGGTATTAGCGAAGCAATAACACCGGCGGGTTTGGCATATTTCATGATTCCCCTTGCTTGGTCCTCTTCTATCAGACCGATAGATTTCTGGCGAAGTACGTCCCTTAGGACGCCCTGGATCTTGAACCGCTTGGCTGGACGCCCCTCCCGGTCGCCAATACCACTTTCATCCACCCCCATATAGGCTAGTCGGGTAAAGGTCTCCTCGTTTCCTGAATACCATCCGATTGCTTGGACTAGGCGGTCCAGCTTTTTCTGTGGCCAATTCTCGATTTTACCCATGGCATCCCGGGCACGGGACACCATATCGGAAATCATCTGCCTATCGTTGTCAGTGAGTTGTTTGTTCATTAAATTTTTTCTCAGAAATGGTTATGGTTCGGGCTTGTTTGCGACGTTGAGATCGGGATTTTCCAAATGATCTTTTGGCATGGACTAGGCAGCGGCGAGCATGTTCTTCATAGCCGAGTTCAAATAATCTGGTTCGATTGGGTAATTCAATAGAATAATCAACTTGAGGCATGCGTTCGATGATGCCGTTGAAGTCTATCCAACCTTCTCCCGGGTAAAGTCTTGCATCTCTGGCAAGCTGGATCATACCGACACGAGTATCGGCAATACCCGGTAGACAATCGGAAATGTGAATCATGTGAAAGAGTTCGGAAGGGACATGCAGGAGTTCACCAAGGTCAACTCGGCTCAGGTGCAGGTAGAGCGTATCAACTAGAATTCCACCATTTGGTCTGTCGGAAGCACGCACGATATCCAGCGCTTCATCAAGTGTTCGCAAGCGGGAGAAACTGGGAAATTCAAGATCCACTGTCAGACCATAGGGCAATGCCAGGTCGCAGGTCTCGCTGTAGACATCAATAAGATAATCTCGGTCGTCTCGGCTTTTGGTCCAGGCAGACATTATCAAGTGCTTGGCACCGATCTCACCGCCGATCTCCAGGGCTGGCTCAAAACTGGATGGATTGACATCTTCCGTAATCCTTGCCAACTCGATGTCCAGGACTTGAATACCCGTTGTTGCCAAGGCAGTCTTGAAGGCCTGCACCTGTGACGTGGTCATGGGAGATTCGGTAAATTCACCAGGCACTTTGATTGGGATAAAGCGTGGACTGACGGCATCGTAACCTGCTCGAGCAGCAATATAGACCAATTCAACCGGTGTTGCCCCAATCAATGTTAGGTGGGAAAGTGAATAAATTGGGTCTTCTCGTACCTGGTCAGCGGATTTGGGCATTTTGTTCGTTCAAGATATTATCTGTAATTATCTATATAATCATATAAATTACTAAATACCATATATTTTTAAAAATAAATATTTTTAATGAACTTTTGTCCAATTACCCCCATTCTGGTTTGAGCGAACTGCTGCTTCAATGAATTGTACTCCTTGGGCACCCTCGCCAACAAGAGGGAAATCACACCAACCCACAGGTAATTGCAAACCGTCATTCCTGGCGGCAACAGCCATAGCAATCTCCGAGTAGAGATTTGCCCAGGCTTCAATAATTCCCTCGGGGAAACCACGACCAGTACGAACCAGACGTTCGGTTGCCTTGCTGACACCGTGACCGTGTCCCCGCGTGATAATCTGATCAGGTTGGCCAAACCGATAATATCGGAGTTGTTCGGAGTTTTCCAGATCCCATTCTACCCCACCTTTGGATCCATAAATCCGTAAAAGCAAGCCACCACGCTTGCCAGGAGCCAGCCGTGTCGCCATTAAAGTACCAGGTATTTTTCCAGCATAGCGAGTGGACATGAACACGGTGTCATCCAGCAATTTGGGTGTCCCGCAAACATGAAATTCTGCCCTTAGGTCAGTCAAGGGCAAGCCAGCTACAAAACTCGCTAGATGGGCAGCATGGGTACCGATATCACCAACACAGCTTGTCTTACCAGAAATTTCGGGATCAAGTCGCCACTTCACATGCGAAGCTTCGGCTACATCTTCAGGAATCATCCAATCCTGGAGGAATTCTACATGGATCTGGTTAATATTTCCTAATCCGCCTTTTGCGACGATTTCACGTGCCTGCCTGATCATCGGAAAACAGGACATGACATAACCCACACCAAACACACAACCACTTTTATCAACCAATTCCACCAATTTTTGGGCTTCACTGACTAAATTAGTGAGGGGCTTGTCACAAATAACATTGATTCCCGCATCAAGAAACGCTTCCGATGCCGAGAAGTGTACGTTGTTCGGGGTAGTAATCATTACGGTATCCACTCCATCAGGAAGTTTGCTTTCAACCTTGGCCATTTCTGCGAAAGAGGAGTAGTTGCGCTCCGAGGAAATAAGCCACTCTTTTCCTCGTTCACGGGAGCGTACTGGATCAGAAGAAAGAGCACCCGCAACAATTTCCCACAGGCCAGTCATCCTAGCAGCCATGGCCTGGGTTGCCGCGATTCGCCCTGCACCTATTACACCTAGCCTTAATCGGCGGTTCAGCCTTGGATAGGGACCGCTGAAGTCAATCTCTTTAGGTAGTAATTTCTCCACCATCTGAATCTCCTGTTTTGGGAATGTTTGCATTTTCTGGTAGGATTTCCACTGCTAGGAAAATTCCTTCAGTAATTGTTTCGTATTGGTGCCAGGGATAGTTTCCCAGGGAATCATACATCGGTCTATGTGTGTTACCGGGTGCCATTGTCTCTTCCATGTAGACCGTTGCCGGGTCGCGCTCCCTGCATTGCTGCATCTTGCCATAACCAACAATCTGGGTGTGAACTTCGCGAAATCTTGGTACTGGACAAAATGGGTGATCTCTATGCAAGCCGACATTCAGTGGTACCGAGGCCGAGTGATAAAATGTAAGACCCAAATTACCAACAAATACCTTGGGTGACGTGTAATGTTCTACCCCTTTTAATCTCTCCTCACCTCGGATCTTATAGGCAGTTGGCCAACCCCGTCGTATTTTAGCACAGAGAATCTCGTCTTTCTCATCTGTGTCAAATCGATTGATGAGGACCGTACGGTCGGTATCATGTAACGTGATATTGCTAAAAATCGCCGATTGTAAGTGATTTAGTTGCTGGTTTTCTACCTTGACTGGTTTTGTCGATAGGTTCAGTACTATGGTTGGGCTTGTGACTTTTATGGATGCTTCACCTGACACAAGCCGCAACCCTAGAAAAGGTTTCCCTATATCAATGTGATGGATAGACATAAATGTTCAATCCGCTAAAATTAGACTATTCCGGCAGAAGTTTTCAGGTAGTGGTTTCGGCCGCTTACAGGAACTTTTGATATCTTGATATTGTCCATCTCGGTTGGCCCTATTGATAGCATCCATGACTTCAAAAATATGAAAAGCCAATTCACCACTTGCGCGTACGGGACGGTCATCACGAACTGCCATAACTAGGTCCATCAGACCCACTCCACGACTATCCTGTTTGAATCCATGGTCGTTTTCAATCAATTGCCACTCATCACGTCCCCCAGGTGGTGGCTGATATGGCCAACGGGTAGTTTCTCGAGTTCTTAACCATATCGGACCGTCAAAAATGTTTGCACCGTGCACCGGGTTTGGATCTGGAATTGTGATCACCCCTTCCTCACCATAAATTTCTAAACGAGGTGCTTCACTGTCCCAAACATCAAAGCTTGTAGTCATTGACCCTATGACCCCACTAGAGAACTCCAACAGGCTCAGAGTATGAGTATCAACCTCAACCTTCATCCATTCCCCATGGCGTGGTCCATTCTCGATCTGACGTTGCTCAAAGGCTCTGTTGGTCATACCGGCAACCCGGGAAATAGGTCCTAGACAAAACACCATTGCAGTCAGATAATATGGACCCAAATCCAACAATGGACCTCCTCCGATGCCATAATAAAAATCTGGGTTGGGGTGATGACGTTCGGTGCCATGTGTTCCGACATGGACCATTACCCCAGTAGGACGACCAATTGCACCATCATCAATCAATCGTCGAATAGTTTGCCAGCGATTACCAAGAAAAGTGTCTGGTGCATTACCCAGTTTCAATCGTTGTGCTTTGCTTAAATTCAGCAGTTCTTGCCCATCTTCAAGATTGGTAACAAATGGTTTTTCTGAATAGACATGTTTGCCAGCATTCAATGCCTTCCTAGTGATTAGTGCATGTGCTGTGGGTACAGTAAGGTTTAGGATATAATCATTAGAGCTGTCCTCTATTATTTCATCAACAGAACAAGCTTTTGCAATACCATGTTTAGCGGCTTTAGCCCGACTTTCATTGATGTCCAGGCTGGCACAGGAAACCACCTCAATTCCGGGAATTCCGGCTAAGGTCTGTAGGTAAATGTCACTGATCCGCCCACACCCGATCAGACCGACACGGAAGTTCATATTGGTTTTATTTCTCAATGTTCTGGGCCTCATACAAAGGGAGGTATTGGGGAGGCATCGGGCCCTTGTTACGACCACCCTGTTCCATTTGCTCCCAAGTATGTGCGAGTATTCCAACCGACCGCGACAGACAAAACAACCCCTTTGCTAATGGAGGAGAAAAGCCGAGTTCACAAAAGATTACCGCCGTTGCCCCATCGATGTTCATTGCTATGGGGCGACCGATGCGGTGGTGGAGTTCAGATTGGATAGCTTCGGCAATGTCGGCAAACTGGCCTGAAACTGTATCCTCCAAAGTTGCCTCCCGAACAAGCGCCATCAACCTAGGGGCGCGGGGGTCTACCGGCTTGTGAAAGCGATGACCAAAGCCTGGGATAATCTTCCCGTGGTCAATTTGCCATTGATCTAGCTCTGCTACAACAGCATCATGTAATTCTACACCCATCTCGATTTGCCCTGCAATTTGGTAATAGAGAACTGCACACGATTCCCCTGCCCCACCATGTACATCCCCCAACATGTTGACCGCTGTTGCCATAACATTGTTGATACCCACACCACAAGTTGCAGCCATGCGAGCTGCAGCTATTGATGGAGCCTGAGGGCCATGGTCGACACCCGCAACAAGCGCAGATTCCAATAATACTGCCTGTCTAATATCAGGCAGGGAACCCCTTAACATCATCCATATCATCTGGGTAAAGCTTACATTACCGATGAGGTTCTCAATCGGATGACCTTGCAGAGTAATCTGTCCGGGCTTCATATCAATAATTGAGGTCCGCCACCAGTAAGAGAGGTCTTTTTCAGAAGCAGTTTCATTCATCAGGTTGTTGATCCTAAACTTAGTGGTTTCTAAATGTCTTGATGTATTTCATGGCTCTGCAGAAGCTAGGATGTGGCCCACAGGCCTTTCATCCAGCAGTGGCAAGAGGATTGGTCTATATCCCTTAGGCTGCTCATTAAAGATGACCTGTTGATGGCTTGCGTTACACACAATGGGTTAGGAGGTCTGTCCACTTTTGAAATCAGGTCAGTTGCGAGAATTAACAGACATTTGTGGCTGCTTCTTGTTGGGCTGCCAACCTGACCGAAGCATTGCGAGCTCCATATCCGGAGTATCCCCCACAACGCTGGACGATCTCAAAGAAAAATCCCTGAAATATGGGACGGCTATAGATCTGGAAATATTCCCCTTTGTCCTGTCGGTCATATAAAATGCTGCAGGTCCTCAACCTCTCTACCAATTCCTTATCAAGACCGAACATTGCCTGTACATGATCATAGTAATTTGAAGAAATTTTAAGTCGCTTAAATTCAGACTCGTCCAAACGTTTCGAGGTCTCAAAGATATCATCCGTCAGAAAGGCAATATGCTGAACACCTGCACCAAAGCGTTCTTGGAGAAACGAGGCAGCAAATGTATTCTGCCCTTCAACACCATTTAAGTTGAGCCTAACCTCCCCTTCAGGACTTTCAATCGCCTGACTATGAACCACCCCTGAGGGATCGGCCACTTCAAAGATAGAAGATTTGCTGGTTTCAAAAGTTGATATGTAATACAGAAGCCAGCTCTGCATTTCCTTATATTTCATGGTCTGGGATAAATGGTCAATACGGCGAATACCAGCTGGTTGAGTGGTACTGATATTTGCCACCGGGTTGAATTCGATATCCCAAACCCGGTGGAGGTTGGAATTCTCATCAATGAAATGAACTACATTCCCCCCTACTCCCTTGATGGCGGGTATATCCAACTCGCCGCTAGCAACAGGTTGTGAAAATCGAGGTGTCCCCAGCATCCGTGCACGTTTCACTGTTTGCGCTGCATCATCCACACGAAGACCGAGGTCACAGACAGTCGGTCCATGAGTTACGAAAGCCTTATGTGCATACCCCTTGTTCTCCTTGTTTACAATAATGTTGACAGAACCCTGTCGCCATAGTTCAACCGATTTCGAAACATGGTGTCGTTCCATTCTGAAGCAGGAAGTTGACAGTAGATCGGTTAAAGCGGTGGCATTCTTCTCATCAACAGCGAATTCAATAAATTCGAAACCTGAAGTGTTGACACGAGGTGGAAGGTCAGGAATATCAAAATTCAGATCGCGATTATTACGTGATACATCGTCAAGCAAATTCACCAGTGCACGGTATCCATCTCGGGCCAAGGTACGATCACTCGGGCGAGGACTTTGTTCATTGACGAGGGAAATCGACCATACACCGGAGTATCCCTTGTCTGCTAACACCTTAACGAAGCCAGTCAAGTTTAAAATACCCTGTCCGGGAAGTAAGGAATCACCATGCGCAGTTCTGGTGGCAAATGGTCCAAACCTTGATGCATCCGACAGTTGAACGTGAAAAATTCGGTCTACCGGAATGTGATTTAATTTCGCCGGTTTGGCTCCACCTACCAAAGACAAATAACTGCTTAATGCCAATCCCAAACTCGGGTTATCGACTTCGTTTATAATTTCCAGTGATTGTTCTTCAGATTTAATGAATCCTGCCCATGGAACTGCCAAGTAGGCAAGCCGAATACCACGTTTGCCAGCTCGTTCAGCTGCTTCAGCTAGATCGTTGACAATATTACAATCTTCATCAGGGACAGTAGCGGAAGCCTCAACTAGCAACATCGTGGTACCAAGTTCCTCCATCAGGTCAAACTTTCGTTCCAGTCGATCAAAGGTCTGAATTCTACTCTGACCTGTCCAACCTTCTAAGTTTTGGAAGGGATTAAGCAGAATGATTTTAAGCTCAAGGTCCTTGGTAAGTGCTCGTAATTCTACAGATGTTTTTGGATAGCCTATGAAATCGGGTTCATACAGTTCAACACCAGAAAAACCTGCTTCGGCTATATCTGTTAATTTGGCTCTGAGCCCTCCTAACAATGAAGCGGTCGAAATTGTGAGCATTTCAGCCTTGGTAGCCAAAAACCCTTGGTAACCACAACACGATATCTGGAACAAGTATCATCAGGAGTAATGCTAAGATAAGTACAGCTAGGAAAGCCCAAATTTCTTTGATAATCTCACGCAAGGGTATTTCAGTCACAGCGTTGATTACAAATAGAAGTATACCGTATGGTGGTGTTATTAAACCAATCATTGAGTTTACAACAACAAGGACGCCAAAATGTACGAGGTCAATTTCCAAGGCTACGCATGTGGGAATGAAAAGTGGTACAATCACCAGGATGATTGTTGTTGCATCAAGCAGACAGCCAAGAATTAGGATAAGTAGGTTAACGGCAATCAGGAAAACGATCGGATGGATATTGGTTTCAGCAAGAACCGCAGAAATCGATTGGGGTATTTGTTCCTGGATGATGATGAAATTAAGTATGAATGCACCACCAATGACCACTCCGACAGATGCCGATGACCTGGCACTATCAACGAATACTTGATAAAGTCTTTTAGCTGATATGGCCCGATAGAACAGACCAGCAAGAAACAGGGCATAAAATGCGGCCACAGCAGCAGCTTCAGTTGGAGTGGTGACTCCGCCATAAATACCATATAGAAGAATGGCTGGCATGAGAAGTGCAGGAAAGGCATTCACCGTTTTGGACGGCAATTCACGTAGCGGAATCGGTTCTTCAAGGGGAAAATTACGTTTTTTTGCAATGAAGTAGTTCATTGTCATCAAAACAATACCCATGATTAACCCCGGCAGAATTCCGGCTAAAAACAATGAACCGATAGATGCATTGGACACGAGGGCATAAAGGACCATAGGAATTGAGGGTGGAATTATCGGCCCGATAGTCGCTGATGCCGCCGTGATGGCTGCCGCATAACCACGGCTGTAACGACCATCCTTGGTCATCATACCGATTATAAGCTTCCCAATGCCAGCAGCATCAGCAACTGCAGAACCTGACATTCCTGAAAAAATGAGTGAAGCCACGACATTAACATGTCCAAGGCCTCCCCTAAATCGACCAACCGCGGCAACACAGAAACTGAGCAGACGATCTGTGATAGTACCAGCATTCATGATGTTGGCAGCGACAATGAACAATGGTACTGCCAGTAGGATGGTGCTTTTGTAAAATCCTTGCAGGATTTTTTCACCAGCAAGGGCAACATCAAGTCCTGCAAAACCTAAATAAGCTACCGAACCAAGTAGGATGGAATATCCTATGGGCGCTCCTATTCCAGCCAGTGTGAATATGGTTACAAGGGAAATAAGGAGTTCAAAGCTCATGATTTTAGTTCTTCATCATTTTCGTCCTTGCTAGCCTCAAGAACATGCTCAAGTTCAACTTTGGGAGGTCCAGTTTTGGATATGGTTATGATTTGCCATGCATATCGAATGATGACTGCGATCATGAATACCGCATAGATTGAAAAGACTTCACGCAACGGAAGCTTGTTACCAGTGAAGGGATTACGAACCGTTGCGGTTTTACGGATCTTCATCCAATCGATATATTCCCAAGTTGGTAAAAACGCATAGAGCATTCCGACCACAATTGCGGCGGCGGCAATTATTGCCATGATTTGACGTACTTTATGCGGTACGGACAGATATATGATATCGAAACGTACTTGATCCTGTTCCCTGACAACAAAGGCACAACTGAAGAAAATTACCCAAACCCACAGGATTCCAATAAATTCAAGTGTCCAACCAGCGGGTGTGAAAAAGTATCTTAGGACAATCTGCAATATGAAGACAAGGAAAATTGCCGCCAACATAGTAGCGGCAATCGCTTCAGTTATCGTATTGAACCATTTCGTTAATTTAATCAAAGCGGTTCACCACTCAGCTATTTCTCCCTTGGTCAATTACCAAGAGAATTGATAGCTTCTAGAACTCCCTCCGGCCATGATTTCGCAAATTCAGAACCAATATATTGTGCCTGGACATGGCTTCGGAACGCTGCAAGATCGGGCTCGTATACCTCTAACCCCTGCTCTTTCAGAAAGGCAACCAGACTGTCTTCAAGTTCCAACTGCTTCTGGCGACCACTTTCGGCTGCTGCATCAGCGGCCTGCTGCATGGTAGCTTGCTGTTCAGGTGTTAAATTGTCCCAGAATTCCTTGGAAATGGCAATGTAGTTCAGGTCCACCAAATGTGAGGTTAGGATGATCTGCTTGGTAACCTCATAGAACTTTGCATCTACAACAGTTGGTAAGGGGTTATCCTGCCCATCTACGGCACCAGTTGACAACGAGGTATAGACTTCTGAAAAGGCAATAGGAGTAGGAGCTGCGCCTAAAGCACTGCCAAGAAACTGCCAGGCATCCGTACCGGGCATACGCAAGTTTACACCTGCCAGGTCGGCCGGAGTCATAACAGTCAATTCATCCTTACTTTGTCGAAGGTTGACATGCCTGCGACCGAGATACATAACTGACAACAACTTGACACCCAATTCGTTTTCAGTTGTTTCCTTGAAAGAATCCATCAAGGGGTCATTGAAGACCGCTACCTGATGCGCCGCATCTTGGTGCACATAGCCGGTGGCAAAAATTGAGAACTCAGGAAAAAACTGTGCGAGTTCTTGGGCAGATGCAATTGACATTTCCAGGTTGCCCCGTGAAATGGCATCAAGTTCAGTGCCTTGGGCAAACATGGTACTATTGTAACTTGGTTTGAAATCTATAAAATCAGCCACCATCGGTGCAAAAACTTCAACCATGGCAACCGATCTTTGGTCGGTTTCCGATCCAGAAGTTGCCATTCGTAATTCGATCTTGTCAGCAGCCCAACTATTACTGGCAAATACTGCAATTGCACCTGCAGCAATAACCATTGTTAGCATCACTTTACGTGTAAATTTGGATATCATGATCAATCTCCGTTAAATCCAATATTATATTATTTTTATTAAAATACCTGATATTTTAATTATTGCAATAATAATTACAATCTTCTGAGATATTATTTTAACGATTTAGAATTTTAGTCAAGCATTTGGATCAAATATCGTCCACCGCTACGACTTGGCCATTGATACATGATGCCTGTATTGCCTCAATAACCTTTACTGTTTGCAAACCCTCTAGTCCCGGTACCAACGGGTCGGCAGTTTTCTTAATTACTTCGGCAAAATGTGCCACTTGGTTAACCAATGGGTCAGATCCTTCCCTAGTCAAAGTCGTTGCCGAGATGGGCGTCCACCAGTCTCGCAGTCCATTCCGATGGGTCCAGAGTCGTAAATCTGGCAATGATAACGACCCGTGAGAGCCACCAATAAATATACTACTCTCACCTGTTGGAGGATAGATGGGGTACTCCCGTGAGGTCAGTTCCCAGCTCCAGGGTGCTACGATACTGTCCGAGAGAGTAATCGTACCAATGGCGCCATTGCAGAATTTCAATACTGCAGCAGCGACATCTTCATTTTCGAACCCCCGGACAGAAGGGGTTGATTGGGCTTGTACTGTCTCAACTTCACCACAGAGATATCGAATCAGATCAACATCATGGACCAGATTGACCGAGATAGGCCCTGCCCCATTTCTTTTGCGCCACGGTGCTTTTTTAAAATAGTCATCTGGCTTATAAAACCATGTACTTACGTGTACAGCTCGTACTCTTCCAATATCGCCGGCAGTAATTACATCACGGGCTTTTTGGATCAGTGGATTATACCTTCGATGATGTCCTACCAGCAATACCACTCCGGCTTCTTCTGCCGCCGAAACCAGCTTTTGCGATTCACTGGAAGTGGTTCCCAATGGTTTTTCGACCAATAAAGGGCAACCATGCTTAACACAAACGAGTCCCTGTTCAATATGCAACTTTGTGGGGACTGCCAGGATCACACCGTCCGGAGATACTTCATTAAACAAATCTTCCAATGAATTCAGGCATGGAAGATTACGCTTCTCCGCATAATTTCGACCATGTTCTTCAGGGTCAACAACGGCACAAAGAGAAACACCTGGTAATTTATCAATGGCATCTGCATGACGCCTACCAACCAACCCAATACCTGCTATTGCCAAGTTAATAATATCTGTCAAGAAGGTATTCCAAGTAGCAAATGTGTATTGATATGCATTGACTGGTAAATCCACAAAGATATAAGATACAGAAAAACAGTGCTTAATATCTGATTTATTATAAAAAAACAGATAAAACTAGATAAAGCATATAAAATAAATCTGATAACTTACCAGTCGCCACCGGTAGAAAATTTCTCCATGTTAGCTGGTCCTAGATACTAAAGTTATTGATCTACTGATTGAATACTGTTCTGGATTAAAACCAATGTAACTACTCATGTAGTCTAAATACTCCTTGATTCTTTTTTTTTTCTAGATTCCAGCAGTATCTTTCTAAATACTGTTTCCAATCGGCAAATAAATGTCGAGCAGTATACTATAAATAATTTAAGACACGTCTCTCCTACGCAGCTTTGCTGTCCGAAGTATCCAAGTTAAAGGAACTGATTGTTGACCTTACGGGAAAGTACAATCTGGTAGTAGCCAAGCACGACCGTTATGAACCGAGCATGCTTTGATAAAGGCCCGCCTGACGGAGTATGAGCATCGTCTCAGCAAGACTATCCTAATGCCTACAAGTCTTAACTTGCATTCCCCAGGAATTAGGGGTTTGGGAGCATTTGTCGGCATTATAAAGTTGTCGGCATTAGATGGAACATGCGTGGTAAACCGTCGACTGGTTAAGAACTCATGGCATGGTCAATCGGTCAAGCAAAAAACTTTACCGCGGAAAACAACACGTTTTGCCTGTTCGGATAACGCGACCATCCATCTTCGCAAAACCGCGACACCTGATGAAATCCAAACCAAGGTCTATCAGGACATGGGACGATCACCACCACCAAGGAATGGACGCAAAGTCAGTGGTTTGACCGGGAATTGATGCGGTAAAAGGCGGGATGAAACCCGCACAACACTCAGAACATAATTGAGGTACTCAAGTGCCGGAAGTGCCACTTAATAGTGCCGCTTGAATTTTAATACCCACCCCCATTTCTATTGACTTTTGAGCACTTAATGTTAAAGATGGGTTGGGGCTGTAAACAAAAAGCACATTGGAGAGCGTCACAAGAAATCTGGCATGCGGTGGGGAATGGAAGGAGGTCATGCAGGATTGAGTTTCCGTTCTTTGTTGAAATCCAACCGATATGGTCAGGCTTGGAATTGGATTGTGAAGGAGATTGAAAATCGAAACCCGGTCAATGATAACTGGAAAGAGAATTATGAGAAAAAGGCTGCGTAAGTTGATTAAATTATCGCAATCTGAGACTCGCACCCGATGCACACATCAAGTTGAAGTTTCTTCGTCCATCAATACAATGATGTTGGGATACTAGTGTTTAATCTCCCTTAAAATGACGGTTCATAATCCTCGCCATCATCCAGCTCGTGTGGTGCCGGTGTCGGTGCTACATGCGTCGCTTGATAAATCATATCGTACGTCTCACTCCCCTCCTTGGTCATCTCTAAGGGAAGCCGATTGCGATGGTCACGTATTTGAGGGTCCGCTCCCTTATCTAAGATCAGCTGGGTAATCTCAACCCAATCATTCTGAGCACTTAAATGGAGGGGTGTCCGACCCCAATCATCCACAGCATTGATATCAGAGCTAGGCGTTAATTGGTTCATGACTTTAGTTTTATCGCCTATACACACACAACTATGCAGAGATGTTCCTGTTTTCGCCACAGCAAAGGACTGAAGCGAGGGGATTGGGCATTTAAAAGTATCTCCAGGACCGTCAGGGTCGGTGTCAATAAAACCGTGGTGCAGAAGGTAATTGAAATTCAGATCTGGCAACTTTCTTGAAGAGATGGCAAGTTCCCAGTGGGGCTTATTGACGATGCGATTTATCGCGATATCTATGTCAAACGACTGATTTGAATCTGTTCCGAGTTTAGCCATGATTCCACCAATGATTTGAGATGCTTGATCATAACTCCCAAATCGCTGCAAATAGTATTTGCAACGGATTTCTGCCGCACGATGCTTCACAATCCGAGGATTGACAGATGCTAAATCACCATGATGTGTCAAGAGCTGTTCACCTACCGCTGCTTGCGCGTTTTGCACATGCTTGGGCCACCCATCCGCCCAACCCGTAATGCGTTCTGACCACGCGTTGGTCACTTCAGGAGTGGAAGTAATATTGAAATAGTCCACAAACTTGGTAAAGGACTCCTTAATCTCATCACGGGCTAAGGGAGGTAATTGATGCTCAGAATCACTGGCAAGACGCGATATTTTACGCTCTGATAGAATGCCCAGACTCGATGATAACCCGGCCATGATTGGCAGTATTGGCAAACCGTTACTCCCAGTATGAAGCCGTAAAAGAACACCAGCATCCTCCTTGGATACCCCTTGGATTTCGTCAATCATAAGTATGATTGATAGTCCCTTGGGAATGATGGGGTCGGTTGAAGTGGTTTCGTGAATTCCACGCGAAAAACCTTCAACTGAAACACGCGCGAGTGATTTGAGAGAATTTCGAACAGTATTCTTGACACCATCAATCGTTAGGAAAGGAAGGAGCTCTGATATTGTATCATGAATTCGTCTACCAAGATAATCAAAGGATAAGTTTTCTGGGCCGTTGAGCATAACCGGAATGGTTTTGGGACCCGGAGTGTCGTTGTTCAGCTGGTCAATGCAGTTTTGCCTGATTTTTTCTAATAGTGAGGATTTACCAATCCCAGGTGCTCCGTAAATGACTTGCGTCATTCCATTGGCAACTCCACTGACGTTTTCTTCGTGACGTTGCACAATCGTTTGATTCAATTTATCAATTTTCTTTTGGTACACTTCCCGACCAACGAAAAAGGGATTGATGACCCGGTCTCTAGAATTTATGAATTGGTCTAGTTCTTTGGCTTTGAATGCATCGGGCATAACTCACTCCTTTTAATTGAACTATACACTAAGTGGTTAGAGGATGCACAACATTTAACCTTGAGGGTTGAGATCAATGTCAAACACTAGAGAAAGTTAAAAGGGTACTTCTTTCTTGACAATGTGCCGCGGTTCCCTGATTTCCAATAACCGATTGATACCATTTATATCCCTCGCAACCAATTACAAAGTCGGTTAGTGAAAAAAGGGGATTACAAATTTAACTATGCTTAATCAGAATCTTACTTGATTTTGTTCAATCAACCTGTTTGTAAGTTAGTTTGGAGATAATGGCGGAGACGAAGGGATTCGAACCCTCGAGACGGTTTCCCGTCCACTCGCTTAGCAGGCGAGCGCCTTAAACCACTCGGCCACGTCTCCGTGTGAACACTTAAACTAGTTTTGGCATTTTTGAAGAAAGCAGCTCCAATTTATTTTTCAACACTCAAAATCAGCACTATTGAATGAGTTAAATGGCAATAGTGATCGTGGGCATTATTTGTTTAGTCGGCCACTCCTAATCCTGTGACTAAACTTCAAAATACAGACCATTAGATTTTACCAGTCCTTAAAAATCACTGTGGTTTAAATTACATTGTGGCAGACGGCGTTATGATTGAGGTCAATGATGAAAAAAGACTTGAATAATTCAACTCACTTTAATTGGCAAGACCCATTGTCTTTAGCCGACCAACTCACTGAAGATGAGATTATGATCCAAGATGTGGCGAGAGCATTTTGTGATGCTGAGCTTCGTCCAAGGGTTGTTGAGGATTACCTCAATGAATCAACCAGCAAAGAATTATTTAAGCTCATGGGTAAAGCCGGATTGCTTGGAGTGACTTTGCCGCAAATTTACGAAGGTTCCGATGCGAGCTATGTCAGTTATGGGCTTGTCGCTAGAGAAATCGAACGCATAGATTCGGGTTATAGATCTATGATGAGTGTCCAATCTTCACTCGTAATATACCCCATTTTAGCATTTGGCAGTGAAGAACAAAAAAAACAGTATCTCCCTCAACTCGCTTTAGGCGAACTCGTGGGTTGTTTTGGATTGACTGAGCCAGAGGCGGGGTCTGACCCAAGTGGTATGAGTACCATTGCAACGAAAACTAATGACGGGTATGAAATAAGCGGAACAAAGACTTGGATATCTAACTCACCGATTGCAGATGTTTTTATTATTTGGGCAAAATTAGATTCACCGGATGGACCAATAAGAGGATTCATTGTTGACCGAGATAATAAAGGAATTTCAACACCAAAAATAGAAGGTAAATTATCTCTCAGGGCTTCGATTACTGGGAGCATTGTTTTGGATAAAGTGCGTGTCTCGGAGGATTCATTGTTACCCTATGCTTCTGGACTGAAAGGGCCATTCAGTTGTTTGAACCGAGCTCGATACGGAATTGCATTTGGAACAATGGGAGCAGCAGAAGAATGCTGGTTTATTGCAAGAAACTATGGCCTTGATCGAAAGCAATTTGGACGCCCATTAGCTCAAACGCAGTTATATCAGAAAAAATTAGCCGATATGCAGACCGAAATTACTATTGGCTTACAGGCGACTTTACGGGTTGGACAAATTATTGACCGCAGCCAATTTGCTCCAGAAATTATTTCAATTGTCAAACGCAACAACGCCGGCAAGGCTTTGGAGATTGCTCGTACAGCTAGGGATATGCTTGGTGGTAATGGTATTCAGGCCGAGTACCATGTGATGCGTCATGCTCAAAATTTAGAGACTGTAAACACATACGAGGGAACGCATGATGTCCATGCACTCATTTTAGGTCGGGCTCAAACTCACTTGCAAGCTTTCTACTGAGCTTCAGTAAGTATCAATTATCCCTATTTTTACTGCAATACAAGTTTTCATTGATCCCCAGAAAACGCTGCTTTGCTCATACGGTACCGATAAAGCAGTTTCAAATTGATGGAGATGAAATTAATTTGCAGAAATGAGAGGTTTCTTCTGAACCGAAGGTTTTTTCTGGGCATTCGGAATTATGGTGAATTTAAGTTCACCTTTGCTTAGATTGATTTTAACCACTCCACCTTTAACTAATTTTCCAAACAGTATTTCATCAGCAAGCGGCATTTTAATTTTCTCCTGGATCAAGCGGGAGAGCGGTCGAGCACCCATTTTTGCATCATAACCTTTCGTGGCTAACCACCCACATGCTTGCTGACTGATTTCAATCTGAACATTACGGTCAATAAGCTGACCCTCAAGCTGGGAAATAAACTTTTGTACCACTTTGATGATCGTTTCATCTTTTAATGGCTTGAAGTTGATAATCGCATCCAACCGATTGCGAAACTCTGGGGCAAACAATTTTTCAATCGCAACTTGGTCTTCACCTTCACGGCTTTCCCGCCCAAAACCAAGTGCAGCTTTCGACAATTCACGAGCACCGGCATTTGTTGTTAGGATGATTATGACATTCCGAAAATCAATGGTCCGTCCACTATGGTCCGTTAATTTACCATAGTCCATAACTTGCAGTAGAATATTCGCCACATCGGGATGAGCTTTTTCAATTTCATCCAAGAGGACCACAGAATGAGGATTCTCATCAACTCCATCAGTGAGCAAGCCACCTTGGTCAAATCCGACATAACCTGGAGGTGCACCAATAAGTCTTGAGACAGTATGTTTCTCCATAAATTCGGTCATATCAAACCTCAGGAGTTTAATACCGAGGTTATCAGCAAGTTGTCGAGCCGCTTCTGTTTTACCAACTCCAGTCGGTCCGGCAAATAGATAAGATCCAACTGGTTTCTCGGTATCTCGAATACCTGCGCGGCTTAACTTAATGGCACTGGTTAATTCCATGATAGCTTTGTCTTGACCAAAGACAATCATTTTCAAGTTTTTCTCAAGATCACCGATAACCACAGAATCAGTTTTTGTGAGTTGCTTGGAGGGGATACGAGCAATGACCGCAAGAACATCTTCAATCTCCTTAACGCCTATGGTTTTGCGTCTTTTTGACTCCGCTCTAAGCCGATTTGAGGCACCGGCTTCATCAATCAGGTCAATCGCCTTGTCTGGAAATCGCCGATCACTCAGATAGCGACCCGATAATTCAACAGCCGTTTTCAAAGCATCAAAGGTGTAGCGAACAGCGTGGTGTTCCTCAAGGATTGCTTTGATCCCTTTGAGAATTTTTAGGGTTTCATCATGTGTCGGTTCTGGGACATCAATTTTTTGAAACCGTCGGGATAGAGCGCGATCTTTTTCAAAATGCTTCTTATAGTCTTTGTGGGTAGTTGAGCCGATACATTTCAGGGTACCATTTTGGAGGCTTGGCTTCAATATATTAGACGCATCAATTGAACCATTGCTTGTGGCTCCTGCTCCAACAATTGTATGCACTTCATCAATGAACAAAATTATTTTAGGTTTCTTTTGGATTTCGGCCAAGATGTTACTTAATCGTTCTTCAAAATCGCCTCGATAACGCGTTCCTGCCAAAAGAGTACCAAGGTTCAATGAGTAAATCGTATAATCCTTTAAAACTTCAGGAACTTGTCCTTCATAAATTTTGCGCGCCATACCCTCGGCAATAGAGGTTTTTCCGACTCCTGGGTCCCCGACTAATAAGGGATTATTTTTATTGCGACGAAGAAGCGTTTGAAAGCATCGTTGGAGCTCCCTTTCCCGACCAACGAGTTTATCAATCTGGCCCTGCTTTGCTTTTTGATTGAGATTGACACAAAACTGCGCAAGGGCTGATTTTTTAGCTTCAGCCTTATCACCCTTAGCAGCTTTCCGTTTCATTTTTGGTTCGGGCAACGTTGAATCATCGGCCAAATCAAATGGACCCCGTCCTGGGTCTGGTGCTAAGCCATGAGAAATAAAGCGGACAATGTCATAGCGGCTTAAGCCGACTGATTCCAATACATCCCGGGCATGGCTATGCTTCTCAGAGTAGATCGCGACGAGGATATCAATCCCACAGACTATGTCTTTACGCCCTGCACCCTGTACATGATAAGTCGCACGATTGAGAACTTTCTCAAAGCTCGTGGTTGGACTGAGACTCCCTTTTTGATTAGTCGGGTCAGGCTGAAAATTTTCCCAATCTTCAAAATCTAAATTGGGGTAGAGGAACTTTAATACCATGACCCGAACAACAGCCGGGTCAACGCCACAAGCTTTGACGGTATCTTTGGTTATTTGTTCTTCAAGGATCGCCAGTAATAGGTGATCAAGCGTAAGATATTCATCCTTGTGGCTGATCGCAAAATACTGGATTTTTCCGATCGCTTCTCCAAGTTCTGCTGATAGTTTTGGCAAGTGTAGGCCCCTAAATTTGGCGTTTGTTATTGGTAATAATTCATCCCGACCAAGTGCATATTGTGGTAATTTGCATCTACAATTCGTTCGTCCTAATTCTTATCACGTATCTATTATATAGCTTCAATAATGAGATAATAAAACTTTCCTTTTAATAATTGAAGAACTAAACCAAATTCTAGACATTAAAATGTCGCAATATAATGTGTTTTATAATTTAGCACTTGCCTAGAAATTATCCTTTCTCGTTCGAATTTCGGCAAAGACTTCAACATTGTTAGCATCTTCCATATTAAGCAATCTCTTAACTTCGGGTTGATTCGCTCGTAAGAACGGATTTGTTTTGAGCTCTTCTTTGAGAGATGAAGGAACTGTCGGTATACCTTTTGAACATTTTTCTTCTTCCCGCTTAATCCGGGCAATTAAATCCGGGTTGTTTGGTTCAATTGTGATCGCAAAGCGACCATTTGCAAGAGTGTACTCGTGCCCGGAATAAATGATTGTTTCTTCGGGAAGCTGAGCCAGTTTGGACAAACTCGTCCACATCATCGGAAATGTCCCCTCAAAGACCCTGCCACACCCCAATGCCATAAGTGAATCAGCCGTAAAGGCAGCACCTTTTGTGATATAAGCAAGATGCCCGATGGTATGGCCGGAAACATCAATAGCCTGAAACTCTTGACCACAAATAGTGAATGTTTGACCGTCTCTGATAGCCACATCAAGTTTCGGCAGCCGTGAGTTATCATCTTGATTTCCATAGATAGTCGGGTTAAATTCCTGAATAAGAACATCAATTCCTTCAACATGATCTATATGGTGATGTGTTATTAAAATTGTATCAAGTTTCCATCCTCGTTTATTGATTTCGTTAATTATCGGTTGACTCTCTGGGGCGTCAACCAAAGCTGTTTCATCGGTTGATTCGTTGTGAATAAGGAAGGCGTAATTGTCGCTTCGACAAGGTATAGTCAGAACTGTGAATGACATGATGACTCCTGCGGTCAAAAAATGTGTTTGTATCTATTAGTATAGTTGAAGAAAGTAGTTACCTTGCTGATAAATGTAACGCAACTGGAAAATTTTTACTCTGGTACTGAGCTCGGACAAACTGTCAGCCAGTCACTTGCCAATCAAATTAATCTAGTTTGGCCGGACCCAGTCGGCGGAACCGTTGTAGGATATGGTTTTGCATCACCTGTGCTCAATCGTTTTATTGCCCAGAACGAGCGCGTAATTAATCTTATTCCCCAGCAACTTGGAATCAATTATTGGCCGTCAAATCAGGCCAATAAAAATGTTCAAACCATCGAATCAAATTGGCCACTCCCCTCATCAGGAATTGAACGGGTAGTTATCATGCACGGACTTGAAATAAGCAACAATTATTCCAACCCTCTCAACGAATGTTGGCGGATTCTGGCACCTGAGGGCCAACTTATCCTCGTTGTTCCAAACAAAATTGGGCTCTTTTCAAGCAATAAAGCTGTTCCGTTTAACTGCTCTTGGAAATCCAGTGGATTTACCCTTAAAAAAGTTAGACAATTACTCATTAATCACAAGTTTCAGGTTATGGACCATTATCCAGCTTTGTTTGCCCCTTTGGGCGCAAAGGGAATATCAGGTCAATTGACTCGTTTTTTTGAGAGTGCTTGTCGCAGCTATTCAATGAACTTGGGGAGCGTGATCATTGTCGTTGCACGCAAACGAATCTTTCTCAGACAAAATCCTGGAATCGGTGAGGCTGTTAAATCAGGTATTGAAATTCTCAAAGGTGCTAAGGTACCAAATCCTAAGCCAGCGACCCGTACGACAAGAAAAACCCTGAATCTTAGCCCAATTAAGTAAAATTAAAAAAAGAGGGGTGCGAACACCCCTCAAGTAAGGAGGAAAGTTTAGTAAACTCTTCAGAAAAGGAGAAAAACTGAAGATGTTTAGGCGAGGGGTAATTATTACTAATTACCCCTCGGGAGGGAGAAACCTACGGTTTAATTGGCTTTTGCTGAATCCAAAACGAGTTCAACAGCATCCATTTGGACTTTGCGAGCAACTTCCGTATAAGACGAGAGATACTGGGTTGAAGCTTCCATATTCTCGGACGCGCAATCTTGGACTACTTTTACCCAGTTGTCTGGAGTAGGTGAAGATGCCACAACCGACTTAGCACGCTCCAACGTATCTTTGGCCCACTTATCATTAATCTCTACGATCTCTGATGCCGCGGTGAGTACAATGTTTGAAGCCTTCTCAACATTTTTTCCTGCTTTCTGAACCGCTTCGGAAGCTGCTCCATTGGACATTGGAAAAAAGTTGACAAAATTTGAAAAAACTTTGGAAAAGTCTTGATAAGTATTCATGATAAAATCCTCTAGTTCAACTTACATTGCACATGAGTTAATGCTGCAATGCAATATTTCAAGAGTTTTTTTTGCTGCAATGCAAAAAAATTTAATTTTACGACATTGTCAGTCGCTTAAAAGCCATTCCAGACGGGTGATTCTTGGCCTGGAAAAATTTTTACCCAAAGGTTTGTTTTTGATTGCCATAGCCAAAGCTTCAGGTTGACCAAGCATGACAACCAGTCTTTTTCCTCGTGTGAGACCGGTATAAATTAATTTTCGTTGCAACATAATTCGATGTTGCATCATCACCGGTATTATGACTGCCTGATATTCTGACCCTTGGCTTTTATGAATGGTAATGGCATAAGCAGGATCAATCTCGTCAAGTGCATCGTATTCATAATTGATTTCATATCCACTGAAATTAACCACTAGGGATTTTTTATCGCTTTCGATTTCGCAAATAAATCCAATATCGCCATTAAACACTTCCTTATCATAATTATTCTGATTTTGAATAACCTTATCGCCAAGAGCAAACCGTCTGAGGCGATGAGCAATGCTTGATTGGGGATTGGGGTTCAATTTTTTTTGAAGAGCAACATTTAAATTGTTAATTCCAATGATTCCGTTCTTCATTGGTGACAACACCTGCACTTCTTTGACTGGGTCTAAACCGAAGTTGGCAGGAATTCGTTCAAGAACCAACTTCTGGATTGTCTCTAGGCATTTTTCTGGATCATTGATTTTTATAAAGAAAAAATCATCCTGTTTGGATGAATTAAGATTCGGCATAAACCCTTCTCTAATCGCACGCGAAGCAGTAATAATCTGGCTGTTTGCCGCTTGACGGAATATCTCTTTGAGAAAAACGACAGGCACGCAATGTGATCTAATAATGTCCTTCAGCACTTTCCCTGGACCAATTGATGGCAACTGGTCAACATCACCTATCAAAATCACAGCAGTTTTTGGCCCTATGGCTTCTAATAACAAGGACATGAGCTCGACATCAATCATGGACACTTCATCAACGATGACAACATCACATTCAAGAGGGTCGGTGTGGTCGTGCTTCATTCGCCGGGAAATCGGGTCATAACGTAGGGTCACATGGATCGTTGAAGCAACGTGATTGGTCGCCATCGCCATTTTTTTGGCCGCTGTTCCAGTTGGTGCACAGAGCTTGACTTGTAGTTTGGCGCTTTCAAACACTTTCAAAAGGGCATTCGTTAGCGTTGTTTTACCCACCCCCGGACCACCCGTAATCACTGACACATTACTTGAAAATGCAGTATAAACGGCGCTCTCTTGTTCTTGCGTCAGGGTGACTTCTGAATTTTGTTTCGCATGATTGACCGCCCACTCAGGAGTCACATCACTCCATGGAACTTTTTGTTGCGCGAGCTGTTTAATTTTCCGAGCAATAATATTCTCAAACCTAAAGAGACGACTTGGAAACAAAACTCTCGTTCCATTGAATGATTGTTCACGAACAATCTCTTCATTGATTTCTTCTTGGAGAGAATTTTCTATGAGTCCCCGGTCAACGGCCAATAACTCGGATGTGTCGTCTTCCAAGTCTCTCATGCCCAATCCACAGCTGCCGTACTCTGCGGCTTTATTCAACACATAGGAAATCCCTGCTTTAATGCGTTTCGTATCGGTTTTCTTAATTCCATTTTTAAGTGCGATGTCATCGGCTTTAGCGAATCCAATACCCCACATTTCATGGATAAGCCGGTAGGGATTTTCATTTAATATGTTCAGGGCATTAACCCCGAGCTTTTTATACATCCGGCCCACAGTGCCTGGCGAAATTCCAAAACTATGGAGTTGAGTCATGATTGACGCCGAGTCTTTTTGGGAAGCCCATGCTCCTTGGATAAAGTCTAATTCTTTCTGGTTTATTCCTTTAATTTGGAGTAAGGCCTGAGGGTCATTATCAAGCACTTCAAAAGTTTTGGAACCAAATTTATCAACGATCCTTTGCGCTTTGATTGGACCGATGCCCTTAAAAGCCCCCGAACTCAGAAACTTTACAATCCCGTTAACCTTTGAAGGCAATGAAACATGGATTGCCTTTGTTCGAAACTGACGACCAAATTTCTTATCATTTTCCCACGAACCCTCTGCCGAAACTTCATGCCCTTCTGCGAGATCATTCCGACCGACCCCAAGCACCGTAATTGTATCATTGTTCTGACTTGAATTAACCCGAAGAATATGGAAACCAGTATCAAGATTACGATAAACAACCCGTGCGACCGTTCCAGTAATTTTCTCAGTGAATCCTGACATTTCTATCATTTTTTTCTTTCTTTGATCAAGGGTGCTTTTAGGCGATTACAATTGAGAATTACGGTTCGGTCAACTTGAGTTCAATCCGTCGGTTACGTTTGCGTCCCTCTTCCGTGGAGTTATCAGCAACAGACTGATAATAGCTGAAGCCTGCGGCTGCAATATTTTCGGGAGGGAATCCCAAATCTTCCACAAGGTACTTAACCACAGAGAGAGCTCGCGCTTGGCTTAATTCCCAATTATCAGAATAAGGGCAATCAACAAGTGCTAAACTACAGGCAATGGGCCGTGAATCGGTGTGTCCGTCAACTCTTAAAATCCAGCGCGTATCTTCAGGAATAACTTGACTGAGTCGGAGAAGCTGATTGGCCACCTTGCGAATATCTTCTTTACCAGAATCTGAAAGTTCTGCTCGGCCAATATCAAAAAGGACTTCAGTTGAAAAAATAAAGCGGTCATTGGAAACACTAACTCCATCTAAATCGGCAACAATGTCACTGAAATCGGCCATGAATTGTGAATGAAACTGTGACAGTCCTTGGGCAGTTTCGCCGAGGGGTTTTTTAAGCTCTACCTGGAGTGCGGCGTTAGTTGCTTCAAGTTCTTGAATATATTTGATCAATTCGGCGACTTTTTTGACAAGAGTATCGTTGAGTTTGGCACCTAATCCAGGCGATTGTTGATTAGCGATTATGACGGCATTGATTTGCTTTTCTACTTCGTTAACCTGCTCCAAGACGCGGATCAATTCATTGACTCGAGTGATGAGTGCATCTTCACCGACTGATGCAACAATCTCACCATCAGGGTTAAGCATGCTTTCAAGCTGACCGAGTATAGTGTATTGACTCTCTACTCCATCAAGTTCCGGTATACTCTTCAAGAAAACATCAATAATCTGTATAGCTTGGTTTACAGTTTGGTTCAATCGATTAATTTGATCATAAAGTGCCCCTTGAGTTGACTCCAACTGACTTTCAAGCAGTGAATTTTGACTATCGACCTTCGTAAGATTTAATTGTAACTCATTTATTTGATTGAGGAGTTTTTCGATCTCACTCTTCTGCTGTTCTAGCGTATCAATAAAATCAGATTCTTCAGTTTCTAATTGTGACTGTAGATTAGCTTTTTCTTTTTGCAGAACATTAATCCTACTTGCCAGATCTTGATTTTGGTTACTCGTAGCTGTAAGATCTTGGTTCAATCCCCTGATTTGTATTGTCAGCGCTAAAACCTCGGCCCTTAACTGTTCAACATCATCTTTTAAAGCTTTTTCATTGGCCGCAAATTGACCTTGTAACAGTGAAGACTCGTTTTCAAGTTCAGTATTACGGTTTTGCAATTCAGTTCTATCACTTATAAGCGAATTCAGTCTCTCGGTGAGTGTAACGACAAGATCGTTTAATTGCTTCAATTGGCTTTCTAAATTCCTGCGCTGTCTTTCTTCGTCTGTTAAAATCTGTGTGATCTCTTCATTGCGGTTATTTAAGACGCTTAATTCGTCTTCCAAAGCCTGTATTGTGATGTTTCGCTCGTCCAATGACTGTTGGAGACTTTGATTGCGGTTACTTAAGCCACTTAATTCGTCTTCCAAAGACTGTTTTGCGATATTTTGCTCGTCCAATAACTGTTGAAGACTTTGGGTGCGGATACTTATGTCGCTTAATTCGTCTTCCAAAGCCTGTATTGTGATGTTTCGCCCGTCCAATGACTGTTGGAGACTTTGGTTGCGGTTACTTAAGCCACTTAATTCGTCTTCCAAAGACTGTTTTGCGTTATTTTGCTCGTCCAATAACTGTTGAAGACTTTGGTTGCGGTTACTTAAGCCACTTAATTCGTCTTCCAAAGACTGTTTTGCGATATTTTGCTCGTCCAATGACTGTTGAAGACTTTGGTTGCGGTTACTTATGTCGCTTAATTCTTCTTCCAAATCCTGTCTTGCGTTATTTTGCTCATTCAATAACTGTTGGAGTGCAGCAAGTTCATCAGAAAGTGTTTCCAACTGCTCACCTAAACTCATTGTAGCATTTTCCAATTCAGTGACTCGGTTGTTCCGCTGCCCTAATTCGCTATTGAGTTGGGTGTTTAAGTCGGTTAATACTTGATTTTCTTCAATGATATTTTCTTTTTCCTGAGTGGTGGTACTTAAAAGAGCACGTTGTTGATTCAGATTCTCTATGAGTGATTGCCTTTCGGCCTCTAATTCTGCGAGGGATTGCTCAATTTCACCCCTCGTCTGATTGGACGCATCTAACTGTGAAGTGAGTTGTGTAACGGTGTTAGTAAGTTCACTGATTTTTTGTTCTAAATTTGTGATTTGGGCAAGTAACGATTCGCGTTCCGTAACAAGCTTTGAGTTTTGCTCAAGTGATACTTCGCGCTCCTGATTAAGACCCTCAACGAGTTCAAGCAATTTTTGCACCTCGGCTTCGGCAAGAGTTTTTTCCTCACCTAATTGAGCCAAATCTTTATTCAATTGGATTAATTGACTTTGGAGGTTATCAATCGTTGACGTTAACTGGACAATTTCTGAAGACAGTTGAGCAAGGCTTTCCTCAAGTCCTTTAACTTCTTGATTGCTCTCTCCTAATTCTCTTTGGGTCGTCTGAAGATTATCACGGGTTGTATTGAGGGCATTCTCAAGTTCTTCATTTTCTACAAATGCCACCTCAAGTTGTTGAACTACTTTTGAAAGTTCTTGTTCAAGTTGACTGATTTTTTCGTTCAGAATTTGAACTTTGACAAGTTCTTGTTCCAATTGTAATTCAAGACCTGTTATTGCTTCATTACTTACCCCAAGTTCATCACTTAAACTCGCTTTCTCAACTTCAAGTTGATTGACTTCGCCGGCCAAGTCACTCACTTGTTTGGCGAAGATAAATTGAATAATCAAAAATGCAGTTATGATAAAAATTAGGACAAGCAACAAAGCTGTCATAACATCAACAAAGCCAGTCCAAGTCGCACTGGAATATCTTTGACCAAGCCGTCGCCTTAACACATCAGTATTCCTTGTGAGAGGGAGGAGTCATTGTTGCTATTGTTGTAGGTCTCAAACCAATTTTACCTTGTTCATTTGATTTTTCTTTAGGCTTATCGTTAAGCATTGCATAAGAAACTCACAAGAAAATTTAGGAACTGTTAGGCGGGGTAAGATAATTTCAGTTTCACTTTTTATCCTACTTGAATTTATTCTTGATAACAAGTTGGACTCTCACCTTTACTTTAACCGATTTCAATGAACCTTCTTAAGGTAAATTTTATGGGCATAAAAGAATTCCGAATTTTAAGAGTTACTTGGTAAAATTGAGCAAGATTTTCACCCGTATTTTGAATTAACACGTGCCGTGTCAATGCCCAATAAAATCACGATAATTTGTATTTTTCAATAACTATGGTTTGATTTTTAAACTGCAAATTGAAATTTTAAATACTTGCTACTTTGTAGAGATTAATGTATTGATTTCATAGTCACCGATTAGAATAAATTGGGAATTCTAATTTTCCTAATCGGACTCATTTCAGTGCGACATTCTATTGGAATGCTAACTGTTAATAAAATAACTATAAGGAGGAATACAATGAGACACTTCATTTCGCTTTTATCTGCCCTTGTGATCACCATGGGAGTTTCGTCAACTGTGCATGCCCAAAAAATGGGGGTTGTCGTTAAAATCGGTGGGATCCCATGGTTTAATGCTATGGAAGAAGGAATCAAGGCTCGTGGTGCCGAGCTGGGAATGGATGCTTTTATGGTTGGTCCAACTTCAGCAGATCCAGCATTACAGGTACGTGCAATTGAAGACTTGATTGCTCAAGGTGTGGATGTAATTGGTGTCGTTCCCAATGATGAAGGTGCCCTTGAACCGGTATTAACCAAAGCTAGAAACGCCGGAATAAAAGTTGTCGCCCATGAGGGGCCGGGGTTGATGAATGTTGATTGGAATTTTGAACTTGCCTCGTCTACTGGATTTGGCGAAGCCCATGCCAAATTGCTATGTGAAAAAGCCGAAGGATCTGGTTCTTACGTTGTGTATGTAGGGTCACTCACTGTTCCCCTGCACAATGCTTGGGCCGATGCTGCAATAGCGTGGATGGGTGCCAACTGCCCGCAATTGCAATTGGTCGGCGAACGTTACGGTGTGGCTGAAAGTGTAGACGATAGTCGAACTACAGCCTTAGACTTGATAGCGGCCAATCCTGATCTTAAAGGATTTTTGGCATTTGGCAGTCAAGGACCAATTGGTGCAGGTCGCGCTGTACAAGAACGTCGCATGGGTGGTACAATCCATGTTTTGGGCCCCTTCTCGCCTGGTCAGGGTCGGCAGCTTGTTCATGACGGAATTCTCTCCGGTGGGTTTATGTGGAACCCCATGGAAGCTGGAAAAGTTTTCGTAACTATGGGTAAGTTACTGGTTGATGGTGCTCCCATTGAAGAGGGAACAATGATTGAAGGACTTGGTACAGTCAGTCCTGATTTTGAAACTCGTAATATTATCACCGACAATCTTCTTGAGTTAAACATGAATACTGTCGATGGTCTTGCCGAAATGGGCCTTTAATTGAAAATGGGTGGGAATCAAAATTCCCACCCTCCCTGATGACCAATTCAATTATTTCGGAAATAATTTTAAGAGTTACTATTGCTGGGTTTGTAATCGCTCTTGGTATGATAAAACGACGTGATTGTCTATCCGATTGAGACAGTGATTGTAGTTATGAATAACAAGGAAAAGGGTTTGATTGCCTTGGGAGTGCTCTTGGTGATAACTTTTCTCTTGTTGCTCGGAGTGTCTTGGATTAGTTTATTCACTCTTGCGATGTGTCTAGGAGTGCTCATGTTGCCTCGCCTTTGAATCGGCTTCATCTAAGCACGGAAAGGTGCCTAGGCTCAGAGCGTTTCACACGCATTCGGAAGTGAGTGGAATTGATATCGTTTAGGGAACAGAGTCACCTATTATTTCCACTTCTTGGGTCAATGAACTTGTGATTAGGGCTAACACCAATAATTTCTTTGTTGTAAAAATTGAGAAGTTTGATATTGGTTCAGGGGTATTCTATCAAGAATAAAATCTTCTTATTTTTCTTAATAACCGTTAAACCCTCGGTCAAGGGGATGAGACACTGACTCGTGAATGGTGAACACTTCGTTGGCAACTGTAACTTCACATAAAAATCCGGAATGGGTACTATCGCTCAAAAATGTTTCCAAAACATTTGGCGGAGTCAAAGCACTCAGTAATGTTTCGTTCCAAGTCAAACCAGGAGAAGTTCACTGCCTTGCTGGAGAAAATGGATGTGGGAAAAGTACATTAATTAAAATTATTTCAGGTGTTTATACACCTGACCCCGGCGGTTCTCTCAATATTTTAGGCCAACAAATTCAATCCATTACTCCCGCCAAAGCGCGAATAATAGGCATTTCGGTCATTTGGCAGGATTTATCGCTGTTTCCACACATGTCCGTGGCCGAAAACATCGCTATTGATGAAGTCATTGGCGTTTATCCCAGAATGGTTAATAGCCATTCTGCTCGACCACGTGTGGAAGAAATTCTGAATCGCTTAAATGTTACATTGAATCTAGAAGAACCTCTTAAATCGCTTCCCATAGCCCAGCGGCAAATTGTGGCAATTGCACGAGCTCTAATGGGACAGGCAAAACTGATCTTTATGGATGAACCAACCTCGTCACTCACACAAAGCGAAACAAAAGTACTCCTCCGCATCGTTCAAAATTTGTCAGAAAGTGGTGTAGCTGTCGTTTTCGTCAGTCACCGACTTGCTGAAGTGCTGGCTATTTCATCGCGAGTAACTGTTCTTCGCGATGGTCATCTCGTGGGGGTGTTTCCAACAGCCGGTATGACCCAAACTAAACTTGCCGAGTTGATGACTAACCAAACCCTCGTTAGCACGGTAACCGCAACAACGCATCACAACGCGGAGCCCATATTGGAAATTGACAGCCTATCTCGCCACCAAGAGTTTCAAAATGTGTCTTTGACTATCAAAAAAGGAGAGATTGTCGGCCTCACCGGCTTGATTGGGGCAGGACGAACTGAATTAGCACATGTCCTGATTGGGATGAATCAACCCACTTCAGGGACAATTCGGCTCAATGGACAGCCGGTCAATTTTCACTCAATTAGAGAAGCAATCGCGGCCGGTATTGCTTATGTATCGGAGGACCGTCTTTCCCTTGGCCTCATTCAACAACAGGCAATTGGAGACAACATAATCATCACCGTATTGAAGCATATTCTAAATGTTCTGGGGCTCATTTCATCGCCGCGTAAAGAATCGACGGTTGCACACTGGATTAAGGAACTGGCTATTCGCATCGGTGAGCCTGTTGATGCCGTATCAACTCTCTCTGGTGGAAATCAACAACGGGTTGTACTCGCGAAATGGCTGGCGACTGAACCACGGCTCATGATTTTAGATAGCCCCACTGTTGGAGTCGATGTTGGTGCCCGTGCAGGAATTTATAAGATTGTGCGCTCATTGGCTAAACAGGGAATGGGCATTTTGTTAATTTCAGATGAGGTCCAAGAAGTGCACTTTAACTCTGACCGCGTTCTGACAATGGCCAATGGGGAAATTACCAGCGAACATAATCCCGTTGAAGATACAGTTGAACAACTTGAAGCATTGGTTTATGCTTAAGCTCTCCTTCCTTAAAAACTACACGATTGAAGCCCGACTCCTTGTTGTCCTTGTATGTATGTGTGTTGGTTTATCAGTGGCGTCAGAGCAATTTTTAAGCTTAGGAAACCTGACATCACTCCTCAACAACAACGCCGTCAATCTTATCTGGGCGGTAGGTTTACTGGTAGTGCTAATATCTGGGGGCATTGATATTTCATTCGCTGTGGCGGCATCGGTTGTGCAATATCTAGCGGCCTATTGTTTTGGTTTAATGGGTGGAGGCAACTGGATTATTGGATTTGTTGTGAGTGGACTGATCGGAATTGGACTTGGTTTAATCAATGCAACCTTAATTCATGGCTTTAGGATCATTTCCATCGTGATAACCATTGCTACCTTCAACGCCTTTTTTGGGTTGTTGATGTTCTTCACTTCGGGCCGAAACATATACAATCTACCCAATTGGTGGACTTCACGGATTTTCATTTTTGAGCATCAATCGGCTAGCGGAACTTGGTCAGAGTTAAACCTTGCAGTGGCGGTTATGATTGGTTGTGTATTTGCCACTTGGATTCTGATTAGACACACCTCAACGGGTCGGCAGATTTATGCTTTTGGCGATAACCCTGATGGAGCCCGCAGGGCAGGAGTTAATATTGCCCTGATTCAAGCAGTGGCCTATGGTTGGATGGGAATGATGGCCGGTATAGCGGGGTTGATGCAGGTCAATATTGTCAAGGAGGTTGTTCCCAATGCTCTGTACGGAAGGGAGCTTGAGGTTCTGGCTGCTGTCGTCTTAGGAGGGGCTCGTTTGGGTGGAGGTAAGGGATCAATTTTGGGGTGCATTCTGGGAGTAATGTTTGTTGCTATCACTCAGAATGGTCTCAACTTATTAGGCGTTTCACCTTTTGCCTTTCAGATGATCATTGGTGGAGCCATTCTTGTTGCCGTTTCAACCTCTAACATTAAAATTGATTCAGACTTCCTAAAAAATCCCATGCAATTCATTCGGACTAACTATTAGCCATGCTTTCAATTGTAAAAAATATTACCCATCAGTTTGGTAAAGAATCGATCGCGCTCATTGGTTTCCTAGCCTTTTTATTCGTCACTTTTTCCTATTTATCACCGCGGTTCCTTACATCAGCAAACCTCAGCTCAATGGCTTTTCAGCTCCCTGTTCTTGGACTGTTAACTCTGGCCATGTTGGCCCCGATTCTTTCTGGTGGATTAAACTTGGCAATAATTTTCACGGCCAATCTTTCTGGCCTCACTCTCGCTTGGACACTTTTGCAAGCGGGAGGAACCGAGGCCGGGGTCGGAGCATTTATTTTAGGGATTTTTGCTGCTCTTGCTGTTGGTATGGCTGCAGGATTGATCATGGGACTCGCTGTTGCTTACACAGATGCCCACCCTATTTTAGTCTCCCTTGCCATGATGATATTTTTACGTGGATTAGGTGAGTTCCTAACACGGGGTGGCGATATCTCTGGTTTTCCTGAATTTGTAGGGACAATCGGCCACGGCAGTATATTCTACATTCCCATACCGATGATAATATTCACATTGGTTGCCTTGGCTTGGCATATCATGCTTGTCTCATCCAAACATGGATTTTCTGTTTATATGGTTGGTTCAAACCTCAATGCTTCGGAGTATTCAGGTATCCCGACTAAACGAACTTTAACCTTAATTTATACTTTTTCTGGACTCTTATGTGGTATTGCCGGAATTTTGATGGCCGCTCGGTTTAATTCTGTACGTGTTGGTCATGGCGAAGCACTCCTATTGGTTACAGTATTAGCTTGCTTTCTGGGAGGAATTGACCCTTTTGGTGGGTTTGGGAGAGTTATGCCTGTGGCCATCGCCCTAATTATTTTACAGGTATTATCTTCGGGACTGAACCTGCTTGGCGCCAATCAACACCTATCGACTGCTGTTTGGGGTTTGTTTTTGATCCTTGTTATGGTAACTAGACATATCGTTGGTAAAGCAAAATTTTTATTAAGGAGACGAGAATGAAAGGATTAGGAGTTCATGCGTGCATGTGGACTATGCAATGGGACACCAAAGGCGCAGAGATAGCCATCAAATCAGCCGCAGGCTATCAAGTTGATTTTATTGAAATTCCCTTACTTGATCCTTCAATAGTGGATACTGTTCATACACGAAAATTGCTTGAGAGCAACTCGTTGCGTGCCGTTTGTTCATTGGGATTACCCCAAGAATACTGGGCTTCAAGCAATCCTGAAGGGGCTATAGAGTTTCTCAAAATTGCCCTTGAGAAGACCAAGTCCTTTGGTGCCGAAGCCCTAACAGGGGTCACCTATGGTGGAATTGGTGAGCGCACTGGTCATCCGCCGACATCGTCGGAATTAGATAATGTTGCCAAGGTCGTTGACACTATTGGCAAACAGGCTAAATCACTTGATCTGCAATTTGGCATTGAACCCGTCAACCGCTATGAAACGCATCTACTCAATACGGGTTGGCAGGCTCGTGATTTAATTGAGCGGGTTGGAGCCGATAATGTTTTCATTCATTTAGATACCTATCACATGAATATAGAGGAAAAGGGGGCGGCCAACGGCATTATTGATGCGGGGGAATTCCTCAAATACATTCACCTGTCAGAAAGTGACCGCGGAACACCAGGGTGTGGCACCTGCGATTGGGATGAAATCTTTGTTGGTCTTGCAGCCACTGGTTTTAGTGGAGGGATGGCCATGGAAAGTTTCATTGAATTACCACCTGAGATCGGAAGTGCTTTGAGCGTCTGGCGACCTGTGGCAAGAGATAAAAATGAGGTTATGGCCGAAGGACTACCCTTCTTACGTAATAAAGCTAGGCAATATGGTTTGATTTCCACGAACTGAACATCTTCAAGCTTAGGCAAAAATATGATTCCAAAGCTGAAAAGAGATGGCATCTTGTTGAAAATCAGGAACCTCAACTTCCAGAAACGCCAGTTGATTGCTATAGCGGGCCCACCTGGTTCTGGTAAAACATCATTTACCAATTGGCTCGTCAAATGCCTCAATCAATCATCACCTGGTTTGGCTGCTGCACTTTCAATGGATGGTTTTCATTTTGACGACATCATATTAAAACAGATGCAGTTACTGCCTCGCAAGGGCTCACCTAATACCTTTGATGTTGATGGTCTTAGTCACACACTTCACCGGTTATCTCAAATTCCTCACACTGATGTATTTGTGCCATTATTTGATCGCGATATAGAGATTGCTCGAGCTGGTGCTAGTGTGTTGCATAAAGACATTCAGTGTATCATTGTTGAGGGCAATTATTTATTATGCAACTCGCCACCTTGGGATAAATTATTTCAGTACTTTAATTTAAAAATAATGATTCAAGTGAATCAAGACACTTTAGAAAAGCGACTTAGGCGGCGTTGGGAAAGGTATCAGTTGAATGAAGAACAAATTCAACATAAGCTTTACATTAATGACCTGCCTAATGGGGAATTCGTTAGGACAACTTCTGCCGAATTTGATTTGATTTACCAACAATAAAACTGATGATTAAAGGTGAACACACCTATAGTTTTGGTTAGTGTCCGGCAATGAAAACCTGCACATTGTATGATTGCTCCTCAGAGCATCGCCGACCGTTGCAACTATTATTGACCCCTTCTGCTCCTAGAATGGCTTATTCACTGCAAAAGATATAATTACTGTATCTTCTGCGTACATTCCTTATGACTGCAATAAATTAAATTCATACAACAAATCACAAAGATGATTGAAATGACAGATAAGTTTCCTTATGCCTATATTAAAATCATTCACTCAAATAATGGCTAACAAAAATGACTGACGACCAGAAGGTAAGCGTCTTTGACGTAGCCAAATACATCCTAGAGCATTTCTCTCCTAATTCTTTAACTTCTTGGAAGTTGCAGAAACTTGTTTACTATTGTCAAGCCTGGTCTTTAGTGTGGGATGAAAGACGACTTTTCCATGAGCACTTTGAAGCTTGGGCTGACGGACCTGTGTGCCCGGTTCTCTTTGAGAAGCATAGAGGGAAATTTGATCTATTCAGTGCCGACATAGAAGGAAATCCTGATAATCTAGATGAACTTGCGAAAGAAACTGTAGATGCAGTTATAAAGTTTTATGGGGACAAAAGTGGTCGTTTTTTGAGCGATTTGACTCATGTGGAGGGACCTTGGCTAGAAGCTCGAGGTGATACTCCTGTTGGTATTCGCTCACACAAAGAGGTTACCTGTGACTCTATGTCAGAATATTACGGTGGCTTGTAAACTTGAGCAAACGTAAGAGTAAGCATCCTAAACGTAATGAAATTAATAGCAGAAACAAGACTCCTAAAAAAATTGATATCAGTGATAATTCGGCTAATTTCAAATGGAGTGTCGCGTTTGCTGACTTTGAGGGACCTTGGGGTTGGGAGCGTATAACTGTTAAGTTATTGTTTAATGAGGTTATTCCTAAACTTCAGAATTTTGCAACCATGAAATGGAGCTGCCTTGATTCTGGCAAGTGTCATTTCATTAGTTGCAATCAATTGTCCCAGAAGGCCAAAGTGCGGTTGAAAGAACTTGATAAGGAGGACGTTCAAGAACTTTTTTCACTTCGCTTGGACAGCAAGAAGAGGATATTTGGGCAGCGGCAAGGTCAGTATTTTCATATTTTGTGGTGGGCTCCGAAGCATGAGGTTTGTCCAAGTAAAAAGAAAAGGGCATAATCTAGGGCTGGTTTACCCAAACATCTTGCAAAAGTTAATCATTAGTCTTTTTATGATATTCACCCCTTCAGCCTATCATCTTGATTGTCGCTCAATAAAAGTCGGTATTACTGAAAAAAGGAATCCTGTTTCCTAATCATATAATTTCTGATGCTCTCCTGATTTCCGAGTAGGCCTTGGGTGACCAAGACCACTGACCGAGATTGCCACGCTTTTTGGTCTAGCGAGTGGCAAGATCTACCTGATTTGTGAAAGCCTTCTCTTGACAGCGGAATGAATAATAAATGAATTAAAAACTTGAACAATTCGGGAAAAAGCAGTCTATCATGCTTCCAATATAGTGCAACCAGCAATAACACTTTGAGATTATTTTGCCATACCCCATAAGAATTGAGAACAATCTCTTTCAACCAGGCTATGGGGTACAACCTCCAGTTATGGCCGGTCGAGATCACTTGAAGAAGGAATTGCAGGGACGGCTATACTCACTCAGCAAGGGGATATGCAATCCGACTGCTATTGTTCTGACGGGACCACGTGGTTGTGGGAAGACAACCCTACTAGGCTGGATACATGCTGAGTCCACTAAGCGCCAGCTACCTTTAGTGAACATGGCCTCTGATTCCATTACCTCCCCGGCGGCAATCGCTCGGGAAATGGCACGTCAGTTCCCCCCGAAACTTCTGGAGCGGGTGCGCGGTTTCAAGTTGAATATAGGTCCGATTGGCGGAGGTATTGATCTGATAAATCAGAATCAAGAAGTCCATGATGGTGAGCTTAGAACATGGATGGAAGCTCTGGGAAATGAAGAGACCGGTGGTGTCATTTTGATTGACGAAGCCCATACTATGTCACCAAAAACCGGACACATCTTTTATAACGCTGCCCAGAGTGTTGCCATGCGGCATTCCCTCATGTTAGTGATTGCCGGCACTCCAGATCTAGAAATGGTTCTTCGCCGTTCCCATGTCACCTTCAGTGAACGTTTGCAGGAAGAACGCATTGGACGGTTATCACGGTGCGAAGCACTTCGGGCTCTGACTGAACCCTTTGACTCTAGGGTCATTTGGCAAGAAGACGCACTGACTACCGTAATTGATGAAACTCAGAACTATCCCTATTTCATCCAGCTTTGGGGCAAGGCCATCTGGAACCAGTTAGCATCCATCCCCGATATGTACAAAGTTGATATGAATGTTGTCGCTGGCGCCAAAGTGGTCGTCGCTGAGCAGCGGGCCAAACTGTACAAACGTCGTTTTAAGGAACTCGTCGAGACCAATCTGATAGTTCCCATCGCTGAAATGGCATGGCGAGTTGGTGAAGGAGGAAAACCTTCGGAATACGATTTTGAACTGGCAGTCCAACACCTTGAGGTTGATATGTACCGTACCATGGCCCAGCAAAAACTACTGCATTCCAGTTTTGTCTGGGAACCGTCCAGTGATATCTGGGAATACGGTATACCAAGTCTGGATGACCATATCCGCAGGGAATCCGCTCGCCATTTACTCACCAATCTGAGAATAAAAGGGATTGTTCCGGCCCTGCAATCAGTGTCTGCTCAATTCGGAACGTCAAGCAATTACAACCGGCTTATATCAAGAGAAAAACTTCTTGATACAATCAATAAAAATCAGCATGCCAAAGGCATATCGTCACAGACTTATTTGGATGACCCACTGGATGAATTCTTATCATTGAACCTGCTGGCTAAAGGTGATTCACCCGATCATATTCGTATGATGGCTCCTCTTCTGGTTCAAGCCACCGTGACTGAGGCTGTCCGACAGGGGTTGGTGCCGGAAGTCCTACCAAATGCAGACACACCTTCCACCAGCTGCTGAAATGGATAATCAAATGGATAGCGTTATCAGGATGATAAGTCGGCGACAATCTAACTGACAGGGTGTCTCTCAAGTACCGATAATTGCTATATTAGTAAAGATTGACCCGACTAGAATTAGGTCACAAGGCCTTAAGTGGTGGGATTGACTACTTTATTGGTCATTGCAAAGGTTAGTATTGGGAATACTGATACTTTTACTAAATTATTCCCACCATGTTTGAATCAACTAAGTCATTCTTAAAATTGAGACACCACTTAGTTTTGCCAATCATTTAAAAGAGTTTTTAATTCTCGTAAAAACTCGGTCTTAGAGTTAGCATTTTCTTCCAATATACGAAGAAGTTGAACTTCAATGCTGCGAAGGAGAAGGCGAGTTTCACCATCAGCTATACCAAGTGCAACCTTGTTGAGGAGTTCAGAAATCTCGTTTTGACTTTCAATGATATCATTCAATTTTGAAACCGTCGATATTTGCAGTTCCTCTTTGGCATTGACCTCTTGTGCTTTTGTTTCAAACAGTTCCAGTATCCGAATATAAACTGAATTCATATCTTTAATCGCAGACATGACTTCAAGCTTGTTTTGTTCAGAAGCTAAGAATAAACTCTTCATACTTAGAATCAGCTCACCCACTTCGGTCGAGTCGGATCCTGCTTTCAAGGTATCAACATCATGGTCAAAAGAACTTGTTGAGAGGCGAGTATTTCTTGTAATCCATTCCTCTAAAGTTCGATAAAAACGATTTTGGCTAATCCCAACAAACAGTTCCAACAGCCCAATAATTAATGAACCAGATAAACCTAATAGTGACGAAGAAAATGCCACCCCCATTCCGCTTAAAGGTTGATCAAGGCCTGTTATAATCACTTCAAGGAGGTTAGTATTACCCGGATCAGTATCAGCGAGCGATTTAATAAATTGAGAGATTTGGGGAACAGCAATAGCGAGACCAACGAAGGTCCCCAACAACCCCAAAAAAATCAGTAAGTTAGTAATATATCGAGTGCTATCCCGATGTTCATCAATGCGGGATAATACAGTATCTAGGATAGATTGCGCTGAGGTTGTCGTGATAATGGCCTGTTTCGCAGTAGTACCAAGCAGATTGGCAAGAGGAGTCAAAAGGCTTGGAGCTTGTGGTAATTGGGTGTCGTCTTCTCTTCCCACATATACTCTAATCCATTTTACTGATCGTGAAATCTGGTAGATTTGGTAAAAAGATGTGTAAATCCCCCAAATAAAGACAGCAATGATTAGGCCGAGTATGTAGCGGGAAAATTCAGATTGCTGGAAGAACGCAATTATATACTCGTTGAAAACAAACAGACCGAAAGCTACAAATAGGATGATGACAATCATTGCCAGCATCTGCTGAACCGGATGATCAAAATCTATATAGTCAACAAAGTCCAATGAAGACGAGTTGGGATTTCGGCGATTTCTATGTGGTGTTAAACTCATTTGCCATTCAGTGATTGACGTCGGTCAGTTAGAGGTTTGGAATTATATATTGTCACTCAGGGAATAATTGTAATTACTCTGCTTCACATTATATGGAAAGATAATCCTAAACTAAAACAAGTAAACACCTCAACACTCTACAAATCAAGGAAACTCTGATGGAACAATCCCTTCAAGTAAACTTTGCATCATCATTAATCGCGCCGATTATTGGGATTGTATTTTTAATCATTTTGTTTTTTATGATGGTTAAGTCAGTCCCGCAAAGCGAGAACTGGACGGTTGAACGATTTAAAAAATATTCCCGTACGCTTAAACCTGGACTTAAACTGATCTTTCCGATTTTAGAATCTATTGGTCATCGAGTAAATATGATGGAGCGAGTCTTGAATATAGGCTCTCAAGAAGTGATTACTAAGGATAATGCCACTATAGAAGCTGATGCCATTGCCTTCTTTCAAGTCACTGAAGCCGAAAAAGCAAGCTATGAAGTGCAAAACCTACAGACTTCCTTGGAAAATATCATTCAGACAAATATTCGTTCTGTCATCGGTTCAATGGATCTTGATGCTTCACTATCAAATCGGGAAACAATTAATTCACGGCTCTTAAACGTCATTGATGAAGCGGTCAAATCCTGGGGTGTCAAGGTAACCCGAATCGAAATAAAAGACTTAAAACCGCCACCTGACATTACCGATGCTATGGCAGGGCAAATGAAAGCTGAACGGGAAAAAAGAGCCGAGGTTTTGCAAGCGGAAGGGGAAAAACAAGCGGCCATATTAAGAGCGGAAGGGCTCAAAGTGGCTCAAATCCTAGAGGCAGAAGGCCGAAAGGAGGCTGCGTTCTTAGATGCTGAGGCTCGAGAACGAGAAGCTCGTGCCGAAGCTAAAGCTACAGAAATGGTATCAGAATCTATCCGGGATGGTAATCATCAGGCACTGAATTACTTTGTCGCACAAAAATACACCAAAGCGTTAGAATCGGTTGCGTCCGCTCCCAACTCCAAAACAATTATGATTCCCCTTGAAGCTGGTAGTTTGATTGGCTCTATTGCTGGTATTGCCGAATTGGCAAAGGGAGCCACCCAAAAGAACAACACCTAATTTACTGAGGACTGATCGTGTTAACTTTTTTGGACGGACTCACCCCTTGGATGTGGATTGGGTGGGCATTTCTTATCGGCATTTTAGAGCTATCGATCCCTTCAACAATTTTTGTTTGGCCGGCTTTAGCAGCTTTGATTGTAGGGATTCTTTCTTTTTTATTGCCTGGATTGTTCGCTTCAGGTTTTTATCAAATCATTCTATTTGTAGTTCTATCCATCGTGATCGCCATAGTTGGGCGTTTGTTAATATCCGTGTTTGGGAAAGGTGGTTCGGGATCATCAAAAGTGATCCTAAATGATCCCCTCCAGCGTAATATTGGTAAAATTGGTACAGTCGCTTCAATTGATGGAACTGAAGGTATCGCTATCATCGATGGTGTTCGATGGCACTTTCGTTTGAATTCTAATTTCGACCCTCAACTTCCAGTGAGTAAAATCAAAATCGTTGCCGTCAATCAGTCTACTTTGATCGCTGACCCAGTTGACACGAATTCACCTCTTTAACTTGATGCGCTAAATTGGTTAAATAAGGGTCATTCAGGCCAATTTTTTGCAAAGCCTTGACAGTATTAAAAAGATAGTCTTGATTAGATCCTTTGTTACCCATTGCCGAGTGAATAATCTTTGCTTTTTCTGAAGTCGAAAGATGCCCGCAGTACTGACTATGTTTTGTGTTTACAACATAGAATACAGCTGGAACTTCCGTGCCATTTTCGAGGGTAATCCACGCTTTTGTTTCTAGGTAGGCTGATGAGATCAGCTCTCTATTGCGAACTGTTGAAAGGACATCTTCAATTTGGTTATGCTTTGGTTTGAGAGCCAAACCTTGACAAGAGCATTGCGGGTCATTTTCCAATGCAAGTACTAATCCTGGATTAGCTTTTGATCCTCGATAATGAACTGACCACATACTGAAAGACCTTTTGTAGGCCGGGAGGGTTGCATGGTATGTCTGTTCAGGTTCAAATCCTGGATTCCAAATCAGTGAGCCATAGGCAAATATCCAAAGTTGTGAATCGAGTACTTGATTATTGAGCATTTGAACTTCCTTTTTTCACCAAAATAAAACTCTATATTTCTCATTCACAAGATGATATTGACATCAATATTTTAATGGGTAACGCTAATTTTTGCGTATAGTTTGGTGTTGCATCCACACAACGCATTTTTAAACAAGAGTTATTGATTGTGTCACTCCACAAATTTACCATTGCGGCAATTGCTATTTTCGGTGTCCTAATTGTGGCATGGCTTTCATTTTGGTTTTATTCAAGTAATAAATTTGTGGCTGTACTCAACCAATTTCTCTCACAACAAGATTCTCAACTCCAGTTCAGCTACTCTGACATCACGAAGTCAGGTTTTCCAAACCGTACCGATGTTACAATCCATGATTTAATCGTTTCGACAATAGACGGAACCTTTGTTTGGAATGCTGGTGATTTAGCCATTCACAAACTTGTTTATGATTTTAAGAATTATATTCTTGTGTTCCCATCTACTCAATCGTTCAATTATAAAGGCCTTGAACATACTCTGGAATCTGACCGAATTAGAACAAGTATTTCCTTTTCATCAGAGACAGGGCTGTACATTAATCAATTGATAACTGAATTTGGGAAAACCAATTGGGGCACAACTGATTCTTGGAGCCATCAGGCTCAATCAGGCATAATCGCGTTGCAACAATCATCAAGCGAGCAATACAATTATCAATTTCACCAAGAATTTAAGTCAGTTACTTCCCAAGGAACACCGAATATACCTTTATCTTTGGGGTACATTTTGCCTTTATTAAAGATTGATGCTGAACTGGCATTAAATCGCACTTATGATCAAAGCGAATGTGCTCAAATTCAAGCGATAAATCTGAATACTATGGAATTTAGGTCGGAAGGATTTAGCGTGAGTTTTCCAGGGTTAATTGAGGCGGACCAACTGGGTTATCCTGTGGGTAATACGAGTTTAAAAGTTTCGGGTGATTTAGATGCTTTTGAAGATTACTTGGGTGCTTTTGGCCTCTCTGCATTTGTATCAAAAGCAATAATACAATTAGCTAATTTTGACTTATTGCAGATTGACTTTTCAGGACAAAAAATCAGGATTGCTAAGTTATTCGAAGTTGATTCCGTTTCAATCCCTGCATTATGCTGGTGATAAAGAATATTTTCCTGATTTCACAGTGAAGTTTTGAACAACTCTATCCAAGATTATTCGCTGAATAATACTTTAGGACACGCCAATTAATTCCGAATTAGGTAATAATTCCTGATATTTTACCTCAACGTCATCATTTCATTGGACTTCTATTTTCTTGTGATTTCCTTGAATCAAGCAAAAATTGAATCCTGTATTGAGCGTCAATGTAATTAGCAGGGTGAGCTTGGCAGGGTGAGCTTGGTCATTTCACAATGGGTGTTTGAACTTACTTCAGATTCAGACACACAAATGGCATGACTGACCGAAAGCAAAAGAGTGGTCATTGAGTGGAAATCTGAAGAAAATCTTTTGTGGTTTCAATAAGGATAGAAATATTGTGATCAATTGAGGTTCACATAAGTTTATTTCTTTGAGTTATCCCGCCCAAAGTTAGGTATCGCGGTATCTTGTCCCGCCTCAACAATTCCCCTTCTGATGTTCCTAGTTTCGGTGAAATACTCAAATAATTTTTCACCATCATTGGTTCTGATCAACCTTTGTAACGCTAAAAGCTCTTCGGTAAATCGACCGAGAATATCTAATGTTGATTCCTTGTTGGTTAAAAAAACGTCTCGCCACATCGTTGGGTCGGAAGCAGCTATTCGAGTAAAATCCCTAAATCCTGCTGCTGAAAATTGCACGACCTCAAAATTACTTATACGACGCAAATGGTCAGCTGTACCGACCATCGTGTAGGCAATGAGATGAGGAACATGCGAGGTGACAGCGAGAACAGTGTCATGATGTTCTGCTTCCATAAATTCTACCTTAGCTCCCATTGCTTCCCAGAATGACTTTAATTTGTTGATATACTTGGGGTTGGAGTTTGGTGGAGGAGTTAAAATACACCATCGATTATCAAATAGTTCTGCAAATCCAGATGCGGGACCAGATTCTTCTGTCCCGGCGATGGGATGAGCAGGGATAAAGTGAATATCTTGAGTAAGGTGAGGTAATACAGCATCAATTACATATTTTTTTACCGAACCGACATCGGTCAGAATTGCCCCGGGTTTGATCGAATTCACTATTTGGGAGGTCAGTGACTCATACGTTCCAACGGGCGTACAAAGGATAATCAAATCAGCATCTTGAACAGCGTGTTCAGGGGTTGGATACATTTCATCGGCCAACCCTAAACTTTGAGCCACCTTTGTTGAGGATTCCGATTGCGTATGACCAGCAATAAAACTTGTGAGTTTACTGCGACGGATTCCATGGGCGATGGAGGATCCAATTAATCCCATACCGATGATTGCTATTCGCTCAAACATGATTAGGCCTTACCTCATTAGAAATGGGAATAAAATACTTTAACTGAATTGGCTGAAAAATTGCCGGTCATCAATCTGCCTTGGATATCAAGGACAACTACAGGAAATTAAATCGCTACCTAAAAAACCCAATCACTATTACTCGCAGACCCTTCAACAAATTCTATCTCGTCAGGATTAGATATAGAAAGCCTTGCGATTGAATCTAGCGACTTGATAAGGCCCTCATTCTCCAGTGATTTGTATGCGTTTGTATTTTCAAGGAAGTTTGAATTAGGGTGCTTTTTATCATCGGGGTCAAACTTTAAAATGAAATCACCCTTTTCGCACCGAAAATGAACCGCAAATAACTCAGGTTTATTCAGTAAGGAAAGACAGATCTCAAGAGAAACCTGTTTTGAATTTTCTAAAGGAGCTTCAATCATTTTAAATCCCATTTATTTTACAGAGCGATATTTTTAGGAACGGCTGGGTCATTCGATTAATTACCTTTTATTTTTTTTAATCCTTAGCGAGAAGGTCTCTCAAAACTTCAATACTAGGTTAATGGAACCACTGATTTAACAATTTACAGGAATTCCCTGATTACTCAATTTCGGTTGATTATTTTTACTCCACCGTTGAACTATTGTTTTTTGTTAAATTAATAGCAGTCAGGTCGGTCATTGACCATTATTATACTTTTATGACACCATCAAACCCGCCTCCTCATTCATTGGAATGGTCTGGATATCATTCGACTTTTTGTTCCTTCGCTTTGATTGCTCCCGTTTGATTATCACATAAACCAAACCGGGTCGACATCAACTGAAAGACGAACATTTGTCGGCTGTTTCACGCTTGATAGCCAATGGCGAATCGTTCTTTGCACTTTCATACTCCGATCAGCCTGAAGTAAAAAACGATATCTTAATCGTCCCTGGATACGAAATATTGGAGCCGGAGCAGGCCCAAATAATGTGATTTGGTTATCTTCCAAAAGTTGCGACATTTTAAGAAGATTTGTTGCATACTCCTCTACTTTTTCACCATTCTTTCCTGAAAGGATTATCGCAATATACTGACCAAAAGGAGGGCAACCTGCAACCTCCCTTTCCATACTCTCTGTGTCCAAAAATTTTTCATCATCATTAGATATAATCGCCTGAATGACTGGATTATCCGGTTGCCATGTTTGAAGTAAAGCAATTCCTGGTAGTTCAGCCCGTCCAGCACGTCCAGCAACTTGACGGATAATTTGGAACGTCTTTTCAGACGCTCGGAAATCTCCGCCATGCAGCCCAACGTCCGCATCCAAAACACCCACAAGAGTGATTTTCGGAAAATGATGCCCCTTAGCGACAATCTGTGTTCCAATAACAATATCAACAGCACCGCGGGAAATTCTATCAAGTGTTTCCATAAGCTGCGATGTTGATTTGATTAAGTCAGAAGAGATCACTTCTAATTTTGCTTCTGAGAAAGTTTCTGACACCTCTTCTGCTAATCGTTCAACACCCGGGCCAACAGGTACAAATGATTCCTTTGCATGACATACAGGGCATTCATTGGGTTTTTGAGATTTAAGACCACATTGGTGACAAATCATTTCGCCAATGAACCGATGTTCCACAAGATTAGTATCACAATCATGACATCCCAGTTGATGACCACATTCAGAACAGGTTGTAAGCGGTGCATATCCCCGTCGATTAAGAAACAGAAGCGATTGTTCCTCACGCTCTAAGCGTTGGGCAATTTCAGTTACCAAAGCTCCCGATAACCATTTGCCACTTACCTTTTTTTGTCCTCTCATATCAATTGGGATTATTTCTGGAAGCTGTGACCCGCCGAATCTCGACATCAGGTCGACTCGGTGGTATTTTCCATTCCGTGCATTTGTCAAAGTTTCCAAGGAGGGGGTGGCCGAAACAAGAAGAACTTTGGCTTGACACATCGATGCTCGTAGTACGGCCATGTCCCGGCCATGGTAGATTATCCCTGAATCCTGTTTGAAGGAACTATCGTGTTCTTCATCAATGATGATCAATCCGAGATTTGCAAAGGGTAAAAAGAGTGCTGAGCGTGCACCGACAACTAATTGAGAATTACCCTCGGCAGTCATTCGCCAAATGCGCCTTTTGACGGCCTTGGATACAGCAGAGTGCCACTCAAAAGGACGGGTTTTGAATCGTTCTTCAAAACGATTGAGTATCTGATTGGTAAGAGCAATTTCAGGTAGTAAAACTAAGACTTGTTTTCCTTCCTTGAGTACTTGAGCGATGGCTTCAAGATACACTTCAGTCTTGCCCGCACCAGGAACACCTTTCAAGAGGATGGCAGCATATTCTGGCTTGTCTAATACTTGAGTAATTTGACTGACTGCATTTTTTTGTTCGGAATTAAGTTTCGTCCCAGGATTTTTTAAATTCAGTTGTTGCGGTTTATCCTGAATTTCTTGCAATTTGATGGTGAGGTAACCTTGCTTAACTAACCGCTGAATAACGGCATAGGAAACATTCGCTTCAGCCAATAGTTCAGCAACCTTAACTCGACGCCTTTGGCCCAGTATTCTAAATACTGCTTGCCGTTTTGGGGTTAAGCGGTCGGGTTCTAGACCTGACGCTTCACAAAATTTGACTGATTTTTTGGCCTCGTCTATTTCGGGTATACGAGTCAAGCGAAAAAAGGTGGCGGATAAAGGAGTAATTGTGTATTCAGCCATTTTTTCGATGAAATTGAGATAGTTTTGGTCAAGAATCGGTACTTGCAATACTTTGGTTATTGTGCGTAGTTTTCCTTCCTCAAATTCGCTTACTCCAGCTCCCCAGACTACTCCAATGACCTGCCGATTACGCAGTGGAACTTGGACAAATGCACCGACAGATACACTCCCTTTTGGAGCTTTATAATCAAGTAATGTGACTGAAGCTGCTTCAATGAGAACTCCAACCCGCTCTCCCGATTTAAATTTAGTGTTCAATATTGTGTCCTGATATTTCTTCCCTTGAGGTATGTTAGTGCCCAGACAAATGACCTACAATACCAGTTTATGTAACCGAAGGGATTATAATGATGTGAAATTGAGTCGCAAGCCAATCAAAAAGAGTTTGCGACCTTGTTGTTAAAATGTCTTAAATTGCTCCCATCTGTGAATATCTTATTCACAAACCAGAATATTGAGTGACAACATTCTATCCTAATCTATTGAAGATGCACTCTTTTTGAATCATTTAACTTCAGGTAAACTGACTTTATCAATCTCAACTTAAGGAGTAAATCATGGATTTCTTTGCTGACACTGCCGAAATAAACGAAATTGCTGAACTCAAAGATTTGGGACTCCTTGATGGGGTCACAACAAATCCGAGTCTGATTATGAAATCAGGACGCCAAGTTTTTCAAGTTCTTGAAGATATATGTTCCATTACTGATGGGCCGGTTAGTGCTGAAGTTGTCGCTTTAAATGCCCAAACAATGGTGAAAGAAGGGAAAAGACTTGCTGAAATTGCTTCCAATATTGTTATCAAAATCCCGCTTACCCTAGAAGGTCTTAAGGCCTGCCGTATTCTAACAGAAGAAGAATATAGGGTCAATGTGACCTTGTGTTTCAGTGCTAATCAAGCCCTTCTTGCGGCAAAAGCTGGTGCGACATTTGTCAGCCCCTTTTTAGGGCGCTTGGATGATATTGGCCTGGATGGAATTGAATTGATTGAAGAAATTCGTATTATCTTTGACAATTATGATTTTGAAACTCAGATACTAGCGGCTTCAGTACGGTCTCCACTTCATGTAAAAGACGTTGCAATCGCTGGAAGTGATGCAGTAACTGCTCATCCGAGTGTGTATAAAAAACTCGCTGAGCATCCCCTCACTGACACCGGCCTCGAAAGTTTTCTCAACGACTGGAAATCAACAGGTATGAAAATTGTCTAGCTTTAGCGTAACACAGTAACTATGAGTCAAGTTAAGAAAATAAAAGCTGATCATTCCCTGATTCGCCAACACATTCTTGAGAACCCGGAAATCGTCACGTCCGACCCCGATGTTCTTATTGCCCTCGGCAAGCATTTCAAGCAGGAATTCGGTGAGAATGTCATTGATTTACGGGATATGGCCATTAAGAAAGCTGAAAAGGAATTAAATGCAATGCATGAACGAACAAAGACGTTCAGGCATATTCTCACAGAAAACTACGATGGTGCAATTCGAATAATCAATTTCTTATCACTTCTAGTTGAAGCCGAAGACCATGATCATTTGTTTTTCTTAATGCTGACCAAAGCTCCCCAGACGCTTGATGTCGATTATCTCCGATTTATCCAAATCACAGGAAAATCACTCCCGCCTCCTTTAGTGGATACGCGAAACCAAACGATAAAAAACATGACGCAAGGAAAGTTCAGTAAATTTTTAGGTAAAGACACCGCCGAACTCTACGATAACAAAATTGTACTCCGGTCAGTTGTAGTGGGGGATCCCAATGTTTATGGCAACGTTGCCGATGACATTCAGTCTGAAGCTATTATTGATCTTTCGCTTGATTCCCATTTTGATTATACTTTGACTTTTCTCGTTTTGGCCTCCACTCAACCGTTTAAATTTGAAGACGGAATGGAAACTGACCTGCTTGAAAAGCTCGGAATTGCATTTGTTCGAATCGTTCAATCTTTGTTGAAGAAATAATGTGAATAGTAACCAACTTATTGAACAATGGTTAATCGCCGGCTACAAGAATACTGGTCGGTCAGAGCATACGATCGTTGCTTATCAACGGGAGGTAAGGACTTTTATTGCGTTTTTACAAAACTATACTGGGGAATCGGTCAGTGTAAAATTGTTAAATTCCATTGATCGTCGTACCATTCGTTCTTGGATGGCAGAAGAAGCTCAGCGCGGAGTTTCGCCGCGATCTATTGCCCGAAAACTGTCGGCTCTCAAAAGTTTTTTTCGATGGTTTACGGACGAATATAAATTAGACGCCTCCATCATTGAAACGACACGTGCTCCTCGATTTCAATCAAGTGTTCCCAAACCGATTTCAATTAAAGGTGCTCGGCAAGTCATTGAACAAGTTGGAGCTCAAGCAAAGGAACCATGGGTAGGGGCCCGTGATATTGCCATTATGTCGTTGTTATATGGGTGTGGGCTTCGCATATCAGAAGCTCTTTCACTCCAACAGGATATTCTCCCTCTGCGCGATTCGCTTAGGGTTGTTGGTAAAGGCAATAAGGAAAGGGTTATCCCCGTACTTCCGCACACGCAAGAAGCGGTCGCCAATTACGCCAATCTGTGCCCCTACATTGATCATGCAAACAAACCTCTTTTTTTTGGATTGCGAGGCGGTTCCTTAAATCAAAGAATCGTCCGCAAAGTCGTTGAACAAGCACGGATTTCACTTGGACTACCGCCACAATCAACGCCCCATGCATTGCGTCATTCCTTTGCAACACATATTTTAAATGAAGGGGGTGATTTACGAACAATTCAGGATCTACTCGGTCACAGTTCTCTCCAAACTACCCAGATGTATACGCAAGTGGACGCCTCAAGAAAAAAGTCGGTTTACAAAGATGTGCACCCAAGATACTAGCCAGTTTCTCCTCGGCACATTGCGAGATCATACATATTAGTTCACATCTCTTTTTAGGCACAAATCTTCAATTGGGCATTGGTTACAATTAGGTTTTCGGGCTTTGCAGATATACCGTCCGTGAAGAATTAACCAGTGATGTGCATTTTTTTGGTATTCAACAGGCGTATTATCTTCAATACCTCTTTCAACTTCTCCGACATCTTTTCCTAGGGCTATGCCGGTTCGGTTGGAAACGCGAAAAATATGCGTATCCACGGCCTGTGCGGGATGATCAAACCATACATTAAGAACTACATTAGCCGTTTTTCGACCGACCCCTGGCAATGACTCTAAGGCCTGTCTTGATGACGGAACCTTACCATCAAACTTTTCAATCAAGGTTTGAGAAAGTTTGATTACATTTTTGGCTTTGTTTTTATATAGGCCGATTGTTTTGATATGGCTTATCAACTTGTTTTCACCGAGATCAACCATTGCTTCAGGGGTGTGAGCAATTTGAAAAAGTTTTTTAGTTGCACGATTGACGCCGACATCAGTTGATTGTGCAGAAAGGACAACTGCGACAAGAAGTGTAAAAGCGTTCGTATAATTCAATTCACTTTGTGGATTTGGGTTATTTTTTTCAAATCTTGAGAAGATATTCTGAATGCGTTGGTAATCCAAAAATTTCGGCATAAGGAGGTCCTTGCTTAAATAAAAAATGGGAATTATCTTGGCGGTTATGTTGTATCGGGACTATTGCTGCCTTTCTTTTTCATAATATTTTATTAATCCATAGAAGAAAGCTATCAACTATATTTAAACCCTCGTTAGCATTTGTTCAGTAGAGAGAATGTCATCGTTATATCACAGCGTCATTATGTAGTCAGATACACAATTGAGGGGGTAATGAACTTTATTGTTCCCAAGAGGATGAACTTTGATAAGTCACTTAATCCAAGATGACTTGTTCAACCTACTTATAATCTCTATAAAGGAGTTTATTTGCAAGGAAATAATAATTTGAGAATAGGCAAGAAAATATGTTCGGGATAACTAAAATTGAAGGCCATCAAGTCGTTTGGCATGGGGAGTCACTCGGCATGTATCTGAAAGAAGATCCTGACCAGGATTACTGTGCCTTAGCTTTGTGCTACAGGGTTATGGTGTCGCCGTTCGGTTATGGATTTGGTGCGGTTATTTTAGGTGATCCCAATACCCCAATGGGATGGCCTCACAAGCCTAATTTTGTGATTACAAATAACTTCCCATTAATGCGATGGTTGGTTGATAATTGGGTAAGTCGTATCCCTTGCTTTAAAGGTAAGCCCGGTTTTGAAAATATGACATGGAAAACTCTGCAATTAGCTACCAAGCGTCCTCTTAATTACTACGAACCCTATGTGTTAACCATCAAAGGTAACGGAATCAATGTCGTATTGACTTGGGATGAAGTCAATGAAACGCTTTCAACTTCAGCTCCAGGAGAAAATAATTTTAATGGTGAATTTGATCTGCTGACAGTCTTAATTGAGATGAAAAATGCCACAATTGAAATTGATGGGCATCAACTTCCTGGAAAACCGGTAACGTGTGTAGATGTCGTTAAAGATCCAATGCGTTCGGCATTTCTTGGTTATGTAGAGACTTGGTTGGAAAGTGATGAACTTGACGACGATGAACTTGATTATGATGACGACGACGATGACGATGACTACTAAATTGATGATGGCGTGACAACTACCAATATCCACTCGTTGATTATCAAACTTAACACTGAAAGAATTCTAGGACATTCAAGTTTAGGTTGATCAGATCTTTGACAATGGTCAGTATTCTTGACAAGAAGTCGCTTGAACCATTACTCAATTGGCATGAACTAATTGAGTGGCTCATTGAAGGGCATAGAAAACCACTTCCTCAGATCAATGACCATCTGATGGCTTTTCAGGAAAAGCGGCTATTTAATCGGGTCGCTTGGATTGAAGGACTCGGTTCCGCGGTAAAAACCTGTACTATTTTTCCGAACAATTCCAAGCAAGGAATTGAACCTGTCAACGGAATGATGACTCTGTTTGCAGAGAAGACAGGCGTACCGGAAGCCATCATTGATTTTCTGCTTGTTACGAAATGGAAGACTGCCGCTGACTCTCTATTAGCCGCATCTCTATTAGCTTCGCCCAATCCACAAAAATACCTTATTATCGGAGCAGGAACAGTCGCGCGTTCTCTCATTGAGGCTTTCACAAGTTATTATCCTGATTTAGAGGTATTCATCTGGAACAGAACCGAATCACGAGCTTTAGATTTAATCAGGGAATATCAAAACCACTGCAATATCACCCATTTTGTTGATTTGGCGCAGGCAGTCGCAATGGCTGATATTGTCAGTTGTGCAACAATGTCTAGGGAACCTATCCTCAAAGGTGAGTGGATTTCACCCGAAACACACATTGACCTGATTGGCGCATTCTCACCCGAAATGCGAGAGACCGATGACCAAACACTCAAAATTGGAAAGATATTTGTTGATTATCGTCTAACCACTCTTGATCATATTGGCGAATTAATCATCCCAATAGTTAATGGGACAATTCAACGGGAGGATATCATTGCAGACTTTTATGAAATGGAATCCGGCCGATTTGCAAGACCTACTGATGATTGCATCACAGTATTTAAAAATGGTGGTGGTGGTCATTTAGATTTAATGACGGGTCGGTATATATATCACAAATGGCAGCAGAGTAAAAAAACTGAACTTGCAATTGCTTAAAGTGACCAATTTAACTCTCCCCTTCCGAGGCACAATTTCCAAATCAAACAAGAAAAAAACTTGATAAATAACCTCAACCGTAAAATAAAATTTTAACCTTTTTCCTCATCAGACACTTCACACAACTCTACCGGTACTTTATTGCTATATTGAACGGGGTAATCAAATTCATAGCTTAAAAACCATGAAGTTTGATTTCTCGTTCGTGCTGAAAAATTCTTCTGCCGACCCTTTGGATGTGATAGGGGCTTCTAATTTCACCTGACTTATTCAAAATTCCACCTCAATTGTTTCTTTTTTTGGCTTGTTTTGAATAGATATCTATTCATCAAAATATCCATTTAGTTGAACGAAAAAACAATATGTTATTTGCTACAAATGATGGGAAAGCCACAGAATTAACCAGAGGGCGGTGTGTTTAATTTCGTTAAGACTTGGTTATCTCCCAACCATTCGCTTTTCTTCCTTTGGCAAATTTGGTATCGGTTTCGGTATAACCACTATTTCAATACGGTAGAGAAATTTCCACTGACTGTTAAGCAGCGGCAAGCCATTATCGTAAACGAAGATCGCAATTTGGTTGTTGCCGGCGCAGGGACCGGCAAGACATCCACTGTGATTGGTAAAATCGGGTTTTTGACCAAAACTCAGCGAGCAGCGGCTAAAGATATTTTGGTCGTTGCCTACAATAGAAATGCGGCACTGGAACTTAGAGAACGAATTGAGGACAAATTGGATGAAAAGGTTACGGTTGAAACTTTTCATTCTATAGGGAAATCAATACTGAAGAACGCAAGTTACCCAAACCGCCCGCATCCATTTGTCGACCAGGAAGAGAAGCTGTCTAATTTTCTTCATGAAATACTCAAGCGATGCCTGAAAGAAGGCGGCTTTACCGACAATTACATTGAATATTTCAAAAAATACGAATTCAAAAATGTTGATGAAATTAAGGAGTTTAAATCAGAGCGTCAATATGCAAACTGGTTGAGAACCAATCATTTAATCACTTTAAACGCTGAACGAGTGAAAAGTCATGGCGAATTATTAATTGCGAACTTTCTGTTCGCTAACGGAATTGACTACATTTATGAAGCGTATTACTCTCCTTCTGAATCAAGTACTTCTGTGAATTTGAATTACCGACCCGACTTTTTTCTACCCAATTATAAAATCTACATTGAGTATTTCGGTATTGATGAAGACGGTAACACGGCGAGTTTTGTTCCACGGGAAAAATATCACGAGGGAATGGAATGGAAGTTTAAAACACATCGGTTAGCGAAAACTCAGCTCATTGACCTATATTTTTATGAGAAACGTTCAGGTCAATTGTTAGAAGTCCTCAAGGAGAGACTTAAGTCAAATGGAGTCCAGTTCTCTCCAGTATCAAGAGTCAATTTGTTTCAGGGCATCAATAATACCGGCAAAGACCTCCGCTTTTTGAAGTTGGTCCAACGTTTTCTTAGCCAATACAAAGAACGACAAAATTCTATCAATCTCAATGAATTGATGGACCGAACGAAGAACAACAAGCGTACACACCTTTTCCTGAAGATATTTCAGGTGCTGCTTAATGCATACAATTGGGAACTGAAGAAAAACCAGAATATTGATTTTGGCGATATGATCTCCCAAGCAGGAACATTAATTGCCGAAAAGAGATCACCTTCTCCCTATAAGTACATAATTATTGACGAATTTCAGGATATATCCGAAGGCCGCTACGACCTAATTCTCCAACTATTGAGGCAGAATAAACGTACTAAACTCTTTTGTGTGGGTGATGATTGGCAAGCGATATACCGATTTGCCGGTTCCGACCATCAGATCATGACAAATTTTGTAAAACTTTTTGGTCGAGCAACGACACTCAAGTTAGATTTGACATTTCGCTACAACAACCAAATTGCATCAGTAAGTGAAAGTTTCATTACCAAGAATCCAAGTCAAATTCGTAAGAATTTAAAAACACTGACTCAAAAGGCCACCCCTCAAATTTAACTGAGGTGGTATACTGAAGAACACATTCTGGCGCTGAAGTCAGCAATTTCAGCCATAAAACAGGAATTCTCATCAGAACAGAAGACCCTCTTATTACTAAGTCGGTATAATCATAACAAATTGAATAAATCTGAACTTGCGGAAATTCGGTCATACTGGAGGGGTGGCACTGTTTCGCAAAAAACTATACACTCTTCTAAAGGCTTAGAATCAGATTTCGTTATCATTACCGATTTGAATTCTGATCATTTTGGGTTTCCAAGTGATGTACATGATGACCCAATCTTGAATTTAATACTTCCGAGCACGGATAAGTTTGAAGACAGTGAAGAGCGTCGATTATTTTATGTGGCACTGACCAGAGCAAAGCATCAAACTCATTTGCTTTGTGATGCAACTTGCCCCTCAAGGTTTGCAGAGGAATTAGTTGAAGGAGATTATAAGATCGTTGTTTCCGGCGAGAAAGACGCAAGTCGAAAATGTCCAGTATGTTCTAGCGGTGTAATATTAAAAAAAACTGGCAAATATGGGACGTATTATGAATGCTGTAACAAGCCAATATGTAACTATAAACCACCTGTATGCAACGCTTGCGGTCAAGATATAGTCATGCGTTATAGAGGGAAAGACGGAAAAGAATTTGCTATTTGTCAATCTAAAAACTGCAAGACAATACATGAGGTATGCAACAGATGCACTTTTGGAGTGTTACGAGAGGTTCACACAAATAACGGTAGTTTTCTGGGCTGCCACGAATTTTCAAGGACACGGTGTAAAGGCTATAAATCTTTTGAAGTGAGAGGGGAAAACAACCTCTTTGCTTAGGTATCAAACAAAATATAGCCTCTGTTGTTGATTTGTCGAAATGTTAGAGAGAGTCAAGTTTCTTGACCTCTCAGTTTGTTCCAGAATCTGGTCTTTAAAAAACGCCTACCACTCGCCAACATTCACTTTCCGTCGTCCTAATTGAACAACATTTGGGTTTTTCAATGTCGCTCCATCACTCCAGAAATTCTTTCCAGTTTTTGGCTTGATATCTTTAATCCTGACTTTGAGGCCAAGAATTCCATAATTTTTGCCTAAAACCCCCTTGCAGTCGTGCTTCTAGCACTTTGAACACCTCTTTTCAAGCAAAAATCCTAGGCAGATAAATTATTTTTTGTATTGAACCAATACTATATACATTTCACAGTAATTCTAACGCAAATATTCATAGGCAGTATGCACATCGAAACAACTCATAACCCACACTCAACCTGTCACCTCCTCCGACAATCCTATTGGGACGACGGCAAACCAAAAAAACGAACTATCGCGAATCTCTCGGGACTGCCCCATCATGCCATTGAAGCACTCCGACAAGCTCTCAAGACCGGTCAAGTCCCCACACTGCATAAACCAACACTGACCAATAAAAAAGATCATGGCACCGTCAGTGCCATCCTCAATACCATTCAGCACACCGGACTGGACAAAACGATCTTCTATCGCACGAGCCGTGAACGCAATGTGGTCCTCGCCATGCTCATTGCCAGAATACTCCGTCCCGGCGCCAAACTGCGGGTGGAACGAGAACTCAGCACCAATGGAACCACAACCATGGCCGGTCTCTTGAACCTGAAAGATACCCCGGTTGAAGACCTGTATCAAGCCATGGACTGGCTCCTATCGCGCCAGAAACGCATTGAAAAGAAACTGGCTCAGCGCCATGTCGGTAAGGGTGATATCCTGATGCTTGATGTCTCCTCCAGTTATCTCGAAGGACATGCCTGCCCCTTGGCTCAGTATGGCTATTCCCGTGACCATCGGCGCGACCGTCCCCAAGTGATCTATGCTCTTCTGTG
>MPNP01000160.1 GCA_002239085.1 Rhodobacteraceae bacterium bin131 | reverse complement strand
ACTGCAAAGGGCAAAGAATTAACAGAATCCCTAAAGGGTATTGGTGTAACTGGTACCAATCAATCGCAGGTTGATATACACCGTTTGGTTGATATGGCAATTAATCAATGGGGTCGTATTGATGTGGTAATTAACTCAGCGGGTCACGGACCCAAAGGAGATATTCTATCAATAAGTGATGACGAATGGCATGAAGGGATGGAATATTACCTTTTAAACGTCATTCGTGCCGCACGAATAGTCACGCCGATAATGATTCAGCAAGGGGGTGGAACCATCATCAATATTTCGACTTTTGCAGTGTTTGAGCCCGACCCACTGTTTCCGACATCAGGAGTGTTCAGGGCTGGACTTGCCAGTTTTACAAAACTTTTTGCAGATAAATACGCCGCCAAAAATGTACGGATGAATAATGTTCTTCCAGGATTTATCGATAGCCTTCCGGAAACCGCAGACAGACGGGAGAGGATTCCAATGGGCCGGTATGGAAATACAGGCGAAGTTTCCGCACTGATTGAATATCTTGCTTCTGATAGGGCTTCCTATATGACAGGACAGAACATTCGGCTTGATGGCGGTTTAACAAGGTCTGTTTAACGGAGCAGTTTCTAGCCCAGAAAGTGGTGGGCTTGCCAATCAATATTTTTTGGGGGTAAGGCTTGGGCAATTACGCCGCCTAAAGTTTCGTTAGGCAAAACCTCCGCAAGATACTGGCGTGCTTCAAAGAGTTTTGGCAGATCAATGCCAGTGGGAAAGCCAGATCTCTCACACAGATATACGAGGTCTTCAAACGCAACATTACCACTTGCACCAGGGGCAAATGGACACCCACCTAGCCCTCCTAAGGTCCCATCAAAAACGCGTACTCCGGCCTCAAGAGCCGCATAAGCGTTTGCAATACCAGTTCCACGAGTATCATGGAGATGTATCACGACAGGTATATCGCCAACTTCACGGATGACACGTTTTGACAACGCATACACTTGACTTGGACCCGCAAAACCAACCGTATCAGCAACAGCAATTTTCTCCGCCCCAAATTCAGCACATTGAACGGCTATCCTGACGACATTGTCTGGATCCACATGACCGGCAATTGAACACCCAAATGCCACAGAAATTGCACACGAAACCAAAGGATTGCCGTCCACATTGTTGCGCTTGTTGATGGCTAGTCTAATCAAATTGATTGCCGATTCGATTGAACGCTTGATATTGGCCTGGCAGTGTTCCTCAGTGGCCGAAAGCGATATAACCACTTCATTAACTTGAGTTTGCAACGCATCGTCCAATGCTCTTACATTGAGAGTTAATGCCGAAGAATGTGTCCCTTCTAAAGTTTCCACGTACGCTATGAGTTGACCGATATCAGCAAACTGCGGGAAAGTTTTTGCAGGTAAAAAAGAACCAACTTCAAAATATCTGACACCCGCCAAATACTCAAGCGAGATTAACTTTATTTTTTCCTCTGTTGTCGGAAAGGATTGAGTGAGTTGCAATCCATCACGTAATGCGAGTTCACGCAATTCGAGTGTTTTTTGTTTGTTTTGATTTACGCTCATTTTTTGCTCTTTATTCAATTCTAAACTTTAACTCAAACCGAGTTCCTTCAATAGCTCGTCGTTGTAGGACCCAAGTGCAGGAATAGTATGATCATCACCGACTCTGTTATGATCAACTTCTATAGGCATTCCAGGAATGCTGATTAAGTCTCCATCAGGGAGTTCCGAAACAGGCAATCTTCCCTTGGACTGAGGGTGGTCATACATCTCGGATGGTTTTGCGACTGGCGCAAAGGGGATACCCTCAGGCTCCAATATCGTAGCTAATTTGATAAAACTATACCGTTGGATGGTTTTACTAAACAGGGGAATAGTCCAGTTACGGGCATGGATTTGATCCATGCGTGTTGTTAACCGGGGATCATCCAGTAAGTGTTCCAGATGCAACAGGCGGCAAAGACTTTCCCATTGGCCATCTGTAACTGCTCCAATGAAAATATCCTTCTGATCAGATGTGGAAAAAATGTCATATACTGGCCAGGTAAAGGATCGATTGGGCATAGGTTCAGGCTCCACACCAAGCAGGGCATACTGAACCATGTGTTGGGCCACCAATAATAAGCTATTTTCAAAAAGTCCCACTCTAACATTGCGCCCTTTTCCTGTGGCACCTCTTTCCTGTAATGCGGCAAGGGCTGTAAAGGCTCCAAACAGCCCGCCCATGATATCATTTGCCGAAGATCCAATCCGTAGAGGATTGCCAGGAGGCCCTGTCATGTAGGCAAGGCCGGTCATCATTTGGACGACTTCATCCAAGGCAGACCGTTCTCTGTACGGCCCATCTAGAAATCCTTTGCATGACACTGTGATCAGCTGAGGGTATTTTTCTTTTAGCTTGTCTGGATCAAGGCCCATCCTTTCTAAGGAATGATCGCGAAAGTTCTCAACTAAAATGTCGGCACTTGCCAATAATCGTTCAATTACCTCTTTCCCTTCGGGCGTATTTTGATCAATGCACAAGGATTTTTTGCCACGGTTGAAGGTTGGAAAAAAAGATGCACCCATACCTTTTAATTGCCGAGTTTTATCACCGGTTGGTGGCTCAACTTTAATGACCTCGGCTCCCAAAAGCCCAAGAAACATTCCACATGCAGGACCAAAGATCATATGCGAAAACTCAACGACTCTAATGTGAGAGAGGGGTTGAAACCGGTCTAAATTATCCATGACTCAACGTTTTTTAAAGCTTAAATGAGATACCAATCCAGCTGACTATCATATGTATTTTTTGAGTTCAGCCCGAGCAATGGCACGCAAGTGAACTTCGTCTGGACCATCAACAAACCTCAGTGCTCTTCCCCAAGTCCAGAGATATGACAATGGAGTATCATTGGTTAATCCAGTGGCACCCCAAATCTGCATGGCACGATCAAGGATTTTCGTCTGAAGGCGAGATGCCGTGACTTTAATTTCAGAAATCAATACGCGTGCTACTTTATTCCCTTGAGTATCCATGAGCCAGCACGCATAATGGCATAGTAGCCGAGCTTGATCAATTTCCATCCGACTTTTTGCAATCCAATCCTGTAGATTGGCATAGGTATCAAGCCCCTTGCCATAGGTTGAACGAGCGAGTAATCTTTGGCACATCAACTCCAATGCTCGTTCACACTGACCGATTGAGCGCATACAATGATGAATGCGTCCGGGTCCCAAACGAGCTTGAGCTAATGCAAACCCTTTACCTTCTTCGCCAACGCGATTGGCTTTCGCGACTCGAACGTCCTTAAATTCAATTTCGCAGTGCCCTTCAAGGGCAAAATGATTCATGATAGGTAAATTGCGAACGACATTAAATCCTGGAGTGTCGGCGGGAACTATTACAAACGTATGGCGGGAGTGTCGTGGGGCTTGCTTATTTGGTTCTGTTACTCCCAGAACGATAGTAAAGGCAAAGTTCGGATGTAAAGCACCAGTGGTGAACCATTTTCGGCCATTGATAATATAGAAATCGCCATCGGATTGAATGGTTGTTGTGAGGTTGGTTGGATCTGAAGAGGCCACATGAGGTTCAGTAATTGAGACCCCTGATCGAATATTGCCCGCAAGTAAGGGGTTTAACCATTTTCGCTTCTGTTCAGCCGATCCAAATTGATGAAGCAGTTCCATATTCCCGGTGTCCGGCGCACTGCAATTAAACACCTCAGAAGCCCAGTGATACCGCCCCATAATTTCAGCCAGTGGCGCGTATTCAATATTGGTCAGACGGGTTCCAGGTTCATGATCGTTTAAATCAGGAAGAAACAGGTTCCACAAACCCTCGCTTTGGGCTTGAACTTTCAGCTCATTGATTAGGATGAGTGGATAGATCCCTTTTTCCGCTGACATGTGCCAATCCCCATCTTTAGGAATGACATGCGTATCCATGAATGATTGAAGCTTAGAACACCAATCCCTCACTTTAGGTGAATACGAAAAAAACATTGAATTATCGATCATATTCTGATTTGTAGGATCATTGTGTGTCATATCGTTCTCAATCTAAATTCAAGGGGCAATCATCATTGATGAAAAAAAGTATTTGAGAGTAAAGGGAATACAAACCCGATTCATTGTTATAAAAAGCATGTCAGTCATTTCTGCTAATTTTCTTATACTAACATAATAACATGTTTTTATGGTCTTCAAAGATGTCGACATGACTTATCAAAGGGCTTTATTCTCCATCCTTTACTGCGTTAATTTAGAAACTTGAAATGAACACAACCGAAACATGGAGGCTGGTTATGGTGGTTTGGAAAGGAGGGTTACCATTTCAAACTTCTTTTGTTCCTCATTCAATATAGTACAGTATTCTGGAAAGATACTACGCATTTCTTCACAGAGATACTTCTTGGTTGGATAGCTCTTATATCTTTGACCCGGGCAGGAACGAGACTGTGAAAGTATTCAATTTGGTCTTTGACTGAATAATTTTTCCCGGTTTTTCATACCCTCAATTGACCTCAAATATTTATGCCCAATATTTTTCTGCCCCCCCCCCCTGATTGTATTGGTCTCATGATGATTAACTATTGGTGTACACGCACTGATTGATTGGGAATGAGATTAAACCATGACGCACCGCCGATACCAGGAACCGCAGTCCCGCTCAGCGGTTCAGTTGCGCCCTCCCTGTCTGGATGATGATGACCCGGACAATCCCGTCCGAGCCATTGATGCGTTTGTCCAGACCCTTGATTGGCGAGCGTTGGGGTTTGACCATACTGAGGGCCGTTTCGGTTCAGCCCCCTCCTTTGCGCCGGCGGTTCTGCTGAAGCTGTATATTGATGGATATCAAAGCAAGCGGCGCCGTTCCCGTGCTCTGGAACAAGCCACGCGGAGTCATATTGAAGTCATCTGGCTGTGTCAGGGAGCCAAGCCGAGTGACAAGACCATTGCCGATTTTCGTCAGAAAATTTCACGGCCTTGCAGAATGTTAACCGTGCGTTGGTCCAAGTCTGTCGTGAGTTAGCCTTGATTGGAGGCCGTCGGGTTGCGGTTGACGGGACGTTTTTGAAGGCCTGTGCGAATCGGTCAACCGTTCACACCACCGGCAATCTGACCCGTGAGTTGGTTCACCATTTCTTTATCTAAAGGTTTGGCAAAGCGAGCGTCAGCAACTGTTTTCGAGATGCCTATTTGTTCAAGAATCTTACCCCATATTTAACATTTTTCTCTCCAAAAAGTGTCAATTAAGGCTCAATTCAACTTTTTTAACATATCCTCATTTTCAAATATTACCATATACCCGATAGTTACGTTTCCGGGGGTCCTCCAAAACCTCTCAAGTCGTTCCACCCTCCTCTATTTTAGAGGTTGAACCCGCCTCACACGCAACACTCAATCTCCAACATGTTGATCAGAGCAACCAAAACAGGAACTGCCAAAGTCGGTTCACCACACATGACCCATCGACTGGTTGAGAACCAACTGCATGGTCAAACGGTCAAGCCAATGACCTTGTCGCGGACAACGACACGTTGTGCCTGTTCGGATAACGCGACCCTCCATGTTCGCAAGACAGCGACACCTGATGCTATCCAAACCAAGTTCTATCAGGACATGGGACTATCACTACCGCCAAGGAATATACGCAAAGTCAGTGGTTTGACCGGGAATTGATGCGGTACAAGGCGGAATGAAACCCGCACGACACTCAGAACATCATTGAGGGACTCAAGTGCCGAAAGTGCCACTTAGTCGTGCCCCTTGAATTTTAACACCCCTATTTCTATTGGCTTTTGAGCACTTAGTTAAAGATGGGTTACGTGCTGAAAGACTTGCCTGT
>MPNP01000159.1 GCA_002239085.1 Rhodobacteraceae bacterium bin131 | reverse complement strand
CTGTTTCAGCTTAGGTCAACAGCAAATAACAAGCAACGCAATTTGAGCGGCACGTCCTTTGAAAAGATTTTCATTCCATACTTTCAGTTCAATAGACTTAACCGTGTCTACTTAATGACAAGCCGTTGTTTTGTCCTGTTGTCAGTTCTATTTTTGCTTGTTTCATGGAGTGTGTTTCTTCCAGTCAATGTTTCAGCTCAGGAAGTATTTTCCTGTCCCGCCACAGCTAGTGGAGATAATAGTGGTCCGCTCGTTACAGGATCTTCAGACAAAATCTTTTGTAGCGTAAGAGATATCGATGCAGCGGACGATATTACCATTAAAATTTCAGATAGAGAAATCTCTACCACTGGAGGTACAAATTTTGGAATTAGTGCCCGACATGAGGGCTCCGGTAATATTGATATTTCAGTCTCTGGGGGAAGTATCGAAACCGAGGGTGGAGGTGCTCGCGGAATTTCTGTAACTAGGCGCGGCTCAGGTACAGCCAATATTTCGGTTTCGGATCTGAGCATCACCACTGGGGTTGAAGTTGAAGGTGCTCATGGGATTTTTCTATCTTTTGAAAACACAAGTAGCATTGAGATTACAAACGGGAGTATTGTCACCCGAGGTAATGGTAGTCACGGCGTTCATGGTTGGAGAAGTAGAGATTCGGGTATGAAAGCTGATGTTGATATTAAGGTTACGGGAGCGAGCGTCACCACTGAGAAAGGAGATTCTGAAAGTCCTTCTCACGGGATTTTTGGATATCAACTGTACACAGGTGATATCAATATTTCAGTCACAGAGGGTAAAGCCACCACCAAAGGTGATAATTCTCACGCGATTTATGCACATCTTTCAGGGACAGGTGATGTCGGTATAACGGTTTCAGAAGCGATTGTCATGACCGAAGGTATGGATGCTTACGGAATTTATGGACGCCAATCAACGGGTTCAGGAGATAAGAAAGGTAATATCAATATTTCAGTCACTGGAGGTAGCATCGCAACCACGGGAGAGAGTGCTCACGGGATTTATGGACATCGGGCAGTGTCATCCGAAAGAAAAAACAATGGAAATATAACAATTCCAGTTTCTGGTGGAAGCATCGCAACCATGGGAGAGAGCGCTCACGGGATTTATGCCTTTCATGATACTGCTGAAAGCACAGGAAACATCGGTATAAGTGTTTTGGGGAATGCGACAATCACCACCGAGAAAGCAGGTTCTCACGGGATTTTTATCCATCATAAAGGACTTCAAGCTACTCAAGAGGATACCGAAGACGCCGTTAGTGAGAAAATAGCCGTTGACCTTTCCGTGGGAAGTATAACAACCAAAGGTCAAGGTTCTCACGGGATTTATGTAGACCATGAACATACAGGAGAAGGAATAATTAGAATTGCCACGCGTAATAGTCACACTATAACGACTGAGGGGGCAAATACACATGGTATAGTTGTGCATAATGATGGTATCGGGCCGAGTGCGGTTGTCGCTGAAAACATCACGGCGAATGGTGTTGGTGCTTATGGTATACAATTTGGTCGTTTAAACGATGACGGCGAAATTGAGAGAGTTCCGGTAGCGAGTGTTGACGATGATGGCACCCGGCAGCTTGTGGATTCTGAAGGATACCAACCACTTTCGGTTCGTATTAATGGCACAGTGATGGGTGGTCAAGCGAGCGAGGAAGAGGATGGTACTGACGGTGCGGGTGTGTTCATGGCGGGTGGTGGCCGCGTGACGATTGGCTCTAAAGGAGTCCTTGGAGCTCAATCGGATATTGCCATTCTTGCAGCGGGTGCCAATCCGACTGAAGATACTGGTGAAAACATGAACGAAGAAGAAACGGGCACAGAAGAAAATGCAACGCCACGAAAGCTGTATGTTAATCTTGTATCTTTGGATGGCAAACCATGGGAACGCCTAGCGGGTCGCATTGTGAATGATGATGGCTTAACAATAGTGGCTGTCAATGGAATGGATGTTTTCGATAATAATCCCGATTATGAAGGCGAAGATAGGCGCACTAATCAAACTCTTGATGTCTGGATTCCTTATGGACCACTGAATGAAATCCAGCTCAATCCTGATGGTGATTTTAACATGCTTGACTTCACACAAGAAGAGGATTGGATGCGCCGTTACCAAGCGCATGCCGGAGCCTATGAAGCATTACCGGGAGCTATTCGCCGTATTGACACCATGGCATGCTATGTGCCCACGCAGCAGAATTTTATCGGTGTTTGTGGAGGGAGAGGTCAATACACACCCGACCAAACCACGACAGGGATGAGTTATTCGTATGACCAGCAAGCGGTACATGGTCATATCACGGCAGCGTTGAGCGACCGGTCATCAGGATGGATTGGTCTTCGGCAGGTGAATGGTGAAACCAACGTGTCCATTGCCTCGGGTTCAAGTCGCCTGAAGATGCGCGGCTTTGGAATGTATGGAGGTCTTCATGTGATGGGTGAGAATGACCTGTATGGTCAGGCTCAGTTGATGGGAACACGTTATAGGACTAATCTATCTTCGGGACCGGTGAGTGCGGCGACGAAAGGGATGGCATGGTCATTTGCTCTTGAAGGAGGTCGTCACTTTAGCGTGAATGACGAGACCCGTGTGACGGGTCGGGGTTGGTTGAAGCAATCGAATGTTTCGATCAATCCGTTCCGGGGTACGGATAATATACTTGTGATTGCTCGGGAACGTCAGACGATAGCGGGTGTTGGTGTCAGAGCGGAGCGGACTATGGCTTTGGCGAGTGAATCCAGTCGAGTTGTGCTGCGGGGTTCTGCCGGCATTGAAAATGCTATGAATGAAGCGAGTGGGGCAACGATTGGTGATGTGGCACTTGAGAGTCAAGCGAAAGCGACACGTTTTCTATTGGATCTAGGGGGTGCACTCTATCAGGGAAACACGACGGTTCAAGGTATGGTTTATGCGCATGGTTTGGGAGCGGATGACACGGCTTATGGTTTACGGTTAGGGCTAGAATGGTCGTTCTGATTGATGATTGTTGCGGATATAAGCCAATGCTATTGTTTACTTAGACGTCTGTGAAGATACGCACTGATTGCTGAATAGAATAGTTTCTCTCAAGAGAGGGTGTCAGAGGTGTTATTGTTCTAAGGGCACTTGAAGACTTGGGGGTATGGTATTGGTGGGCGTAACGAAGCAACACTCCCACTAGAAGGCAAAACCAAAATGGCATTTTTTAAAGTGTGACCTTGAATATTTAATGGCTTGAAGCGAACAAATAGAAGATGGTATACTGCATGTAAAATGACCTATGCGTTTTGACCGGATGGATATTCAAAAGAGGTCATGATTTCAGACTGAACGGAATGGGATCAACATTATCCGGGTGGTAAGTGCGCGAAGGAACTTCAACAAAAAACGTTTAAAACTTTTGCCATCTAAAGTTGGTGGATACCGGTTGGAACACAATTTCGGCCATGGTCAACACAATCCTTCACATGTCTTTGCTCATCTGGCAATCCTGACCTTGTTCATGGACCAGATTGTTGAACATTGATGTGGCAAGGCACAACAAGTCCATGAATATCATCCAACCATGAAGAATCTCTGGCAAGAAATGTAAAGTCAGAAAAAAGCCCAAAAATTATTGTTGGACGAAAAGTGTTATAGATGGGCTAATCAAACAATTCATTATGGGTTCCAATTCGTATCAGGTTTAGTTGAGGACCATCATTATTATCTTCCCAATCATCAGACAAGTGATAGATGAGAAGTAAGTCAGGTTTGAGATGACATTCACGATAGCCCTTCCATGGCCGACCAATTTGTGATCTCTAAAAGACTCCAGAAGGGTTGTATTGTTGGTGAGCATGGCTAGGGTTTTGGTCAGAAGCTCATCAATTCCCTTTCTGTGTCTAGGATGGGCTTTGATGCGCTTAAATCCTTTTTGAACCTGCTACTCCGTTTAATCCTCCGCATTCAGATCAGCCATCAAATCCTCAATCGAATCGAAAGCCGCGCCTTTACCGGATTCAAGTTCAGCCATCGCAGCCAAGGTTCCACTATTTGGCCTTTTGTTATTATCCCCTGTGGTACAACGACTATTGCCAGAATCTGGTTTGGACTCATGGTGCTTGTTAGCCTGATCCATGTGGATATCAAGAGAGGTATCGGATGAAGACAATGGAAACTCCAAATAAAGAGACATACAAATGTCATCAATTGAACATAATCAATTATAATCTTACGTTGATCATTATTCAAGCGAAATGGTTAATTTCAGTCATTCCCGCTATTTTTTTTAATTGACATAATCAATGTTTTTTTAATTCTCAAACAGGTAGATGAAACTCATCAATAGTCTTTATCTCCTGTCCTTATCTTCGTCAATTTTGAAACATTGAAAAAGTCAGGAAAAATGTCCAACGTCCGCACAATGATTCATATCGTCAGATCAGTTCAAATCAGCGATAAAGTTTGACAACGTGTACTCCGACATTCGGTACTGAATTTGATGAAAACGAACCACCTTCCATTGATAGCAACGTTCGTTCTATCGAAAATGATTCCCAAAAGGAAATCAAGGAGCTCCGCGCTCTGTTCAATACTAATAAATATACGGATCTAATTGACCTGTCATGTCGAGCGAGAGACAACTCTGTCACCGAACATGTAAAGAAATAGGAAACAACTGTTAATTTCTTGTTCGCTGAACAGATTCTATCAGTTTGGTTTTGTTATGATAAATAGATTTGGGTGTGTTCTTTATCGTTTCGGGATTAAGGTTTAATCGTTTTTGACAACTCTTTTACCATTTCTTTGAATTCGGATTTGGTCATGTAGTAACGTGAGCCCGAACCAACGAAATAACCCAATTTGCGCATATGCCGTCGGATGTACTCGGGATCTCGGTTGAAATAATCAGCCAAATCTTTCGGGGTAAAAAAACTTTTTTGATCACTTAAATCTTTTTTACTATCCTGCTCTTCCAACATTGTAATGATACGATTTACTTCCTTGTTAAGCTTGTTAACTGCGTCCTTAAACGAATTATAACTTGCTTGATCTAAGTTACAGAGTTCTGATAATGAAATATCTTCAAGCAGCTCTTTTGCTCTAATCACTTTATCTTCTAAATCACTTTTTTTGGCTCGTTGATACGCATCCTCCAATTTAATTCCATCTTCTTTGAATAAGTCAAAGATTTTCTCATCATTAATGATAACAGGGAGTTTATCTCTTAGGTCCTTGGCAGTAAATTCATTTTTATCTTCGGAACCATCAAAGTTTTTGATTACCTCCAAAAGATTTGGCAGTCCCTCTTCGCTTTTCACCTGTTTCTTTATCTCTGGATTGCTAACTATGACTTGGTAATAGCTGAAATGTGATTTCTTAAAGTCTTGGTTATTTTTCATCATTTGTACAATTTCAATCCGCTTCCGGACAGTTGCTTGAGACTCACCAATAACTTCAGAAATACGCTTGATGTCCCAACCATCTGCCTTTCTCACATAAGCTATATTAGCTTTTTCATATGGAGACCATTGTGTTTTACCTTGGACGTGAATTTGGCTAAGATAGGCGATTTGCTCATCTTCCGAGAGACGGGAAACTATATCGCAAGGGATAAAATCCCAATTACCATCAGGGTTTTCTTCGTTTAGTTTACGATATACCGCCAAACGGGAATTACCCTCAATCACTTCCATGGTATCAAGACGAACTAGAATAGACTCCAAGAGACCTTCATGCCTCTTAATTTCGGCTTTTAATTTCTTTACGCTTGGTTCTTTTAATAATTTTTGGTAAATTATTGCCTGTTGTTCATCCTCTAACTTGTCTAGAAAATCAGGTTCTCCATGAGTATAAGCGTA
>MPNP01000158.1 GCA_002239085.1 Rhodobacteraceae bacterium bin131 | reverse complement strand
GCTGCTGCCGCTGCCGCAAAGGCTGGGACTCCGGGTATAATTGCGTAATCAATACTTTGTGTCCGGAGACGACCAATTTGTTCGGCAATCGCGCCATAGAGTGAAGGGTCGCCGGAGTGAACACGAGCCACATCCTTATTCTGATCATGGGACTGGAATATTAGAGTCATGATTTCATCAAGAGTTAAGGGGGCTGAATCAATCACCAAAGCATCTTTGGGAGCACAGTCCACGACCTCTTTGGGAACTAATGATCCCGCATAAATACAAACGGGACACGAAGCTATGAGACGTTGTCCTTTAACAGTAATCAGATCAGGATCCCCAGGGCCTGCACCAATAAAATACACGGTCACTATTCGGTCTCCCTCTCCTTGATTATGTTATTTCTTTTTTGGTCATACCCCCGTGGCGAATAGCCCCAATAACCATTAATACCATTAAGCATTGATCCACTCCAGAACATCCGACTCTGGCTGTTGCCAATGATCACAATAGTGAACATATCAATGTCATTAACTTGGACCTCACTCAGGGATCTGATGGTGATATTTTCATTGGGCCTTGAAACAGCTTTAGCAATCAATACAGGTGTATGAGAATAGCGGTGAATCCGAATGAGTTCAATTGCTTCTTCAAAAAGCCACTTTCGCTTTTTGGAAGCGGGGTTATAGAACGCAATGACAAAGTCTCCCTGCGCCGCCGCTTTAACACGACGAAGAATAGTATCTGTATCTGTAAGTAAATTGGAAAGTGAAATAGCACAAAAATCATGTCCAATCAAACCACCGGCCTTTGCTGATGCGGCCTGAAAAGCTGAAATCCCAGGTAAAAATCTGAGTTCAATTTTTTTTGCCAGTTCCGAGACACCTCCTTGATTTTGCGGAATTTCAATTAATTCCAAGACGAGCGAATTCATGGCATAAATGCTACTATCACCAGAACACACTAACACTACCTGCTTACCTTTACCAGCAGCTTCCAAGGCGTAACGGCATCGTTGTTCTTCCTCGCCAAGTTCAAAAGGGACCAAGGCTGAATGAGATGGTATGGCTTCAAGTTGGTCAAGATATCCTCTATATCCTACTACTTCATCGGCTAGTGTTAGCGCTTGAGTGACTTCTGGAGAACGCATTGTTATTTTCCCGGGTCCGATACCAACTACTGACAATCTCCCCCTTGGAGTCCCCGGCAAGGTCCTGTAAGTGCCAATGTGAGCTAGGGCAATGGTTGCATTTTGTGTTTTGCTTTTGGGCAGTATCAACCTACCGTCCTCGCCGGCCCGTGCAAGGCAAGCCGCTTCACACACTCCATGGCAACCAATCTCGCGGTAAACCACTTCCGAAGGATTTTTCAGTCTTGGTCGCAACTTTTCCAGAGTTTTAGCGGAGAAAAACCTGACAGGAAGATTGAGTTTTCTTGCAACCTGATGGATAGCATGCTCATCGCATTTGATATCAACAGAGTAAATTCCTTCAATATTATTAAGGGATATATCAATCTCAACCAGTTTGGATTCAATCAGGTTCAGCAATTCACTTGTTGAGCAACCTCTGACACATCCAATCCCCATGGCTATGTATTTCTGGAAATAGTTGAGAGATGGTGACCCTTCAGCAATGATTGCAATTTTATTGGTTGCGATGTCTTGAGATTGGAACGTTACATTGGGAAAATGACTCAAGGGCTTGATCCATTTGGAATATCCTTCAATCACAACTCTTCGCCCATTTAATATGGCTGAGGCTACTGATTTGGAATGATCAGGGTTGTCCAATTTCCAATCATCTGGGGGTTCAACAAGTGACAATCCAAAAGATGTATAACTTCCCGTAGTAAAAACGGCTTGGCTTTTCAGTAAAGAACTGATCTCTTCAGCAAGCCTGTTAGCCCCATTGTGCCCGCCAAGTAATGGAATGACAAACTGACCATCATCCGAAATACAAACGACAGGTGGTTCTTGGATTTTATCAGCAAGCAAAGGCGCCAAAATTCGAATAAGTATACCTGAGGCGCAAATGCCGATAATGGGTACTTGACCCAAGAAAGCACTTTGCAACTGATCAGGTATTGTCTGATTGGGAGATAAACTTTTAGTCAGTAACTTACCCCCAAACTGCTTGACAAGTTTTTTTCCAATCTTTGTCCCGCTCGCGCTGAAGCAAACCACAATTGGATTAGTAGGTGACATATTTGTCTTCACTTGGAATCAGTATCATTGAGAAATAAGGTGCTATTTCTGGGGCCTTGGAAAGTGGTGCCACAACTTGGTTTGCTAAGGTTGCATGGCTGATATAGGTCGATCTATTGAACAACCCTAACCTTTCCAAGATTGATTTAAGGCGATCAAGGTGTCGGCCAACCTTCATAATTGCGAAGGCACCTTCACCTTTGAGTGCCTGCTCTAGTTCATTATCGTTAAGGTTCCCAGGGATGACCGTTACAGTGTCTGAGCGAGCACAAAGTGGTCGTAACGACACGGCTGAGCAGGCGGTAAGGGAAGTAATTCCGGGAATGACCTCTATGGGCACCTTATTCACAAACTTTGAAAAAAGGTACATGAACGAGCCAAAGAAAAAAGGGTCTCCTTGACATATGACAATGACATTTTGATCAAATGACAGGTGATGATTGATGCATGTATAAGCCTCATTATAAATCACTTGGCTTGGATATCTCTCGGCCACCATAGGAATTTTGATTGGTATCTCAACGACACCGCTGGGGACGTAATCGGCAACAATTTCACGGGCAAAACTCTCTCCTTCCTCCGTTGAAGGATAAGCGATAACTTTGGCTCCTTGGATGATTCGGTGAGCCTTCAGGGTAACTAATTCTGGATCGCCTGGGCCAACTCCTACCCCAATGAGTGTTCCAGTCACTTTCCAAACCTCCATTGAATGACAGGTTGATGTTGGTCCCATCCTAAGAACGAACCAACGGGTTTGACACGCGCAATCGCAATTTGAATGAGTTCACCACCAAATTGTTTGTATAAGTTCACAAGAAGAACTTGTGATTCCAACGTAACCGAATTTATTACAAGCCGGCCATATGGTTTAAGACGGTCAATACACTGCGTGACCAGATCGATATCTAACCCCCCTCCAATAAACACTGAATCTGGGTCGGGGAACTGGTTAATAAGGTCTTTATTGAATCCCTTGTGTACCTTGAACCTAGGGGTTCCTAATCGTTCGGCATTTTGGCACGATATGTCATAACGTGTTTGATTTTTTTCTGTCGCATAAACGCTTCCTTCAAAAGATAATCGGGCCCATTCAATGCCAACCGTACCGCTTCCACACCCCAAATCCCAAAGCACTTTGTTACGAAAGGGAGCAAGGGCAACAACAGTAATCGCGCGCACTTCACATTTAGTAAAGTTACGATCATTCAGGAAAACATGATCTGGGAGACCTGGACCTTTAGAGATAATGACATGATCCGTTTGGGGTTTACACAGAACACAAAGGGTATGAAATTGTGGAATTGTGTTTGCCGCCTCAGTTTTTTCCCACGATCCTGCCCTGCCTTGAATGACAACTTCACAAGCGCTTCCCATAGCACCGAATACTGTCAGCTCACTAGAGTTGTAGCCGCGCTCATTAAGAATATGAGCGACAGTGCTTGGAGAAGTGTTGTCCGTGGTTAAAAGAACAAGTTTATTGTTCGGTGCCAGATACGGAATGATGTGAGAGGCAGGGCGGCCATGAATAGTGAGTGTTTCTACGTCGGGAATGCTCCATTTCATGCGTGCACACGCAAGTTGAAAAGCTGAGATTTGAGGATAATATTGGATTTCTTCAGCGGGCCATTCCAAGGCCAACTTTGAGCCTGCTGAATACCAGAGCGGATCACCAGTAACCAGGACCACAACTGTCTTAGGGCGAAATTTCGCAAGTTCATTCTTAAGGGTTGAAAAAGGAGATGGCCATACGATTTTTTCGCCCTCTAAAGCGTGGACTAATTGATGGTGCCGTTCTCCTCCTACAATGGCATCAGCTTCATAAAGAATGTTTAATGCTTCTGTGTTCAAGCTATTGAGGCCTGCTTCACCAATGCCAACAATATGTAACCAAGGTCGAGTCATGGATTTGGACTGCTCTAAGTTGCGTCAAATTCAAGTTTTTGCTGATTAATGCTGCTGAGAGCATTGACTATAGCAGCGGCAATTGCCGAACCTCCCCGCCTTCCCAATACGGTAATAAAGTCTAGTCCAAGGACATTGTTTGCTAGCTCTAATTTACTCTCAGAAGCCCCGACAAAGCCAACTGGTGTAGCGATTACCAGGGATGGTTTTTTGTTATGTTTGCGAATGAGTTCAAGTAATCGGAATAAGGCGGTAGGGGCATTTCCTATCACCACGATACTCCCTTCAATTTTGGGATACCAATAGTCAACTGAGGCCGCTGAGCGAGTTGTAGCACTGCTTTTTGCGAGGGCGTAGACCTCGGGTGAATCAACGGAAACCACAACTTGAGCACATGGTGGAAGGAAGGATTGAATTATCCCATTGGCGGTCATGTAAGTGTCACAGAATATTGTTGGCTTGGAATTCAGTGCGCTCAGTCCCGCTTGAAGTATAGAATCCGAATATCTTAATTCCTCAATTATATTTGTCATTCCACATGCATGAATAATTCTGATTGCGATATCTCTTAATCCAGGAGGAAAGCGACTCAGATCAACTTCATTCTGAATTATACAAAAACTCTTTTCATAAATCTTTTGGGGATTTTTTTCGTAAATCACATTTATTCCTTCAGGTACTTCCGAACGCTTTCCGGCCCATGCGGGTGATTGCTGTGAGGATAATGGTGGTGGTGATGGTGGTGACCATGGTCATGATTGTCTTGATTAATCCGACAAGCCCCCGTACAAAAAGTATCACATAGCTTGCAACTTTCGACGTTTGACCCTGGCGCTGAAGCTCCTTGACCTTCAACATGGTGGTGATGGCTTTCCTGAATCATTCCGATTTCATTCTCAAATCCAACGACTTTTGTTCGGTATTTGCACATTGAGCAATTCATGGCATTATCACCAGTCAGGGCGCCTTTTACTCTTTCGGCAAAGAGCTCAACGACCTTGGGATGGTCGTTAAGGTAAGGGGACTTCAGAAATTGAATATTAGGATATTTACTCGCGATAAGATCAGTAAAGCCATAGATTCTATCAATTAAAATCCCCCCAAAAAGGAAATAAGGAAAAACAATAACCCGCTTGTAGCCAAGTTTGGCTACATGCTCAAGACAAGGCTCAACCAAAGGGAAAGTAACTCCTGAATATCCGACTTCACACCATCCAAAACCGATGCCTTCCCATAAGAGTCGTGCAACCTTAGAGACATTGGAATTCGCATCAGGGTCGGATGCTCCTCTTCCGATGACAACAAGACAGGTTTCTGCAAGAGGGATTGGATCTTCGTTGTCGGTTGGTTCCATAACCGATTTGATACGTGAGACTGACGCTTCAAGGAGCATCGGGTCAATACCAAGTTCTTTACCGAACAGAATAGGAATGGAGTGCTTTTGTGAATAACTGTTGAGAACAGATGGAATATCATTTTTGACGTGCATTGCGGCAAAAAGCATTCCCGGAGTAGCAAGAATTTTTGTGCAGCCTTTTTTCCTAAGCGTATCCAAGCTATCCCGAAGGACAGGATTGGCGAATTCTAGGTAGCCATATTCCAGAGTCCAGTCTTTGGGGAGATATTTTGGAATTTGAAGTGCAGCGTTGGAAAACTCCTTTACTGCCTCACTGGAACGCGAACCATGACCGCATATAAGAACACCGATTTTATCCAATTATACCTCCGCTATAAAACTAGTCACGATTAAACGATTTCCAAA
>MPNP01000157.1 GCA_002239085.1 Rhodobacteraceae bacterium bin131 | reverse complement strand
GCAATCAAAGTGATAGGGTGATTTCTGGTTATCAGATTAACTTAGTACATTGCATACCATACTAAGCAATCACTTAATGAAGCTGATGAGACTGTGAAATTATTCAACTAAAGGCCATATTGAATACTTTCCCAGTTCCTCAATAGTTGACCCTTGGTTTCAAGTATCAGTTCATTCATGGTGAACTTGGTAATGTCTTCAAAGGTTGCGATTTCGTTTTCATCATGAGCTGTACCGACATGTCGGAGGGATTAATGTCGGACTATATCTTGGAAGCGGACCAATTTAACTGTCTGGTTCTTAGTCCCAATATGTGGAATTTTTAATGTCAAATAACCATATGAATAAGATAGAGGGGCGGGTGATTGCATTATATTTGACCAAGGTTTCAACATTTTGAAAACCGACTTTTATTGGTCTCAAACCCTGATAAAATGGGAACTTAATTTTTGGGAATCAAGCCAATGTCTGAAGCCAAGAGAACTGGTAGACCTGAGAGAGCAAATCCGTGTGATTTCCTACCCCGGAATAGGAACTATAATTTCTTTCTTCAGATGGATTTTGAGTTCATCGTAAAAGCCGTAAATTACGAATGGTTATTCTTGCACTAGTCCACCTATGGTTGGGTGTCACTTTGAGATCTTGTCTTCCTAACTTTTTCAATGGTCTTATAAACAGTTCCGCTTCCTCCGGCCAAAAATGCAGCAGTTATTATATAACCTATAAAGTAACTTCCCTTACTTACATCTGCCATTTGAGTAATTCTCAAAATTTCATATATCAAGTCAATTCCATATGCATAACAGAATGCAAGTGAAACAAAAAAGACGATAGGTGTTTTGTATCCTTTTCCCTCTGAAAATGATTTAAATATTCTCCAATTGAATAGCAATCCGATTGACTCCTCAATTATAGTCGCCAAAATCAGCCATACTGTCAGAAATCCCAATATTTCAGCAAATACTTCATTAGAAATCACCATCTATTTTTCCTCTCATATTAAGGGTAATAAATCACTTTTCTCTCTTGGTAACTCAATTAGGTCTTTACCCGAAAGAGGATGCCGAAGCAAATAAATTTACTGCCAATCTGTTGATGCCTTAGGAGTTGGCCCACTGTGATGGGCATTCCAAGAATAGGATACATCGCCAAATAAATTTTTGATATGACCTCACATTGTTTTGCGTCAAATCAAGCGAAGTCAATTCGGCTTGGATTGTCGTCATCAAATGATCTTGTAACACCAATGTGAATCTTAAATAAAAATACTGAATCATGAGTTATGGGCTTGAACTGTATCCCAGCCTGATAATTTACTTGGTTGATTATCTGTTTTTCCCACAATAGAAGGGGTAATAAATCTTTTTCCTTCAAATATCTCTTCAACAGATAACAACTGCATTTTAGGATAATCAAAACCATCAATAGTTAAATCACCAGCTTCAGCCATAAATCTATTAAAATTAGTTAGTTTTGTACCAGTAGGTTTATTCATTACAATTAAACCTGCCATTAAGGCATTATCATTGTCAAGAACTCCCCTTAATGCTCTAACATCACCAATAAATACATTCTTACCGCCCTTAACCTCCAAAACCATGCTATCCAAATCTTTGGACTGCCAATTTTTACGAATATATATTCGCCCATCTATTCCACCATCATTGGATTTTTTAGAGGTTACAAAGCCGTCCACTTGCTCAACAGCCCACTTTTGAAAATGGTATTTATCTCTTTCCCATAAATCTTGTGCTCCTTCCAGATTACGAGGTACTCCTTGAATTTCAAAATCTCTTCCTTGTTTTAATCCAATTCTGTTTTCTAACCTGACAGATGCAACCCGTTTAATTGCATGAATAGCTATATCAATACCAATCCATTTTCTACCGAGTTTTTGTGCTGCTTCAACAGTTGTTCCACAACCACAAAAAGGATCAAGTACAACATCCCCTGGGTCACTGCTGGCTTTAATTATCCGTTCTAAAAGTTCAACAGGCTTTTGTGTATTATAACCCATTCTCTCATTAGCTACAGGATTTAATGCCGAAATATCAGTCCATACATCCAAGGGTAACTTGGTATCATTATCTTCTGAAATCCTTGCTCCTTTAGGGTTTTGGGCTCTCAAAAGAGATTTTTCAGTTCGAGGAAACCGGATTCTATTAGGATAAAACTTGTAATGTTTTCCTATTGAATAAAAAAGTATTGAATCATGTTTCTTGGCATAAAATCGTTTTCCTGCACCTCCTGTCTGATAATGCCAAATAACTTCATTTAAAAAATTCTTATGGCCAAAAATACCATCCATCATAACCTTAATATAGTGACTAGCGGTTGGGTCACAGTGTAAATAAATACTTCCTGTTGGTTTCAATATACGCTTCATGACAAGCAAGCGTTCAACCATATAAGATAAATAGGCTAAAAGACTGGGTTGTGTATCTCGTAGGGCATTCATCCACAGCCGCCAAAATTCGGTTGTAGCATCATCAATACCATTTTCCCTTAATAAAATCGGCATATGCTTGATGGCTCTTTCCCTTTCCCTATCTAATTCCCACATATCACAAAATGCCTCAATCTGGTCCGGAAGCGGCAACCCAGTTTCATCTTTATAAATAGCATTATAAGACCGGTTGGAATTGAAGGGTGGATCCAAATAAATCAGGTCAACATAGTCAAGTGGCCATTCCTGCATAATGGTTAAGCAATCACCATAATAAAGATGATTCATGCCACCACACCTTTTAAGAAGCTCAGGAAGGCATCATCATTTTCACGATTATTGTATTTCCAACATTGCTCGGCAATATAAAGGGGCATCCATTTTTTTGAATAATGGTGCTGTGACCCCATATATGAACGCTTGGGCAAAGCCCAAGAACTTAAAATGGTATTGGTATGGATTACCCTATCAACATACTGCTTTTGATGGTTAATAACTGAGTGGGGTATTATTTTGCAAGCTGCAACATACCCAGTAAATTCATCTGCAATTAAAAGTGAATTTTGAGGATCAACCTCATCCTTAAGAAAGCGGGTAATGCTTCCGGCTTTGAGGTTATCAGAAACCTTTGCACTAACATTACCGTTTCGTTCTACAACTCCAATAACAGGTGTTTTATTGGTTCCTCTACTACGCTTGGATTTCCCATGGGGGGGGGTATTGTGTTTGTTTGACTTGCGAGGTTTGCCACCAACATAAGTTTCGTCTGCTTCAACAATACCGCTTAACAAAGGTTGTTGTTTTGAAATCATTGCAGCTCGGTTTTTATATTGCATCAATAAAGCAGTTGCGTAAGGTCTAAATCTCTTGCAAATTGACAACTAGAGAAACTCTTTTTGGCATTAATCATCAAACCAATAGCCAAAAACCATTTTTGTAAAGGAACTCTTGTTTTTTTTGCATTACGGTTTTTAATAAAACATTGAAACTGGAATTGCAAGAATAACAATTCCAACGACTAACTCTATCCAATTCACCTTTTCTGGCAACCTTATCAGATTTACAATGGGGACATTTTGTATAATCATCCCATCTTACTCATTCCAGTTTTTCAATACACGCTTCTTGGTCTGGATATTTCTGATAAATTGAAATTAAATTCATGATAAACCCTATTGGGGATAAAGACATAATCACTCAAAAAGAGATTTTAAGCCCACAACTTATAATTCCGTAAAGTTTTAATTTCACGTAAATTCGAAACTTCTCAATAATGGCTTCCACTTGGAGAATGAAATGAATGCTCACTCAAAGAGTTCAAACTCAAATGAAGAATTCAACTATGGCCCAATTTCAAAGATAAACTTAGAAATCCGTCCACTTACTATATTGGTCAGACCATATAATTCTGACAAGTCATATTTTGCTAATTTGAATAATGCTTTACAACGTACCCTTGCTAAAACGAGAATCTATCCAAGCTATTACAGTTTTACCCTTGAAACAGAGAGTCATTCCAATTCAGAATTTGCTGAAACAATTGAAAAGACTGCTGAAAATTTGCTCAAACAACTTAAGGAAAGACGGCGAAAAGATTTAGTGTTTGACCGTAAATTCCGACGATTAGCAAAAAGAGTTTTTAACAAAAGACTATCCTTTTTTGCAAATGAAGAAATTATGCGGTGTTATGGCACTGATGGTGTTAAATCCTTACCCAGAAAAATCCAAAGCTATTTCGCTCAAATCAAATTGAAGACATCTGTTAAGCGAAAATATAATCCTGGAATGTGCGTCAATCATCTTGCAAGCAACTTTACAGAATTATCACCTGAACCCAAAAGCAATTTTGTTTTTCCATCTTCTATACCAATTCCCCAGAATGATAGCACAATTAAAAAACTCAAAGAAGAAGCAGAGTTTGTTTTGCAATATTCAATAAATTCTAAATCTTTGAGCAGTTCCCAAAGAAATATATTTGGTATTCATTTTGTTGACATCATTATTTCTTTGATCGATCCGTCATGTTTTGGACCTCTGACAACACAAGAATTTTACCTACCTACAGACAGGACAGGGGTCAAGCTTATACACAATGTTGTAGTCAATTCACTGATTGCCTCAGCCTCTATGACGGAACTGCGCAAAACTAGCGGACAAGCAAGTATGACTAGAGCACATGCCAAATTTCTAGTACAGCTAATTGAGAATGAAAGAAAAAGGGGCAGAGAGAAATATCTTAGCAATGACGTTAAAAAAGAAATTTTACGAGGACGTGTGAAAATTAAGCTCTCAGAGGATATGAATGATCCCATTTTTTCATATCAGCTTGAGGGCTTGAAAGAGGACCTACCATTAGAAAATGCTTCATCAATGGTATCAGAGCTAGCTCCAATCGTATTATTCCTCCGATACGCAATCAAGCCGGGAATGCTCTTAATAATTGAGGCACCCGAATCTCGTCTTAATCCCGTCATGCAGGTCAAACTAGCAAATCAATTAGCAGAATTAGTACAAAAAGGTGTTCTCGTATTTGTGACAACTAACAGTGATTGGCTGGTAAGTGCGTTAGCAAATATTGTTTATCATTCGGATATTCGGAATGAAAACAAGAAAATAGTTTCCAATGAAATAACAGTGCTCAATCGTGAACAGGTAGGAATATGGTCATTTCAAGATTATTCAGATAAAAATGGGGCAGTAGTGAAAGAGATCAAACTAGATGGGTCTTTGCAATATCTTTCTGATTATGATGAAGGATTATTAGCACAAATAAAAAAATGGGATGAAATTACAGATGATTGAGAAAATTAAGATGATTGTTCCAATTTCCGAAATACGAAGACCGCATGAAAATTAGCGCAAAATGTGTCTAGTAAATGGTGCAACAATAATAGGCAAAAAGATATAATACTAACAAGATGACACATCAGTAATTGATTTGGATAAAGATGGGCTAATCGCATTGAATTTTATCCTGACCGATGCAAGCTGATACTTCCATTGCCACCAACCTAAGTCGCCTTGACCAAATGGATTGAAATACAAATATCACACCGGACCCCATCCTGCAACAAACTGACATCCGTTGGATAATGAACATCCTTGGTAACCACAAAGGAATCATACCGACGTCTTAACATTGCGCCCGACTTTATGATGTACACTCCAGGTCAACTCGCAAACTCCAGATTGCCCAACTCAACAAGCAACTTCATGACACCGCAGATTTACAATTTCAACTACAGACTGATAAGCCAACCTAATGCGGTTCAAGAAATGATGATGACCTTAAATGACATATAAGCGTGTCGGGGATTGACCATGTTCTTAAGTTCAGCGATAACATGCCTGAACTCAAAAATCAAATGAGCAACAATAATTCTTGGAAAAAATATAAGGCATTATCAAATTT
>MPNP01000156.1 GCA_002239085.1 Rhodobacteraceae bacterium bin131 | reverse complement strand
ATTTCCTGATGCGTGGTCTCGCCAAGTGTCGTGGTGAGTTGAACCTGATGACGTTGTGTTATAATTTCAAGCGGATGTTAACCGCGATTAATGTCCCCACTTTTATCGCGTATTGTCAGGCTCGAATGGTGGGTTCAAGGGGGTCGTGTGTGATGATTTCTAGGGCAACGTGTGATTGGCGTGAATTTCGGCCAAAAAGAGCCTGAAATCAGTGTTTTTTCTGAGATTTTTTAGGGTGACGGTGGGACGGTGATGATTGGAGGGTGGATTCAACCCTGATCACACTCTGAATGAAGGTCAAAACAACCTTGATTTGAGGGTCAGAGTCAAGCCTTCATTTCACACCTTTATTGATTAATATTTTGCCAGTTTTTATAGCCTAACTCCAATTCTTACAGCCACGTTTATCCTCGTCTTTCGTACCATTCCTTTTGACCCAACTTGTTTTTCAACAATGATCCTTTTCACCTGAGTTCGACACTTTGCTTCCATTTTCGCTATTTCATTTTTTTTAAATCCCCAGCAGATCTACATTCTGCAGTGTGTCATTTGGATTACTCTCTGGTAGTGTCTAAGGTAAATAATTATTTGACTTTTAACATTTCCTCGTCTCGAATCAACGCAAAAAATTCTTTTTTCATTATTAAAGTCAAAACATTATGTACATCCGAACAAAAACATCCCCCAAAACCAAAAATCCTCCGTCCAAATCGTTGCAAGCTACCGCAATAAAGATGGCCAACCGCGCCAACGCATCGTCCAACGTATCAACATGGACACCCATCCCGACGACATCCAACAATTAGTTAAGTTGGATGAATATGCTAAAGCACGGCTACACCATGACGAACAACCAGCCTTATGGTCACCCAAAGAAACGGCCATCACGTCCAAAGCCAAGGCCCCACAATCACCACCACTCCAGATGGTCAATATCCATACCATCCATGAAGAACACCGCGACGTTTGGGTTTCCATGAAATCTATGGCAAACTCTATCGGGGTTAGAGGTACCCTTATGTTAATTTATTGTTTATATTTATAGAATTTATGTCCTTCTATAATACTGTGGCTCACAGAAAACAGTTATTGGATTAAGTTTCACTATTATATCCGGGTGCTAATTCTAAATTTACGACTTCAGAGACTTCCTTCAAATTAGCTAACCGATACTGATATTCCTTCCCTCTTAAAGATGCACTTTTTGTACAGTCAACACCCCACAGTTTAAGAAAGTAACTGGCCATTGCAGCTCGTATCCTGATCCAATAACATTCCTTACCTAAATCAAAGGAGTGAAAATCAGCCAAATTATGAGGGTGAGGTTTAATTATTAAATCAATAAACAAATGCCATTGTTGATCATTATTCGGGTGTTCATGGGGTTGAATCACATCGTCTCTAATTAAAGAAACCTTTTGAATTCTTGTTAAAACAAAATCTATAAATTTTTGCCTTTTTCTATCATATGCTCGCAAATGCCATCGGAGTAGATTATCAGCAAAAGCAACGGGAATAATTTGCCTTTTATTTGTACCACTTGAGACAGAATTGTAGGTGATCAATAGCGTTAGGTTTCTCTGAATAGCTCGTGAAATCAATGCAATTTTTTCAACCCCTTCATTTTCAACCGAGCTATGTAACTTTGGCATAGTATAAATTGGCATTCGATCAATTAATAATTTAACATTAGGGTTGGGCTTAAATTCATTGCTAGTCTCATAACGCTTGTGGCGAATGTTGTACCTGAGGTTATTAGGCATAATTTGGTTATACGCTGCAATTAGATTGGTTGCTGTAGCCTTGGATATACCAAATCGATGTATGAGGTCCTCACGATTTACGGCACCATCGTAATGGGTAAGAAAATTTATAAATTGTAACTTTTCAGCTTGTGAAGCATGTAAATGATTAAATCTTTCATTCATTTTTTTTCTTCTGATACGGGCTGATACTTCTGATCAAGTTTTTTGGATTCAGATACTTGTTGGTAGAATTTCTCTTTATATTTGAGGAATTTATTGTTAGGTATTTGCTCAGTATTGCTCATGCAACTTATATACTTTTCTTGTAAATTTTGTGTCTTTTCCATAACCTCATCTTCAGAAAATTTAGGAATAAATTTTTCAATATAAGATGCTTCCCTTATCCACCCTCCCCAAATTTCAACTGCTGATTGATGACGAGATTGCCTTTTTGACCAGTGAAATACTGTATTGTCTAGAGTCTGTAGAAGAGTAACGAAAAAAGGTATGAGATAGATTATTATCAATACCCATTCGTCTGCCAAAATCCCACGAAAATACAATCCCAAAAACACGGCTGATAACAAAGAGAATAAAGTGATAGCAAATGAATTCCAATCTCGAATAATTTTAATATTACGACTTAATTCCGAGTGAGAAAATCTACAAATTTCAGCCTTTCGTCTTAAGTTTTTTAAATGTTTCACTTCTAGCGTTTCATCAATTTTCTGCATATTAAGCTACCCTTGGGCTTGGTTTTGTCTCCAATGCTGTTCTCTTAAGAATATCAAAATTCAAACCCTGGTCTGGAAAGGCCCGGGCAAGTGCTTCTGGAAAATAACGTAAGCGAAAGTCTGAGTAGGTATAACCGATATCGCCATAATGTCCACCAGAGCTTGTAATATCAGCTAATTCATCGATTTCTTCATTGGTCACATTTATTCCATTGAGGTCTTGTATCAGCAACTCTCGACACTGAATTTTACTTGGACGTGAAAATTCGATGTGTTTGGCAGCTCGCCTTACTATAGCCTGATCTATAACGTTTGCACGATTTGTGCAAAGAAATACAACTGCTCTGCCACCACTTCGTCGTATGTTATCGATTTTTTGAATCAATGTATTTACTGCTGCTTTTTCTTCTTGGTGCATTTGTTCTGTTGACCTAAGTGATGCAATGGAATCTGCCTCGTCAATCAATAAAAAAGATAAACGTTTTTTCCCTGCTTGGGTTTTCAGATTTTCAAACGCTTCTTGGATAAGTTGACTCATTTCCCCGTGCAGTCCCCTTCCTCTAACGCGAGTGCTCATTTTTAGTAAATATCCTTCTCTTTCCATGTCAGAAGTAAGCCGATTTGCAACACACTCAGCGGTAACAGTTTTTCCAGTTCCAACATCACCACTAAATAGAAATAGTGGGTATCTTTGTTTGATAACTTCACATAAGGGTAATATCTGTTGATGGTACTTTTTACTCCAATTTTCAATTTGATCAGACATGAGTACAAGCATCAAATGTTTTTTCAATATTTCATAATGCTTTTCAAAACCAATGAGTGTTGATGCGATATTTTTTAACTCTCGAGATGGGAGTTGTAGCTGAGCATCAAATGTATTTTGTTGCATCTTCTCATCCTATTTTATTGTAAATGCTTCTCTCTGCAGGCCATAGTTCTGGCTTGTATAATATCTAGAACTAACATTTTGCATCCCAGTATAATCGGTTGACAGTGATGGGGACTTCCAATTTAATATTAAATTACCAGATTCTTTAAGTTTTTTTGATTTCTGAAGATCTGAGTAGGTGACAATACATTCGAGACTGCCGTTCGGTAAACACGGCCATGCATTATCTCCTGGTCGCTCGGTGCTACGCAATATGCCTCTGTGTACAGTATATTTGTGGGCTCTTACCAAAACTCCATTAAAATCATACAGTTGAATATCAATGCGATCCAAACACTCTGCTAAAGCCATCTGTAATACATCTTTACCATTTTCCTTAGCACGTTTAATTTCCATGGCTTGTGTTCTAAACGCAAGCATCAACAAATCAGCCTGAAAAGCTTCGATTACGTTCCGGATGTCTATTCGTGTGTAGGTTTGTGTGATAGTACTCATCAGTTTTGCTCCTCTATATTAAAGCTTGGTCCAAATACTTCTCTCCATAAGTTCAGGGTTAAGTATTTTTCTTGTACGATTAGGGCATAAGAAATAGTTTCAAAACTATTTTCAGCCATTTCTACAACCTCTTCCCATTCATAATTAGTCATTTGTATTGTGTTATTCTCGTTGTTAGTAGGGTCGGCTATCCAAGGGGATGTACTAGATTTTTTCCCAATTGCATCAGTGAAATAAACCTGTAAGGCCTTATCTTTCCTCAGAAAAACAAAGAAATTTATGATGGCTTCGTTAATTGAGGAACCAGATATCCCGCCGGTGGAAATTAGGTATGCAACCACAAGTTCAATGGAAAAAGAGGATAATTCGAGTTCTTTATAATTCTTCCAGCTTTTTAAGATACGGACTACATGCTTAAAATTTGGGTATTTGATTTTTATTTTTCTGATAAATTCCAATTGTTTATCGACACTCGTTTTAAACTCACCAGAATTAAGTTTTTTTCTCGGCTGCCTACCATATGTCGTATTTCCCCTTTCTGGGATAAAAGGAACAATGTCTACTTCAAGACCGCTACTTCGGAAAACGATCCCGATAGTTTTCTGGCCGCTATTAAAGTCTGACTTGTGTTTATTTGGATAAGCCTCACATAAGACTTCAATAATGTCATCTCGAAGTTCCTGGGCATCAAAGGATAAGTTATCATCAACATCCAAGAAGAAAACCATGTCAATATCAATTGATTGAGAAGCATTTGGAGCCAGGGCTGTGCCCTTTTTCCACGACCCTGCTCTTTTCACATTAGTGACTTTAGTATTATCCATTTTATTGATAGCTTTGGTCGCCTTTTCCTTCAAATTATCAATTTGATTGACAAAAGAAGATTTCTGCTGTTGTGAGAGTTTAATTCTATTGACATAGTTGAGTAGTTGTTCATTAGAATATTCCATCGAATTTTCCTTATAGTGATAAGATTTAATACCATCCCAATTATTAGGACGGTCGTAAGTATTACGATTTAATAAACATTGCTATTTTTGTCAATAGTAAGAATGAAGAAAATTAATCTATTGGATAAAACAATTTCAACTTGATGCGTGCTTCCTCGGATTTAACTGCCAATCAATCGGCTTGGCTGTCTCATTCCAATAATCAGTCCAAGCCTTGGTTTCACGCACTATCGTTGTACGGTCAGGGATACACCGTGCAAGACATTGGCAAGTAAGGATATTGGTTGCAATTACGGCCATGTTAAACCAATTCCCGTGCTTTGTTGGGTGGAGAACCTCAAACCTTCGGGCTAAACAAAGGTAATCAGAGGGTTTGAATGAGCGGGTGGGTACGATTCTCAGATTGCGACATATCAATCAACTCATGCTGCTTTTTTCTTATAATACTGTTTCCAGTTATCATTGTCTGGGTCTCGGGTATTGATCTCCTTCACAATCCATTTCCAAGTGCTTTTTTGTGATATCTCAATCAAGATTTCCCACATTATTTCCCCAGTGCATGTCTGAACGCTTCATCCGCTCCCCGATATGGGTCCTGTTCGTAGTCAACTATGCCCGAACCTATCGGTAAGCCCCTCGCTTTCAACAACGCATAATGCATCCGGTGACGGTGCGTCCGAAAGGATGTCAAAATCACAGTGAGTTCTTTTTTTTGCCGTCGCCGTCTTGGCCCGGTCTCGCAGACCACGAATGGCTCCAATGACGCGTGTGACACCAGTCTCTTTATTCCGTAGGATACGCCGATTGTTGTGATACCAGCGCTCCTTCGCATGTGCATATTCAGAGGCCTTCGACAGATGTGTACAGGCATGATAATTATGCCGATATCGGCATATTGATAATAATCCAGTACTTCCGTAACCGAGGATAAATGACTGAGATACGACCAATTATCGGGTGCACCATCCGCAATGGTCACAACGGTTAAATCCGGTTGCTTTCGTACAACCGCCGCAAGTTCCTGCGAGAGCCAGTGCTTCAGGGATAACTTATTCTTCTCCGGCATCCGACCCGAACTGATGGTCT
>MPNP01000155.1 GCA_002239085.1 Rhodobacteraceae bacterium bin131 | reverse complement strand
CGTCACTTTCGTGTTGATGACGAGACCCGTGTGACGGGTCGGGGATGGTTGAAGCATGCGAATGTCTCGGTGACCCCGTTTGAGGATTCGTTGGGCTTACGTGTGAGTGGTCAGGAGCGTCAGGTGATAGCGGGTGTTGGTGTCCGGGGTGAGCGGACGATGGTTCAGGCGAATGAGGACCGTCGTGTTGTGTTGCGCGGTTCGGCGGGTATTGAGACGGCGGTGAGTGAAGCGAGTCGTGTGATGGTTGGTGATGAGGTGTTATCAAGTCAGGCGAAGGCGACGCGTCTGTTATTGGATATTGGGGGTGTATTGCATCAGGGTGACACGGAGTTTCATGGGATGGTGTATGCGCATGGATTGGGTGCGGATGACACGTCTTATGGTTTACGATTAGGGCTTGAGTGGTCGTTCTGATGGTTGGTTGTTGCGGATGTGTCCAATACTACTGTCTCTTTGATTGTCGGTTTAGAGCAGCATTGATTGAGGGGCGGTATTGATTTCTCTCAGCGGATGGTACCGGTATTCTTGTTTAGAGAGCACACGGAGACCTGTTGGAGTGACATTGGTGGGTATAACGAAGGATTGAAGCAAGAGAAGAGGGTGTATAAGGTTGATTGTTCTCTGACTTGAAAGGAGCTGCCAGATGATGTTATCATTTGAGGGTAATGAAGGCTTTGCGTTTAGATGGATTGTTCTTTCAGGGGTAAGCAACAAAATACATGACCCTTTTCCAGAAACGCGGTCCAAAATAATGTGAAGGATTATCGTCCCAAGCACCCTAATCATTGCATGGTCGGGTAATGGCGTTATGAATGTGGATTGATCAATCCGATTAACGTATTCACGCCTCTCTTTGCTTGAAATAAAGAGAGCTGATTACGAAAATCGCAAATCTTATGATTGGCAAGTTGACCTAAAAGAATTTTGGGGAAATTTGTTTTTATTCATAACCTGCTTCTTAGCAGAATCACTTTTTTTAGCCTGCTAAAAGTCTGAAGCAAAAAAGGGTGTTAGACAAGAGCGGAGCAGAAACATTGCTTGGAAAAAACCATATGGAATACTATCAGGCAAATTGAAATTAAATTCTACCGCAGGTCAATATTTTTGATTTAGCATCCTATTGCCCTAGACGTTCAGCTAAAATAACTTGACCCGGTAGCCAAAATCAACTGGCATGGGGACAAAAAATCCGAATTACAAAATAGAGATTCAATCAGAACTTCACTAGTAACAGCAAAATATAACTTTCCCTACATCTTCAGCTTAGGGAGTTAATTTGAATAGTAATAATTGTCTGTTGACTTCCCTGGGGTGGTGTGATACTTGGTAGTTAAATTGCTGGAGATTAAAAGCATGAATGCCCCGTAAAATCCTATCGCAAAGGACTGAACCCATTGCAAGTTACCAAGAAGTCAATAGTATCTCAAGTATCCCAGCAGATGCACTGCAGTAAAGAATACACTATAATTATAAATTCCTCAATCAAGTTGCGCACAGTGATAGAAGGGTCGAAATTGACAAACAGGAATTGGCTAACGGTATATTCTTGCTAACAACCAACCTGAATGATATCTTATCAATGAAATTGAAAAGTATCTTGGGTATCTGCCAGAAAAGCATGGTCATTTTGCAGCGATTGCTTAAGCATTTCGAACTGGAAACCGTCCCATTTTCTGGACTATTTGAGGTTGACAATACTGCTGTAGTCAGAGCCAAGGCACGAGACACCGGTATGATTCCTGTCAAGGTCCCCAGTTTAACTGCAAAGATACGTTGCAGGAATTTGAGAATATGCTATCCTGCGAAGATGCAGATATGTTAACATATGAGGAATCGGCCTACAAGGAAATGTTTCACATGCGCAGTTCGGCCAACTATTCCGTTGGGGATTATGTTAGAGAATGGGCTTACACTAACGGGATCAAGTCAATCTGTGCGATGATGAGGCGAGGTTATCCGGGGACATTCCAGAATATCTCGCTCAAACATCTGGAAATGCACAATAAGGAGTTAGTTGTTAGGCACAACTTAAGAGAGGCGAAAACTGAAAATCAGATGACAGAAATTGTTGTAGGGGTGAAAGGCTTGAAACTGACCAACGAGTATTTGATCACAGTCAACGGGCTGAATGCAGGTGCAAGGTCGTGAACCTCACTGCGGTGTCCCCGCATGGTGGTTCAGTCCATGCACGGCAAGATTTAGCGGAACGATTCGGATCTCGTCTATCAACAAATAATCTTTTGAGCCGTCAAACTGTCTCCTATCAGGGTAACCGAAATGCTCCAGGCCTTCGATGGTTAAAATACAAGGAAGGATTTTCCAGTTGCCTTGTCTCGGATCTGATAGAGAAAGAAGATCCGACTGCCGTTCTTGACCCGTTCGCAGGCATTTGCACAACACCATTAATTGCCGCTGGACAGGGTCGTGAGGCAACGGGAATCGAAATAATGCCAGTTGGCATTTTGGCTGGCTCTGCAATCGCCGAAGCGGCAAATGGCTTGTCGCTGGATTCTTTCGGAAAACAAGCGTCTGCACTATTGCAAGAGGTCAACTTGAAGGATACTGCATCAGACTTCGCTTTTCCACATGTGCGGATAACAATTGGAGCGTTTTCCCGACAAACAGAGAAAGAGATAGCGAGGGCTCGGCGGTTTTTATCAACAGTCGGGGATGTCGGCGTAAAGGCATTACTGAACTTGGCCTGCATGTCTGTCTTGGAAGAGGCAAGCTACACCCGAAAAGACGGCCAATATCTCCGATGGGACCGAAGGGCTGACAGGCCTTTGAGGTCGTCGGTTGATCTGGGTCATATTCCATCATTCAGTGATGCCTTGAAGCGGCGTCTAGGAGAAATCAAGGTTGATATTGACGCGTTGAAGAAGCAATTCGGTGGTGGAAAACCAACACTTATCACCGGATCATGTCTTGAACTGCTCAAGAACATCTCGGATGGAGAATTTGACATGGTAATTACGTCGCCGCCCTACGCAAATCGGTATGATTATACCCGAACTTATGCACTTGAATTGGCTTGGATGGGTTTAGGTCAGGATGATTTTTCAGAACTTCGCCAACGAATGCTGTCAGCCACTGTCGAAAACAAGACAAAGAGTGAAGCATTGATACAGTCCTATGGGGCAAATCAAGAGAAGTTTGGACAGGCAGTTCAGATGTATAATCGACAAGACGCAGTGCATGAAGTTTTAGGAATTCTCAAGGATAAGGAAGGTGAGCTGAGCAACAAGAATGTTATGAGGCTCATTGAACAATACTTTTTCGAGATGGCGGTTGTCATATCAGAACTTGGTCGTATTGTTCGTCCTGGAGGAACGGTGATTATGGTAAACGACAACGTTCAATACCACGGAGAGGAAATACCAGTGGATTTCATCTTGGCAGATTATGCCGAGTCCGCTGGATTCAGATGCGAAAACATATGGAAGCTCGCTAGAGGCAAGGGAAATTCCAGTCAGCAAATGGCTCGTTTTGGGCGTCGAGAATTACGCAAGTGCGTTTACAGGTGGGTTCGACATAATGAATGATGATACGCTTCGAGCCCAATTATTCTCCGACATTTTGCGCAAGAGAGAGGATAGGATACAGCGTCAGATCATTGACGACTTCCAAAATGAATTGAATTTTGAACCCATTGACGAACTTATGATCAGTCAGTCCGCTTGGAGGCATGTATTGATTTTAGCAGTTGAGCCAAAGGTCGTGTTTGCCCATCCCGATGTTCTTTTCGCTCACCCCACGACTTCACTATATTATCGTGGTATGGCGCTACTTTCGCGGAAAAGGGTAGCTCAGGCGGCAACAAATGTAACGAATTGGGAAGATAGCAGGCTTAGAGTGCGCGTTCGTCACGAAACGGCTCAAAAGGTGGCTTGCCTCTACAACACCATAATTTCTTCAATCATTGAAGGATCGTCGGATTGGACACTTGATAATGGTTATCGCAACATTCTAGCCAGTATGGGGATCACTCTTGACGGGATGTTTCGAAATAAGATTGGATTTATGGCTGAGGAATTGGTAAAAAGTCGGATTGTGTCGTGGTTGGAAATCAAAGGAATTATTCAGGAAGATGCCCCAGAAATTGGGCACTACTCGTTGCCAAGTGATACAGTGATGACATTCGGAACCGAGCCGGATATTGAATTCGTAAGGAACGACCAAACCATTGCCACCATTGAAATCAAGGGTGGCCGCGACCCAGCAGGGGCGCTTGAACGCTTTGGGTCCTTTATAAAGAGTTTTGCAGAAACGCCCTCTGATTGTATCAACTTCTTGGTCGCAAGCGTCATCATGCCAGAAATGCAGACTCGCCTTGAAAGTATGGGAGTAATGAAGGTATATTTGCTTGATGACATATTACATGACGGAGAACGATGGGATGATTTCACTAACGAGGTTTTACATTACGCGGTTCGCGTGATTTGACAGGGAGATAATACAATCCACTCGAGGGATGGTAGATCAAGTGATGGAGATCCCGCAACCATGACTTGACTTTTTTAGTTGAAGGCTGAAATTGAGGAAGAGACATGGACATTTTACACTGGACATTCTTTATGTCGAGCAACGTCAAGAAAAACAACCCCCGTAGACTCTGAGCCTCAATAGCACACATAACAACCAACGTCAAACGTCAATGATTGTTTTATCCCTGAATAGTTTCTATTCGCAATAATTTCCTATATTAAGTTAATTCGGCCAATTCTGTGTTACCATTCACTGCACCAATTATCGGAAAAATCTAATTCAAACGCAATGCCAAATGTTCAATCCAAGTTTGCATATTAATCACCAGAAATTTCAGAAAAACCGAGATGATGGGTTTTGCTAGAGCGTAATATAGAAGTCAAATTTAATTGACTTTGACCTATCATCCTGATTGGTGCTACCCAATTTAGATCATTTGTATCGCAATCTGCGGATATAAGGTTCGTGATGACCTCCGAAAGTTAGTGATACAGAAACTTCAAATTGCGGAAAATAGAACCTGCATACGTACCACCGAGCAAAATCTGAAGAGCCGTCAGGATTGTCATTGGAAAGATTATTAAATCACGGCTCAGCAACTGGGTCAGAAAAGTTTTGATCGGGTTCATAGCCAAGGGTTCTTGCCATCGTCCTCAGGTCAGCAGTCTCAAAACCTCTCTCTTGCAGAGTTCGGTGCTCATCCTCTGAAAAATGAGGAGCAACAAAAATGTTCTAATCTCACTTGGTCGATTTTGGCCTTGATCATCGTATAGTTTTGTGAGAAATGGGCCGAACACTTTATCAGGAGAAACAGATTTTTCGATATGTTTCTTGGGATCTCGTTTACAACTGCCGAGAAAGAAACCTCTTTCTTGGTCATTGATAGATTCTGGTAGACTTATTAGGGCATCAATCTCGGGTCCATCATCCGCCAACTGAACATTATAATGTGTTCCGTGGATCAATTTTCCATTTTCTACTTGATGGAGGGCACCGAAATATTCCGCTGTTATTCTCTCCAGATCATAGCCTTCATTTGTTGAGGTTTCGTTAAGCACCTTAATAAAATTTTCAGATTCAGCATCTATTATTTCTTCAGCTGTGACTCCAAACCGTTTGACCATCAATTGGTGTCGAGTATCATTGTCAATGAAACAGTATTTTGAAGGTTCCTTTATATCGCTACGGTATAATCTGATCCCACGTATTATCTGGAGGTGGTTTTCAAGCATGACCAAGTTGCCCTTAATTGATCGACTCCATGGATATGAACTCTCGGCTGTTTGTGGTGGTTCGGGTAAATTCAACAAGGTACTACGCAATGTACCGTTAGGTTTCTGACTGATCTTATCGAGAATGCGTTCTGCAATTGGATTGGTTACAACCCAGGCTCGGTAGTCCCATTGGTCTCGTTCATTCTCCAGTGGACGTAGTGATTCATACTGCCAGAACCGGTTTCTCCAACTGGAAAAATTATCAAACCGAAG
>MPNP01000154.1 GCA_002239085.1 Rhodobacteraceae bacterium bin131 | reverse complement strand
CTAATGCGAAGAAACAATTGTTTCAGGTATACTGGGAGAAGTATTTTTACTGCGCTATGCGTGAGCTAGGAATTGAGATTGAGTTTGGATGCTCACAAGGTCCAGATTTCTTTGTCAAAATTGGCAAACAAAAATATTGGATTGAGACAGTTGTACCAACTCGTGGTAAAGGTGAATTTAAGGTACCTAAATGGAATGAAACAAACACCACCCATGAAGATAAGATTGTACTTCGATACGCTAATACACTTATTAAAAAACAAGAACAATATGAAAAGGCTCTCAAAGCAGGCATAATAGGAAAAGATGATGGATTCATTCTCGCAATTAACTCAAAAATTTTTGATAGGGAACCTTATTATGGACTTCCATATTTTGTTCGATCCCTTCTGCCAGTTGGCGACTTGACCATTGGCTTTAATAAGCAAAACCAATCTTTCAGTGACCCGTACTTCAATAGGCAGGATGAGATTAGAAAAAAGAAAAATTCACCAGTACCTAAAGATTGTTTTCTTGACGAAAAGAATTGTTTCTATTCTGCTGTTCTTCATTCGTCAGTAAGCTACAAATGTGAAGAAATCCACTTTAAGAATCAACTCAGTTATGATTTTTCAATTCTACATAATCCACTAGCAAGTGTTCCCCTCAACTGTAAGGATCTGAGCTGGTGTGATCAGTATTCTGCTTCTATACACCCAGATGGTAGTTTTGAAGTAAAAGTTCTCAAAAGTTGAATTTTTAAACCTGACTTTGAGACCAAAAATCCCATAATTTTTACCTTAAACCCCCTTGTAGTCGTTCTTTTGGCACGTCGAACTCCTCTTTTCAAACAAATATTCTAGTCAGTAGATTTATTTTGTTGTAATTCATTCAACATTTGCTATCATATATGTCTTAGTATATTTTATCTCAATTCTTCATAGGCGATACGTACTTCAAAACAACTCATTGCCATTTAAGACCAGCTCGCTCCGAGTACGCCCGATTTATCACCGGCGGGAAGGTCAGCAACACTCCCAAGGAGCCATACACAAACAGTGCAAGCGGAGAACCAAGGAGGGACTTCCGGTCAACCGTTGTGAAAAGGGGTTGCTCCATCTCAATAGCCTGTGTGTCGTAGCGATGGTTCTGAGTACAGGTTGTACGGTGCCGGTCACGTCCAAACCGACGGCCTTGCAAGCCAAGGAATTGGATTGGCTGGATGATACAATCCATCCGACTCCAAGTGAGGCACAATCTCTCCGATGACAGAGCCCTGTCCAGTAAGTGCAGTTTAACAAATTGGATTAAATCCCCATGAATAGGGGATAATACCTCAATAAATGTTCAAGAAGTTCGGACTAAATATTAATGCCCCAAAGCCATAATCCCAGGGTTCAATCCGATAATGAAACAGGAGTTGTTCACAGAATTTTATTGGGTTAGAAATACCAGAATAAATCCTTTAGCTCTTATTATTCATTTCGATTTTTCGTCTTTCGTCTTCTAATTGTTTGATAATTTCCCCCAAGGGAATATTCAGTTTGTTACTACTGAAGGTATCTTCAATCTTATACTCACAACGCAATTTAATTGCTATTTTCAAGGCAAGTATCCCTAATTCAATGTAACTTTCTGTTCTGTAAGAATACCAACCTTCGTCATAGAATTTCATTCTTTTAATGTTATTATTTACTCTTTCAGCTTTATCCGGCAGAGACATGATGTCATAAGATAAAGATTTCATAAGGCTTTTCCATTTGATGTCATCTGCAAATTTAATGGGATCAGGGGTATTTACTGGCATTGTACCTGGTATATTGTAAAAATGATTATCCTCATCATCAAATACGACCTCAAAGCATAGATCACCATATGCTTCTAGAATACAAATTAGACGAATAGAAGAATAGTAAGCATCTTCTTTTTGTTTACTTTTGGCAAACCACCAATCCTTAAAAATAGGTATAAAGCTACCAGCAAGTACCCCTAACAATCCAATAATTGCTGGGGTAATAATATTAATATATAATAAGTTATCAAAAATTATTATGGTCCTTCAAAGATAAACCATGACCTACAATCTAAATCAAAAAATTAAGTTCATTGGTCAGTATTAGTAATACTTTACATAAGATTTGTTGATTTCGGATATTAACTAGCTTTTTACCCTTAACTTGCAATCCATTACCTGCCTTTTCTATACCCAATTACAATTTATTTCCCCACAGCAATACTAACACATTCACTTCCACTTCCCAATGATATGAACTCTATCTTTACTCGTTAGTTTGGGTTGGGTCAGGATTAGACGAGGAGCTCAATCACAATCATTTCTGAATCCTGAATAGCTTGGTCTATCTCAAACCAATTATCTATTTGGTCGCCCCAGAATCTCACATTTTTTGAATTGAATGATAAAGCGATTTCAACTTGATAAGTGCTTCTTCGGTTCTGTACTGCCATTCAGTCGGCTTGACTGTCTCATTCTGATAATCCTCCCAAGCCTTGGTTTCATCAACCATCGTCGCACGGTCAGGAATACACCGTGTCAGACATTGGTGCTTCAGGAAATTGATTGCAATTTCGGCCTTGTTCATCATACACTCAAGCACTGAACAAGGATCAGGCTCCTATTTACGTTCGAAAAATAGCTCAACGCACGCCACATTAACACAGCGTTAATCCACCGTCAGATTGCCGCTTGGGGTCTCATGCATCCAACGTTTGATATTAATTCGACGATTATTTCTTCGGGCAAGCGCAAATGTCTGCCCACCTGTCGGGCAGTGGCTGGAAATTTGATTGAGTTCACCTGTCAAGGAAGTCTAATATCTCTTGATTTCTTAGATGTCGGTGCTTATTTTTATTGATCTCGGTAATGCTAATACACCTAGTTCAATAGTAGGTTTAATTAATGGCATTCCCGTTGATTTAACCCGTAACTGGCATTCAAATTCAGTTAAGGAAGATTATGAACCCAAAAATTAATGAGTTGATTAGTACACTTATGTTCCCAAGGGAAAATTATCCTGGGAACTGGTATGAAAACTCCCAACAAGGTGTTGAAGTTCTAAAGGATAATTGGAAGAACAAGGACATTATCCTTTATGCAAATAGTTTCTCAACTGTGAACATTCGTTCTGTTTTGGTTTCAAGCAAAGAAATAAATATACTTGATGCTGAAAGATTAAGCAATCTTTACATAGACGAAGGGAAAAGTTGGAAAATACATAATACTTACTGCGAAAACGTATTAAGTGATTTATCTATTAATCCTCCACTAAGCGGTACAATTATTGAAAATGGAGAGCCGTTAATCTTCAAACGCAATTTTAGTCATGTTAAAGATTATCAACCTAAATTTGAAGTTAGTCAGAAGTTAGTCCATTCTCTGGATCTTTACTGCAATGAGGAAAACAATTCCTACTATACACGGGATTCTCAAGGAAGAAAACAAAAGATCATTACTATATATGACAATAAAGAAACTGATTACTACAAGAATTTAAGTGTAGTAACCATCCGCAAGTATGCTCTAGAGAAATACATGTCTCTAAGTGAAATGTCTCTTGTAACTCGGTTTAATTTCCTTCGAAAACGTTTTCCGGATATCATTTTGGACGAAATTCAATCAAATACTTATAAGCACACTGATTTGTATTTTACTAACGAAATAAAATCAGGCCTAGCAAGTTATACATATGGTTATTTAGTAAACCATACAAATATAACAAAAGTTGATTTGATCAATAAAATGAAAGAAGATGAAGACAACGGGAACAAAAAATATCAAAGCTTTATAATCAAGGATAGAAAGAGCGGTCAAATTATAGAGTCATCTTGTGACCCGAAGTGTACAGCAAATTATTTCACCGAATCTGATTTGCCTTTTGAAATTTCTCCGGCCTTCTTTAATCCTGAGGTCTTGTTAAGATATAAGAACGATTTAGAAAGATTCACTATCAATGAGAGAAGTATTTCCTGTTCGGGAGTTTGGTATTTACAACTATATGACATTAATGAGGAAGGTCAGGTTTTTACTTATCTCAAGTATCTAGCTGACCTTCCATATAAAGAACAGCTTCATTGGAAGTTTTATAATGAAAAGCCAAAAGCATGCATTTCTAAACGGGCATTTGAGAATGATATCCTTGGGGAATTCACAAAGAATGATACTTTCCTACAGAAACTAAAACAACTTGTTAAGCAACTAAATCAGAACAGTCCGTCATGGTGGATCCGCCGCGATAATAAATTAATTAAGCAGGTATTCATCCCTTATACAGGTACTACGCGAGAGTGGAAGGATATGATACTGGCACTTGATCAATTAATTTTTGAAGGGTTTGATAAAGAAGGTTTGCGGTCTGAGATAAATTATAAAGGAAGGGAAACAAAGGACAGGAGACCACTGAATCTACTAGAGTTAACCCTTCAACTTTATTGCAAATCCGAAATAGAAGTAAATAGTTTAGTTGCCCCGATTAGGAAATTACATCAACTCAGGTCAAAGATGGTAGCTCATAGCGATCCAGAAGAAGAGAGGAAGGCCCTAAATGATGCATTGAATAATCATGATTCTCTCTCCAACCATTTTCAGGATTTAGTCCAACAAGTTTATCTTTCAATTAATAATATTGTTGAACTATTGCCTCCAAATAACGAATAAGTTTTGTAAGAGAAGGATACCCAATAATATTTTGATACAGAATTGAAAGTCTCCTAGACCATTTCAAAGAGAAAATTTTTGGTGCTTCCCCGTAGGTAAGATTTTATTTGGCTTTTTTTCTTGGAATTTCAAACTCAATTCTGGACTTTGTCGCTTTGTGGCTTCAGAGTTTTAAGTCAGTGTTTAATCATAAGTGGTTATCATACCAATAATGAATGACCTATTATCACGCCTTCATTGAATTGATGGATAAAGGCGAGGTACTAGGAAGAAATAGTGCTCTCAATTAATTTGTGTTGACTGTTTACAGAATGACAGAGAATAATACAAATTAATTACATCACTTCAATGGTGTTGTGATACTAGTTGCGGGTGAATTTTTTATTGAGCGTACATAATGAAAAACAAATGATTTGCTTGTAAATAAAAAATATTGTAAAACAATTTGGAACGGACTAGAAGAAACAGATATTGCACACGGCTCAACCAACAGCTCCCCTAGATGCCGAGATTAGATTTAATCGGCATACTGGAGTTGTTAGCAGTATGGAAGAGGCTAAAACAGGGGGGAGGCAATCGCTTTTGAAATTTTTCAGTTGTTTCCACCTTCATTTTTTGTTATTCTACCAAAAAAAAGCAATGTTTGAGACAGAACAACGCAGAATATTTCCTTTCTTTTCGCGTGAGTTGAAGACCCTCAAACCAGTCATGCAACCAGATGACCTCCATTACATGCTGATCATCGGTCTGATGACCATCATCTGTAGTGGTTAAGGATAGCCTTGGGTCAAGACCCCACTTTGAGACCCGTTCTTAAAATCTTTCTGGACCGGCGAAAAGAGTGGATAGCAACTGGTAATCGCATGCCACTGATAGCCAGTGGTTAGCTTGGACTGGATGACATTTAAAACCTCTCGCAAGGAGGTTTTTCGCGACCGTCCCATTCACCCCAGAGGATCAGAAAAGTTTCCATTACTTCACACTCCTCATCGGTCACATCACATTGCATTTCATTGTCAACTCGCTTATATTGCTTTTGAGCGGTCTTGTCCCACGGCTTGGCATACCTCCTTTATTTGTTAATGTTTGAAGGTGAAGCATACACGTATTCAAGGCCCCTTTCTACAACATAGACTTATGGAACAGGCGCTTAGACAGGGAAAATATTCACAATGGTAAACTTTTTTAGTGATACGAATGACTGTGAAGAAATGTATAAGGTAATACGTGATGAAAATAATAATCCAAGAGCGGTGATAGCTAAAGGCTTCATTGAAAATTTGTGGGTAGAGTTTAGTAAGTGTATCAGCCGCAAGAGAAGGGAATGGACTTTAA
>MPNP01000153.1 GCA_002239085.1 Rhodobacteraceae bacterium bin131 | reverse complement strand
TGCGAATGAAGAGTCATCCCTGACCTCTCCCCACTGCCCAATGTCCTGTAATAGAGAAAAATATAATTGCTATTGCTGACTATCCCCAAATGTTCTTATCCAAAATTCCCTTACCAGCATATTTGACCACGTTAGGAGATTGAATCAAATGTATCAACTGAGTGCTGAAATACAGTCGGAAGGTCTCTATCAGCTGACAGCGTTATTTTAACGCTCATAGAAGTACAGTACCAGCTGTTCGAGGAACAGATTATGATCTCACAATAAGTGATATTGATTTCTTTGCAGAATACAAACCATCCCTATTGGTCAAGGGATAATTCAGAATGCTATGAGACTTCAGTACTATGTTTGATAGGAGATCAGGTCTTCTTCCTATTGGTACTATCAAGTAAAATTCTGCTCATAGCGTTTGGGCTGCGCGACCGTAAAATAATCTCTTTCTGTTAAAGGACATAAGATTAACACGAAATACGGGATGAGCACGACAGATACTAGCGGGACTTATATTTTTCGCTGTATGTCAAGGGTCAATCTACTCAACAGCAGGAAATTTTCCTCCGGGAGTCCAGAAAAATGGTATTCTGAAATTGATTTATTGTAGCGTCATTGACTTTGACAATTTAACCGACTGTTTCAAAATCAAGTAGACGAAGAGGGAAACACTCTATCAAAACCATATACGCCAAGGAGAATAATTAGATGAAATCTAATCAAGAAAACGAAAATTATTGGCTAAAACTTCTACGTGATGAGAAAATTAGTCCTGATTTATGGAACCTCTTTTTGAGCTATCAATTTCCATCAAGAGTAAAATCATTAATTTTTGAAAAAGAGAAGATTAAACGCTGGTCTGATATTTCTGAAATGTCTGAAAAGGAAATCGATAAGGTAAAGAAAATTGAAGAGAAGTATGGCAAACCGCCCAAATTATACTATCCCATTCTAACTCAACCCTACATGAACTTCTCAAAAATAGTGCTTGATTCAAAAATACCATTTGAATATCGCATTTTTATTTGGGCGGATTTTCGAAATACAGAATTTATAGGGCCGGCAGACTTCAGAGAAACTGTATTTTTGGGGACAACACATTTTGAGGGGTGCATATTTCGTGGTGAATTACCAGTCCCAAAATGGATAGGAGATGCTGATGTTTTCTTCACGAAGTCATTATTTGAATTGAGTGCAAACTTTAAGGGTGTTCAATTTCCTTACAGAACTAGATTCGACCAAGTTAGGTTTAATCGTTCCGCATATTTTCAAAAGGCAAAATTTGGAAAGGAATCTATCCGAGATGGTTTTGTAGATTTTGGCAAATCTAATTTCAAATCCGTAGTAGACTTTGAGCTTGTAGTTTTCAATGGTACGACAAATTTTTCTAACTCTCGATTCACTTTTGTTGCTGATTTCTCTGAAACTAAATTCAATAATTATGTGGATTTTGACAATATTGAATTCAATTGTAAAACCAATTTCTTCAAAACTCAGTTTACAAACGATTCTAACTTCAATAATTCCAAGTTCCGAAACACTTTATCATTTAGTAAAGCTTCATTCAGTCAACCACCGAAATTTTTCAATACTGAATTTCACGAGGATATAGACTTTTACGATACTAACTGGAGCATTGCCGAACGTTTTTACAGTCATAATCATCGGCAAAATGCCGATACGGAAACAATCATTGAAGATGCCAATAATGCCATCAGGGCGTGGGACCGGCTAGCACTGATAATGAGCAAGCAGGAAAAGCCTGCTGAACGTCACGTGTTTTTTCGGCTGAAGATGCGTGCTCAGCGTCAGAGAGACGGATTCATTTTTTTGACAATCTTAAACTGTTTGTTCGAAGAGCTATCAGATTATGGATGGGGTGTCGGCCGTGCACTTCTATGGTGGGGATTAAACATCTACCTTGGGGCAATAATTCTGGGCTTTGTTGCAACTTACCAGATCAGTGGTGGTATTCAGGGTTTTGTTGCATGCAAGTCCAGTGGTGGTTGTGTTTCACACCTGAAGATGTTCGGGAATAGCCTGCTTGTTAGCTTTTCAAATTCAGTTTCTTTCCTAGGTTTGGGTTCCGGGGGCGGCCATCTGTATGGCTCAAGTATAGCGGTCAGGGATGCAATCGTTAAAGCGATATGGGTATTTCCAATGGTTGGTTCTGTACAGGCTGTTATCGGTCCAATTCTGTTGTTCCTTGTACTTCTTACCTTACGCAACCGCTTCAGGATTAAATGATTCAAGAAAAGGACTCCAGAGTCATTATTCTAGAAATTATCTAGAAATAAGTTTCTGAGTGAACAATGTATCAGGCATAGGCTGAAACATCCCCTTTATTATACATCTATCAAATTTCCCTAATAAATTGGCTCTGAATAACCAGATTCCCTCTAAAATGAACTTCGCATATAATAGTCCTTAAAGTACCACTACGGGCTCAATATCCACATTTGACCCCTTATTGTGTGATTTTGTTCCCGTGTACATTTTTATTGGTATTTTGCTTTATCCCTATCGTGACTTTAAGAAATCCATATAACCCCTTTCGGCTCACCTATTAGGATAACGGACATGACCTATAACATTGAAACCATATCAAACCAATTTGGTTCTAAAGCAATCCTCTTGCGGCACGCTCAACGCGACGGAAAACGAATTCGTAAAACAACCAACGTAAACCTGTCTAAATTCCCACCCTAAATTATCAATGTCTTCCCTAGCATCCTTAAAGGTTGAACCACCAATATCAATATCAAACGCTCATTCTCTTTCGGCCGTGTCAAAGCCAATATTGCTAAAGTTCGTAAATTGGGACTGGAAAATATACTTCACCGAGCTCCGAGTCGCTAACGCTTCCTCGCTCTGACCACCATTATTTCCTGTCTCCTCTCTCCAATATCAAAACTCTCCAGCGCCCTTACCTTGTAAGAGGCAACTGCAACCAACAGTCTTTGCTCTCTTCCAACTTGGAACCGTCTCAGGGTATGCAATAATGGTTAGCCTTGATTGTCTGCTTGAACGCCAACTTTGAATTGAACCATCGTTAGCCCGGTGGCATCTCAATGACGCAACATTGCAGTTGTATAATGTTTCCAGAACCTATCTGGAAGGTCGCCATAGTCAATTGGCACATTTTGTTTACAAATGGGATAAGAAGAAAGACAAGCGACGACTTGTCTTTGGTCTTTTGTATATGACGAAAGTGTAGCAGGTGGCGGTTGAAGTGTTGGCTGGCAATACGGGGGAACCCGGCCAACCTGAGTGTCTGATTGACAAGACACTTACTAGGTTCGGTATCAGTTTTTATGTATGCTGGCTTATTCTATTGAGTAGCATATGCGACACAAACCACACATGCTGTTCCTAGATGATGACCATGATGGTGCCAAAGAGGCTAAGGGTTCGCCGGTGGCCGCAAGTGATGTCTCACCCCGTACCAAGAAGAAATCAGTGAGCAAAAAGAGTGCGGATGGATTACCAGCGCACAGTTTCCAGGCGTCTCTTGGTAATTTGGCGACGCCGGTTGTGAACACGGTTCAGTTTGCAAACCATTAAAAGAGTATACGATGGAAACCTAGCCGACGGTTCTTCAGAGTAATGCCTTTAAACTGTTGGCGTGCGTCTGAATTAGAGCGTTCCCATAATTGGTGCGCGAAACGGTCACATTGAATAGGGATTAAATTCCCTTATAATGGGGATTTAAAGAAAATTATATCCTCATTTTATTTGTGAAGTTCAGCTTAAACTCATAATTTCATGATGTTACCCAGATTCCAATAATACGTCGTTAACTATTCGCCCTAATTTGGTTGAACACAAGGTCCGCCTAATTGCCAATAAAATCAAGCTGGTAAGAGAAATTGATATTCTAATTGAACAATTTCAAAAGAATCTTTCAGAATAACTATACGACAGGTGCATTGGTAAATATTCAGTTGAGGTTAATTTTAATCACCTAGCATCAAGGCTTCATCAAGACGATTATTACAGTTAAATTCATCTACTCGATTCCCTTGTTTACTCGATTCCCTTGTTTAAGCGATGATGTCTTGCCCTTGTCAACATGGTGAATAAGCAAAAATGTCTGCTTGGTGCTTAGCCATCAAAATTGAATTACTGCTAAGGTAAAACCACTTTGAAGTGCCATCAGGACAGAAAATACTTCTTATCATTGTGATGTGTGAGTCTGATATTGGCGGAACTTAAATATTCCACTGTATGACAAGCTTTGAACAACCCACTAGCCAGTGAATTGTCTGCCATAAGTTCAGAAAAAGTGTTATCCTGAAAATGATTTATTATAGGTCATTGACTTTGTCAAAATTTACTAAACGATGAGGGGAATACTCTCTCAAAACCTTACATTAAAAGGAGAAAAAAATGACGGAATCTAATCAGGAAAGCAATAATTATTGGCTGAAACTCCTGAATGATAAGAAAATTAGTCCAGAATTATGGAACCGTTTTTTGAGCTATCATTATCCATGGTTAGAACAGTCATTAAACTTTGATGGAAAAATACACAAATTCTGGTCTGATATTTCTCAATTGTCTCAAAAGGAAATTGATGAGATAAGGGAAATTGAAGAAAGGTATGATGAACCACCAGCAATATCGCATTCCCAACGAGTTGAACCTTGCATGGATTTCTCAAAAATGGAGCTTGATTCAGAAATATCATTTGGTCGTCGAATTTTGATGGGGGCAGATTTTCGAAATACAGAATTCAAAAAAGCAGTAGACTTCAGTGAAAGTGTCTTTTTGGGGAATGCCAATTTCAACAAGGCTAAATTTCTTGGTATTAGACCTATACAGTCGATTCATAGTAGTTCTGTAGCTTCATTCAAAATGGCCTCTTTTGAAATGGAAGCAAACTTTTATGCCGTTCAATTTCCTTATAGAACCACATTTGATGAAGCAAGGTTTAATGGTTCAGCAAATTTTCGAAAAGTAACCTTTGAAAAGGCATTTGGTGAAAGGGGATATACAAGAATTAACAATGCAATTTTCAATTATGTAGCAGATTTCTCCCATGCAAAATTTAATGTTGACGTATTTTTCGTGAAAACACAATTTAATTTTAAAGCAGATCTCTCTGAAGCTAATTTCAATTCCTTTGCAAAATTCTCTGAAGTTAAGTTCAATGAATTTACTTCTTTCGTCGCTACTGAATTCAATGAACCCGTGGATTTTGACGCTACTGAATTCAATGATAAAACCGTATTCTTAAAAACTAAGTTTAAAAACCTTTCTGACTTCAATAATGCCAAGTTTAAAAACACTAATTCATTTAGTAAGGCTTCTTTCAATCGGCCACCAAAATTTTACAATACAGAATTACATGAGGATATGAACTTTTCCGATATTGACTGGAGCGGTGCCGAACTGTCCTACAGTCGAAAACATCGGCAAAAGGACAATTTGGACACAATTATTGAAGATGCCAAAGATGCAATCAGGGCTTGGGACCGTCTAGCCATGATAATGAGCAAGCAGGAAAAACCTGCAGAACGTCACGTTTTTTTCCGGTTGAAGATGAGAGCTCAGAGGCAGAGAGACGGCTTGACTTTTTTGACATGCTTAAACTTGTTGTTTGAAATACTATCAGATTATGGATGGAGTGTCGGACGTGCATTTCTATGGTGGAGTTTCCATATCTTCCTTGGAGCAATTATTTTGTGCTTGGTTGCATATTTCCAGATCAATGGTGGAGATTGGGTTACACTCCTGATGATGTTCTGGAATAGCATGCTTGTCAGTTTTTCAAATTCAGTATCTATCTTAAGCTTGGGATCCGAGGGTGGCCACCTATATGGCCCAAGTATCGCGGTCAATGATGCAATCGTTAAAGCGAAATGGGTTTTTCCAACGGTCAGAAATATACAGGCAGTTATTGGCCCCATCCTGCTAATCCTTTTACTACATACCTTAAGCAACAGAGGCTATGAAAGTATTATTAATTCGAAAATTTTGGGAAGATTTATTAGGTTCTAA
>MPNP01000152.1 GCA_002239085.1 Rhodobacteraceae bacterium bin131 | reverse complement strand
ATGAACGTTAAAGCAACTTTTTCCAGTAATGAGCTTTCTACTACAAATCGCAACTTGAGATTAAGTGACCCCTTTTTACTTCTTTATTTTGGGGTAATTGTAAATCGCTATTGACAGCCGAGCCAAGTTTCGAGTGATGCACGGAATATTTATCAGACCCTGGGACTGGTGTGGAACCGCTGTCCGTTTGCGATTACGTCTGGGCGTCAATCCGGGCCAGGGAAGGATGACAGGCGGTCTTCTTGAGGAGCATGAAGCACACGTACTGGTGCCCGCAAGGTGACCTTTTGTTAAACGGTAACGATGGGAAGGTATCGCCCAATGAGGAGACCATTCAAGTGTCATTGAGGTGGCGGACGTGTTATGCAACAGGATGTGCGATGGCGAGTGAGATGATTGATCAAGGAGGGGTGTGAAACGCACCAGAGAAGAGAACAAAAAGTCTGAAATAAGTCGCTGGGTGTGAACCAAGAATCGGGTAAAAGTAGTGCCCCTTTTTGAAAGTCAGACCCTTATTTTACGGGAGTTTCAGCGGTTACATGTCTGAACTCAAGAGAAACTGAATAATCGCTACTGATTTAATTTATAATCAACAACATTTTTTTTGGATTTGGTCACGCTCAGCTTAGACGGGGTTTCACTGACCCTGACCATCTAGGCACGAGCCATGCCGGTGTTGTAACAACCTTGCCACTGAAGATCAACCCGGTTAGGAATTCTGCCATGTTGGTTGAATATACAAAGGCACACCTATCGCAACACCTCCTCAAGTTATACCTCATGTATGAGGTGGCATTTTATTCGATTAATTCTAAAAACATTGGAACCATCATCATCTACGCAATACTTTGCTGGTTATTGAAATACCCCATTTTGTTCCAATAATTCTTGGTCCTCTGAAGACGTGGCAAATTTTGACCAAAATACAACCTCAAGGCTTGCTGAAGTTTTCCATCGTTAGCATTTCCAATATCTATGTCGGGATAATTGTAGTAGCATCCAGCTGTAGTTGGTTCGGGCTTTTCAGTATCTGGAAATTCTGGAATTCCACCACTCTCCGAATACACAGCCGAATAAAGTTCTCGAATCCATTTCAGGTGGGCTTTTGAAAGCAAACTGTTGTCATCGGAAACAAATTCTGACCAATATGTTTGATACTGCAACTTCGTTACAGCATTCCGTTGTGGAATTGCTGTTTCAGTTGGCAGAACTTTATTAATTGCACCACCATAAGTGTCAATTTGCACTAATGACTTACTCATGTCCACCGGTTCTCCTTCATCTGTAAAGACCTTCTTGGTTAGTCCCTCATACATCGCTTTTACCATAGTGGGTGTGAAGTCTTTCAGCATATATGCTGATTTGTACTTGCCGGATTCATTGGACCCTTCACCATTAAGAGTTTGCAGTGCTTCATAATATGTCAATAATTGAGATACTCCTGAAAAGCCAACAGACTCAAGGGCGTTAAACGGTGTTGGAAAATAATTTGCCGGATGTCCATAGACTGGTCGATTAGGCGGGCCAACTTCCAAGAATCTACCAAGCATGCTTTGCAATTTCTGGAAGTACTCCCTAGAGCGGGCTTCAAAATCAAATTTGGTGTCTCCCACCTCAGAGGACAGCTGCACAACTATTTGAATTTCGCTGGCATCGATATGATTGAGTTTCAGCAATCCGAACATATTTGGGTCGGCGTTTTGAGCAATGTTCGTCCAGACCGTAAGTAAACTTGCTAGTTCATCTTCTTGAAATTGACTTCCTGTACTTGTCTTCCACGGTATTGCCAAAGCCGTAACAAAAGCGTATTCAGGCGCAACGGGTAGGCTGTCAAAGTAATATCTAACAATTAGACCAAAATTACCGGGGCCAGCCCCACGGAGAGCAAAAAATAGATCAGCTTCATTGTCTGTAGAACTTGTATTGACGTGTATAAGTCGCGCTGGCTGGCTTGCATCTGGCTTAACGACGACATCAAAGCCAGTTACCCAATCTATGGTTAGACCATGAAGTCGGGATAGAAGACCATATCCACCTCCCGATATATGTCCACCGGCACCAACTGAATAGCATGACCCAGCCGGTAGCGTGACACCGTGCCGAAAGAGGAGTTCACGATAGGCATGCCAATTCGAGCACCCTGCTTCAATGAAATAGCGCCCATCATCCATTTTTCCGGCACTGTTGAGCGCCGCCATCTCAATAATGGCAGTTGATGTTTCGTTATAAACGAAGTTTTCGTAGCAATGTCGTCCTGAAACCACAGCAGGATTCAATTGACTCGAAATTGCAAGATTGATTGCATTCACGACCTCTTCATCCGTCCTTGGAACATAGACGGTATGTAGATTAGGTGCGTTCCAGCGTCGATTAAAGCCTTGTCTATCGCTTGCAAGTAGTTCATCTCCTACTCTGATAATAGCATCTGTCATTCTTAATATCTCCTTTTAAGTTTGCTGTTCAATTGTTTCTTGACCCCAACGAAGATAACCTTCTGTACCACCGTTTCGTGCCGTTGAGAGGTTCTCGGAAATTTGTTCAAGTATCGTTTGGTCGGTTAATATTTCGTAAAGCACATTGGCTACGATCTCAGCCTGACCGGGTTTGAGATTGCACGGGTCAAGTTGGAAGTAGCCTAGCTCCACCTTGTGATTGCGGACTATGATTGGGATTTTTTGATTGGCCAGAGCGGTCGCTATGTTGGAAGCGTTCACTCCTAGGACATTGGCATCTATCGTGATCTGCAAACGATCAAGCGGGTTACCAGTGGGGTCAGGGACCAAGGTCGCTGTGACCCCATTTATCTCTTCTACCGCCTTGGCCCAAAGATCCAAAGCTGCCTGCTCCTGCATTCTGATTTCGGCGTGTTCGCGCACCTCCCAGGCTTCCAGTGCAGCGATTGCCCCGGCGATACTTTCTTTCCCGACTTTCATCCCTCTGCCAATACCGGTATTTTGCAAATAGGCGGCCCGCACCAGATCACGTCTTCCGGCAACTATACCGGAAGTCGGACCACCTAGGAATTTATGTCCTGAATAAATGACGATATCGGCACCATCCACAAGAAAACCACGCAAGTCGTATTCCGATGCCGCGTCCACGATAACCGGAATATCTGTCTCATGGGCAATCTCGGCAAAGCGTTTTAGGGGAACCTGTCCATAGTTGATCACATGGTGCGACACGACATAAAGTGCCGATGAAACCTCTGGTACCATCGCGGCCCGAAGCGAATAGTCCGTGCAAAGTGTTGACTGACCAACAGGAAGAACTTTAGCACCGGTAATTTCAACCGATTGAGATAAAGGAGCACCATAGTGGCAAAGATGACCCAACTGAACAGCCACTCTTGATTTGAAACCCGGTTCACGAGGCAAAGCTTCAACCCGTCCTGGATTGTTACCGGTCATACAACCCGCAACGGCAAGGCTGATACCCGCTGATGCGGATGCGGTCATGAACCCAGCATCTGCACCGGTAAGCCTTCCGATCACCTCGCTGGCGCGTGATTGTAATTCATGCATGTTGACGAAATGACCCATAATCGCGGCAGTGGCTTCGCTGACGTTCTGAGATGCAATCGAAGCCCCAAGGCTGGTCATTGTGCCCGACACATTAATGACAGGAGAAAGGCCAAGAGGTGGCGTATCAGTCACTGCAATTCTCCAGAGCAAAAATGCCTTCAATTTCTACGGTTATCTGGTTAGGCAACGACCCCACCCCAAAGGAAGAACGCGCATGAACGCCCTCGGGACCGAAAACCTGGGTAAGAAGGGTGGAGGCCCCATCAATTACGTAGGGGTGTTCTTCAAATTCCGGAGTGGCGTTCACAAGACCTAGGAGTTTAATCGCGCCCCTGACCACATCAAGCGTTCCGAATTGTGCTTTGAGAGCGGCAAGCATATTGATCATGACCAATCTGGCATGTTCACGAGCTTCCTCTACATCAACATCCCGTCCGACTTTGCCGCGCAGAAATGTTCCATCTTCCATGACCGATCCTTGCCCTGAGACATAGGCCAAATCCCCATGTACTCGAACATTGCAGAATGCACCCACTGGCGTTTGTGGCCTGTCGGGAATTATGATCCCGAGCCTAGTAAGCCTGGCTTCCGGGTTTAGGTTATCATTTTTAAGCATCAAACTTCCTGCAATAGACGTAATGGTTAGTACTTGCACGACGAGGTGCAGGTATATCAACAGTGCAAAGACTGTCGCTTATCGGGCAACGGGTGCGAAACACACATCCGCTCGGTGGGTCCAGCGGACTAGGAATATCACCAGTCAGAATAGTACGATCACGCACCGCTGCTGGATCAGGCAATGGCACAGCAGAAAGCAAGGCCTGTGTATATGGGTGGCCGGGATAGGAGTGGAGCAGCCGGGAAGGGCCAACTTCAGCTATCCGTCCCAGATACATGACAACTATCTGGTCGCAGATGTATTCGACAACCGACAGATCATGGGCGATAAATAGCATTGTCAGATTCCGACGTTCACGCAATTCAAGCAGAAGATTCAGAACTTGTGCCTGAATGGAGACGTCAAGCGCCGAGACACTTTCATCCGCCACGATAAAATCAGGCTCCAGTGCCAGAGCACGGGCGATGCCGATACGTTGCCGCTGGCCGCCCGAAAACTCATGTGAATAACGAAACATGGCATCCGGTGAGAGACCAACCTCTTCAAGCAGGGCAGCAACCTTTTCTTTTCTTTCTGCAGATGAACCGATGCCATGGGCTCTGAGCCCCTCGGCGATAATCGACCCCACTTTCATGCGAGGGTTCAATGATGCCACAGGATCCTGAAAAATGATTTGTATCCGCTTGCGCATAGCGCGCATTGACTTGGCATCAAGAGTGTTCAGGTCAGTGCCGTCAAAGATCGTCTGCCCTTCGCTGGGTTCAATCAATCTCAATAGAGCCCGACCGAGCGTTGTCTTGCCCGATCCGCTTTCCCCGACAAGCCCGGTGATGGATCCCCGCGCAATATCAAAGCTGACATTGCTGACCGCATGAACTATGCCGCTTTGGGTGTTGAACCACTTCGACAGATTACGAATCTGCAAAAGAGCTTCGCTGCTAGACAAATCAGACATAAGTCCTACCAACAGGGTTGATGCATGCGACGCGGTGATGGCCACCGATATCGCGAAGGGGGATCGGTGTTGAACAATCATCCTGAACATGAGAACATCGTGGGGCAAAGGCACACCCGATTGGCATGGCATGTAATGGCGGGACAACACCTGGTATCGGAATCAGACGCTCATTCTTCGGCCGACCTGGGCTTGGAATCGAAGCTAGGAGCCCAGATGTGTAAGGATGTCTTGTGGTCGAAAAAAGCGTGTGAACATCCGCTTGTTCAACGATTGAACCCGCATATATAACCGCCACGTCATCAGCCATTTCTGCCACAACACCCATGTCGTGTGTAATGAACAGGATTGACATACCCAACTCTTTTTTCAGTCGTCTCATGAGATCAAGAATTTGTGCTTGAATGGTTACATCAAGCGCCGTTGTTGGTTCGTCGGCGATTAAAAGTGCCGGGTTGCACACCAGTGCCATAGCGATCATGACACGTTGCCGCATACCACCAGACAATTCGTGGGGATACGTATCCAAACGGGACGCAGCTGCGGGGATCTCAACGAGTTCCAGCATCTCGAGCACACGTTTTCTTCTTTCTGCAGCGTTCAGACCGGTATGCAGAATCAGCATTTCACCAATTTGTTCACCAATCGAAAAAAGTGGATTGAGTGATGACATAGGCTCCTGAAAGATCATGGCGATCTCTGCCCCGCGCAATTTGCGTAATATATCCTCCCCGGCATTATTTATCCGCGTCACTGCTCCGCGGCCATGGTAGGTGATTGAACCACCAGATATTGATCCATTCGGAGGCAAAAGCCCCATAATTGCCAATGAAGCCACCGATTTTCCCGAACCGCTTTCTCCGACAAGCGCGAGTGTTTTCCCCTTCATGAGGGAAAAGCTCACAT
>MPNP01000151.1 GCA_002239085.1 Rhodobacteraceae bacterium bin131 | reverse complement strand
AAAGACGAGAATAAACGTGACTATCAGGATTGGGATTAGGCTATAAAAACTGGCAAAATATTAATCAATAAAAGAGTGAAATGAATACTTTCACATTTTCCTAAGTGCCGGTTGTACAATTCCGTCAGGTCAGCAACCAGTTTCTGTGATTGGGTTAATACAGCCTGTAAAGCGGATTAGGAGAGACGTTTCATGTATACTGAAAATAATAACTGCTTGACTTTTATTTGACGATTGGTATTAGTATAAAAATGTCAAACTAAATTATCAACAGGAATCTAATATAATAAAAGGGCTATTTAGACTACCTGAGTAGTTACGTTCAAGTGAGAAAAAGTGCTATAACACCAACTCAGAAATTATTCCGTGCCGTTCCAAATGGAGATGGACCGAATGGAGATGGAATGATTAAATATTACGAAGAAGGGAATGTCTGGTTCCATTCACATAAGTGGTTCCGAAAAATAGAAGGCGGAGATAAAATGAAAAGCAATATCTCTGATGAATATCTTCGGCACCCTGCATTTTTCATGAGTTTTAGTGAAACTGTTGAAGGAGCCCGATCTTTTGACCGCGGTAGCGAAAGTCATACGTTATTTGAAGTCCAAAATCCTATAAAGCTGCGCGACGAGATTAAGAATATACTGCTTAATCACAAATTTGTAAAGATTACTTGGATCAAAATGGAATACGGGAAGACTATTGAAGTTGGTCATGAACTTACTCCAAGTGAAGCCTCTGAACGTAAATACCGTCAAAAACCAGAAAAGTACAGAATAGAGCGTGAGTGGAGGCTGCAGATATTATTTTGTCGTTCGTTTAGAACAATAAATGACACTCTAAAGTTTCGATGGGGACAGGACATCTGGAATCTGTTTGAAATTTCAAGAGAAAATTTCAAGTGAACAGTAACATGTTGCCTGATTCCATTTCAGAATAGTATCAACTTGACGATTATGAACTTGCCTCTCATAACTTTTCATGTGGGATGAATAGGAACAAGGAGGTATAGATACTGTTATGGTTTCAATAATAGGCATCCTCATTTTTATTCCTCAGATGAGCAGATGGTTCTAACCATAAGGTTTTTTGGACACTTTAGGTTATTGAGAGTCCCGGTTGCAAGCTTGCTAGGTGACAGTAGTTCCTACAAACTTTCATCAATTGGCATAGTATTTGTTTGTTGTTGCTTCTTGGATAGATAGAGATAACAACTAATCAAAGGGCTTTATACTCCAATTGTTATTGCCAATTTACTAAACTTGTATGGAATGATTGGAATTACTGATTGTTTAATTTCAATGCCTTACACCGAAAAAATACTAGGAATTGTGGGTAATTATTTTAAAGGGTGCTTTAAGATTTAATTGATGCTCCCTTCTAACCTTGGTTAATGATAAGATATATTCAAAATATAAACTGAATTGTGGAGTTTTTATTATGTCAAATTCATTTGTTGAAGGTGATATTGTCGAATCGAAAGATGGTGGTCCTAAAATGCATGTTTTGGATATTAAACGTGTAGGGTCAAAAGAATTAATTAGTTGTTGTTGGTTTGATGAATCACTTTCTAGACAAATCCATATTGCCTCACCAGAAACTTTAGTCCTAGTGAGAAAAAGTGCTATAACGCCAACCCAGAAACTGTTCCGAGCTGTTACAAAGCAAGATGATGTTGCAAAAAGTTATCTACAAGGGAATCTCTGGTTCCGTTCTCATAAGTGGTTCCGTGAACTAGAAGGAGAAGACAATCTTGAAGGAGTCGGAACTCATAGGGTTCGTGGCACGAGTGGGATGAACCGCGATGCCTTTGATGAATATCATGAGCAACCCGCATTCTTCATGAGTTTTAGCGAATCTGTCAAAGGAGCCCGATCTTTTGACCGCGGTAGCGATAGTCATACTTTGCTTGAAGTCCAAAATCCCATAAAGCTGCGCGACGAGGTCATTAAGAAACTGCTTAATAAAGATTTTGTAATGATTAATTGGGTCAAGATGGAATACGGAAAGACTATTGAAGTTGATCATGAACTTACTCCAATTGAAGCCTCTGAACGTAAATACCGTCAAAAACCAGAAGAGTACAGAATAGAGCGTGAGTGGAGGTTGCAGATATTATTTCGTCAGTCGTTTAGAACAATAAATGACACTCTAAAGTTTCGATGGGGGCAGGACATCGGGAATTTGTTTAAATTAGCAAAAAGTAAATAGTTGCCTGATTCCATTTCAGAATAGTATCCACTTGGCGGTTATGAACTTGCCTCTTTAACTTTTCATAAGGGATGGTAAGTTTATGTAAAGCTTTACATAAACTTACCATCTTTGCTATATCCAAATTGACGTAAATCATCGTCGGCGACGGATTAATGAGTTCGACATTTTGCCCCCATTTTCGCTTTTTCATTTTGTTAAATCCCCAGCAGCTCTACATTCTAAAGTTTGTCATGCGGCTCACTCCATGGTAGTGCCTAATTTAAAGAGGGCGCCCCCATAGAATCGGTGTTTTAAGCGATAAAGTGTCAAAGTCAGGACACCGACCGCACAACATGTTATTCAACTTTTTTTGGAAACGCCATGACCACTCTCATTCACCGGTTTACTCACTTCAACCAACACTTCAGGAGTCAACAGAGTGACTTTATCAACCACCGACAGATACGTAAAATCCTTACTCCCAAACACGTCACTATAACTCAAAAACAGGGGGACATACTTGTGGACATTGACCAGTTTATGAAGACGGTCAAAATTACATCCTAATCCCTGCTTCATCACCCCATCACCAAGATCTGTAACAAGTGCATCCATAGGCGGTCCATTTGTGATTGACGCTTAATAAACCACTTCCTTCTCCAAGAGAGCAAACAGGCGTTCCCGCAAAGACGTGTTGGTATACAGATGTTGAAGACCCTTGTGCATAGCTGGAACATCATCACGGGATTTGGGGTCCAACTTAATGTTCTCAATCCCCATATCACCAAGTTATTATCAAGGGGCCGTTTGTCTCATGTTCATCCCTCAAAGAATTGTCGCATTGGCGTCCAAAAAGGTCTTTTGACGGCATAAATCAGTTGACAAACTAATCTTGACAGCAAGATTCGCAAATCAAAACCCTGTATAGCAAGGGATTTGATAACTATTTTAGTATTTTGGTTCAGACACTATGTTGTCCCTGAAGAATTAATTTGACTTGACCCCCTAGAAATAAGGCTATAGGATTTGGTGTTAAATGTACCCGCTAGGGTAATTAAAACTGTAACCGATAATATTGGAAAAAAAATTGGCACCAACGGCTAATCAAACTGAACACAATAGTTCAATTACTCCGGCTTATGATACCAACCCATTAAATGAAAAGGAACTTACAGAAGATCAAAAATATACAATTAGAGATATAAATAACCTTCTAAAAGAGATCAAGCGTGTTTCAACCTCAATAAATGAGAATAAGAAAAAAGATTTGTGGGCTAATATTGATCATGGAAAAGGGAATAATGTTATATTGGTCGAAGGAAAAAGAGGGGCTGGAAAAACCTCTTTTTTACTGACACTAATTGAAGGATGGAGAAACTCAAATAATACCGAAGACACTTCAGATCTTTGGAAAGGAATGTCTTCTGTTGTTAGAACCTTACAACCTCTTGATTTTGACCCAATACCACCTGAATTACCTATTTTCAGTTGGATCATCCAAGCATTTACACCTTGGGTTAACCACATATCCAAAAAAAAGTATAATTGTTGCGATACCAAAGGTTCTATCCAACAAATTTATCAAGAGCTACAAAGAACCGTTACTGTGGGTTGGACCACAGGACTATTAGCAAGAAAATCTGAAAAGGATCTTGATGATTTTTTTCTTTGGCAAGCAGAACAACAAATTGAATGGCAGAAACTCAAACGCAAATGGAGTCAGTTCATTGATATACTATTAAAACACCTTGAGCACTCAAATAAACTCCCACATGATGGATTAATTGTACTCCCCATTGATGACCTTGACTTACAGGTTAAAAGAACAAGAGAATTACTACTCACCCTTCGAATGTTATACCATCCTCGGTTGGTGTATATCTTGACTGGTGATGGAGAAAATACTGATGTTGCCTTAAGTACATCCTTCAATCGGGAATTTACACAAAACGCCGTATTCAATGATAGTGGGCTTTTGGATAAGGCACGTGTGCAATCAGAAATTTTAGGCCCATCACTTCGGCAAAAGACAATACCAACATCTCAAGTTTTTGAAATTAAAGGTATACATTTAAACGATGTAATGGATTGGACACCTCCTTATCTTGGTAAAAATTATCAAGAACAACACCAACCGAAATTTCGTGAAATAATTCAGAAATTATCAAAGTCATGGGTGGAAGATTCGGACCAAAACAAATTAGCCAATTTATTTACTGAAACTCCACATGGTATCAATCTTATTCCCTTCCGAAAGCTTCAAAATTTTTTTGATAAATGGAGGAATAATGAAGATAAAGACCAGTATATCGGTGCTATTTCCGAATTTTTAAAAACTATTCTTGAGAACCCCTCTGAAGAAAGTCTTTATGTAGACCATGAGAAAAATATCATCAATGAACAAATATATATTACTGGCAAACCAGGAATTGGTACGTTCAGACCCCGGAAGGTCAGTTCTAAAACATTTGAAAATCCTAGAATTACAATTCATTGGTCCAACAATTTTGAATACTCCAGAATGTTTCGCAATGAATTTGGTGACGATTTTTTGTACGAGGCTGCTTCTGCCGAGTATTTACTTGCGTTAGATATTGAACAGCATTTTAAGCGTCAAGTTGAAATTGATCACAGATTGAGATTTGTGGAACCCTCGTTGGGCATTATTTGGACAGAAACGGGTGATCGTATTGTTCCTTGGCCCATTGTTGGAACAACACCGAAAAGTCCATCAGATTGGGTAAAATTGTATTCAGATTGGAACAAGTACTTAAATGAAAATAATATTGAGCTAAGCAATTTATCAAGAGATAAAATGTTATTTGCTTGGTTTGGTTTTTTGTTTAAAGTTAATAGCCAATCGGTTCAATCAGATGATTCTATTTTTCAAGATCTAGAGCGAGAGAAAAACCGAAATCCAGAAGGATTTGATAACTTAGCAGTGTTTGGTCATTCAGAAATGGGATCCACAGATTTGGTAATGGGACGAATTATGACGTTATTTGATCAAAGTGAAATTAACAGAGGTAAAATTGGTCAAGCTTGGGAAAGATTAGCCCTCAAACCTAATAAACCAATTAAAAGTTATAGTTTAGATAAGCTAACCTTTTTAGCCTATGAATCTGAATCAAAAGAAGATCAATAAATTTTTCAAATATCCAAGAAGCAGAGAACAATTTGCGGCAGGAAAATTCTGAAAGGATGATTTTATCTCCCCGAAGAGGACTTGCTTATTCTGAGGTATTAGTTGCACCCTTTTCAAACATAGGGTCTTTCAGAAATTGTTGTATTAAGCCATACCAAAGCAGTGAAATCCTTAAACACCTAGAACAACGTTTTACAAAATTGGGTATAAGTGATAATCCCAAATCAGTTCTAGACTTTAATACTAAACCAGACGAAAAAATCGATAAGTTCTTAAAAAGACATGCCAAATCACTGATTGAAGCAGCCGGGCCAACCGCAGTACTCAATCCAAACCATGAAAACCCCGGTTTGGAAATTCTTCACTGGAGATGGATTAGTTTAGCATTGCCACCTGAACTCATCTTAGCTGCGGCAAATACTGGAAATGCCAAGTCTGTTAGACTGCTTGATCCAAGTCTGAAAATTTTAGACCCAGTGGCTCACCTCCACTTCCATGCAACGGCCGGAATTTCATTTAGTCAAATTTGGAACAATTTAGATAAGGGAATAAGTTTTTTTTCTGAATCTAATAGAGAAACACCTGATGGATTTAAGGATTTTAAGGAGTGGGAATCTTGGCTTCTTAGAGCATTGGTCACCAAGCACATTCTTAGGTTTTGGATACAGTGTGGTTTTAAGAGAGTTGAAAAACTTTTCAG
>MPNP01000150.1 GCA_002239085.1 Rhodobacteraceae bacterium bin131 | reverse complement strand
GTGATTTAAGGTCCAACTCAAAGTTCTCAATACCAATATCACCAATTTGCTTTAAGGTTTTTTTGTTTCATGTTCTCACCTCAAAGGATTGTTGCATTTGTGAATAATTAGGCTTTTGGAAGAAAAAACCCATTATTTAATTCCAATCTTAAATACAGGATTCGAATATTAAACCCATTATTGTAAGGGGTTTGAGCACTGTTTTGTATTTCGGGTGACCACAAATCAATTATAGGCAGAATTTTTGATGGATTCTGACTGCTATACGCACATTCTTTTACTATTACCCCCAACAAAATTTTGCTTTGAAGTTTCACCAACTCAGTACAGTCTGAAACAAACTAATTCGGAGTATTGCTTTTGGTAAAATTCTTCACTAAACATCTTGCATTAGTACTGATTGCTTGGTTACTTCTTTCAGGGCAAGTGAGTTCTCAGACTACGAGCCTAATAAGCCAACCGCCTGATTTAAGAGAATTCTTCAATACCCCCTACGGTGACAATTATTCGGCAGTCTTGCTCAACCAAATTTTTGGTCCCTTGTTTCCGGCTCAAGGTCAAGCACCTGAAGCGACCTTATTCTCTACACTTGTTGGAATTATGAACGGTACGGTATTAGGCCTCGCTATAATCTTATTCCTTTACAATGTAGTCATCGCAACCTTGCAAACAGCTCATGAGGGCAACTTATTGGGGAGCCGCTATTCTTCACTTTGGGTCCCAATTAGACTTCTTCTTGCTGTGTTACTTATTTTACCCGTTCCGGGTTTGGGTGGATACAATTTACTCCAATCTGGTATCGCTTGGCTGGTCAAAGGTTCAACAGTTGCCGCTTCTGAGGTGTGGCGATTAGGGTCACAAGACCTTATTTCTGGAGAAATTCCAATTATCAAATCAAGTTTTACATTGGATCCAGAATTATTCAAGGTTGCTTACAGAAACCAACTCTGTGTGAAAATAGCCAACTACCAACTCCGCGAAGCTGAAAGCCAACTCCGCGTAGAGTTCAAACAAATCGATGCATCTCAATCAACGACATTTATGTCGCACCTTGACAACAAACAGGAAGGTATTTGTGGCTCATATTCCATCCCCGAAATTCCACACTATATCCAAAAACTTCCGTCGGAGTTTTCGGCCCCGATTGCATCCGCATTTAGAACCCTTCACACAACGATTTTGAATAGGCTCATTACACGAGTGAATGACATCATTGATGACCAATGGGAACAATTTGTTGTTCAAAGCATCAGTTTGGAAGATTTTTCTGGTTTAATTCAAGAAACGCTTAATGACCTCAATCAATTATTAGCAGATGGTAACAGGCAAATTAATCAGCTGATTGTTGGCTCAAATCAACAAAATGGGTCAGCTCGACAACTGATAAAGGACTATCTATCCGGGTCAGATTGCAACTTTCTTGAAGACCATAGAACAAATCGCACAATGTGTACCGGGGAAGGATGGATTGGTGCTGGCAATTGGTATATGACGATTGCCCGATTGAATACCGAAGTAGTTGGTCTTCTCAAGGCGAGTATTGGGGCGACAGATACCCATTACATCAATAAGCAGAAAAATTCATTGAATCAAACAATCGTTGTGGAAGCGGATGAAATCAGCAATTTTCAAAGATTTTTCATGGCTGTCAATGGCAATAAGTATCTGGGCTTGGATGAGACACAAAAAATTTGGGGAGTGTTGACCAGTGAACTTGAAAGTTCAAGCCTCAATCTTGCCGCCTCAGGATTCAATATTCCGGAGGTCATATTAGAAGCTAGCACGACTTTAGGTGGGGGAGGATTTCTGGGAAAAATTTGGCAGGTTGGTTTTGCGGATGGCGTGGAAGCTATGATTGCGAATCTTTCGCCATCACGATGGGCAAATGACCCGATTGTTGGAATTGTTAACATCGGTCATTGGTACTTGGATGTCGCCGGCACATTAATCCTAGGAAGTGCGGTGGTATCATTATTCTCCGGTTCAATTTCAACGACTGTTATCTTCCTGATTGCTGGCCCCTTGGCCGCCATCGGTATCACGCTCTCATTTATCCTCCCACTTCTCCCATTTTTTCTGTGGATTATTGCTGTCGCGAGTTATTTCCTTTTAGTGATTGAGGCCATAATCGGCTCAACCTTGTGGTTGCTTGCCCATTTGCGGATGGATGGAGAGGGTTTGTCAGGAAATTATGGTCAACGAGGATGGATGATATTACTAGGTTTATTACTCACACCCCCATTAATGGTTATGGGTTATTTTGTTGGCATGATTTTATTTAAAATCACTGCCACTTTGTTAGACCTTGGATTTTATTTTGCTATGTCAGCATTAGTCAATTCCTCACCAATCGTTGGGATTTTCGGACTGATTGCCACAGGGTTTTTATTGGTTATTGCTTATATTGCCATTATTGAAAGGAGTTTCTCCCTCATTACTCATTTTCCCAACCGCATTCTGATGTGGATTGGAGGTGATGTTGATTTATCCCACGGTGAAGAGTATAGCCGAATACAAAGTGGTGGAAGAATTTTATCCTCCTCTGTGCGAGGTGGTATTACTCAACTCAATGGAAAATTACAAGGAGGCGGTCAAATGATTAAGTCCTACCTTTCAAAGCTCAATCGTTCCTAAAACTTAGGGCTTTGATTTAGTTGGCGGATTTGTTGAATTGTGAGCCTCTATATTCCCCAAACATATTCCATGGTCATTAATTCGACCGCCGGTAGGTGATTTCATTATGACTAAGCATTGTTCCCGTGGTGACATAATTCTTTTGTATCTCAGTCACAGACATTCTGTGGTCATGGCAATTATTCACCATAGATTGAATTACCTTGGCTTTGTCCTTGTTTGCCTTGCGACCCTTTATTCCAACAACAGTAGTTTGCCAACACCAACATGGTTATCCTTAAGTTTCGGGGATGGGTGCTTATTGATTTCTCTTCCTCCGGCATGGGTTTCATCTATCACTATTGGACGGAGAGCAAACCCACCCCTTCTTTTAAGATTTTCTATTACGACGGGTTAAGAGCCAAGCCGTTTGTTGAGTAATACCCAACTCCCCATACAACTTCACGCTCCCCCATACCTTTCAAACTGGAAGTTTGGACATAGACAGCCTAGATCTAGTAAAGGATAGGAGGTCTAGCCTTTTGCATAAGATTTCCTGTTCTTACTGAAAACCATTTACCTTAACGAAAGCCCATTGACTTGTATCCTTGATTGTTTTGAATATTGGTCCTTAAGCAGTGTGGACATTCAATTCCATTTTTCAATCTATATTCTCAACCTACTTCTTGACCTACTTGTCAGTTGGAAACATCTTTTGTAATTCAAAGTGAGTTTTTCCTTTTCGGTGGTGTTGCCAGTGTTTTTTTTCAGCTAGAATTTATTGCGATTTAATGATTAAATTAGAAAAACAACATTTTTTTGTTGAATAATCCTAAATTATTTGCACACAGCGAATTGTTGTAATAGTGTGTTATTGTTCAATTAGGGAAAGAATTTAGATTGGGGGAATAGTATGAGTTACGAAAGCAGCACAAAACCTAAAATGTTTTCTAATAAATGATGGGGACAGAAACAATGTCATTGGAAAAATCAATTAAGTATTATAAAGAGAACCAAAAATTCCTAGCTGAAAAGCACCATGGTGAATTTGTAGTGATTAAAGACAAATCCATCTGTGGTTTCTATGCAGATATTTCCTTGGCTTTCTCCGAGGCGTGCAAGGAAATGCAGCCTGGAACTTTTTTAATTAGACAATGTATTGGATCTGAGGAAGAACAGCCAATTTTTACTTTTTCACGAGTTGCTTAATTGACTTCTCCTCCCAAATACGCCCTAACAACAAAATTCAATACCCTAGCTCGGTCTCTTGATTGTCAAGTAAGTATAGCACAATATAATTTACTGGATTATAAACCCTTTAAGGCTATTTGGGATACTGGTGCTAGAGTAAGAGTTATTTCTCAAAAAGGTATTATTTAATTGGGTTTGAAGAAAATTGACGAGGTTAATAACAATACCGCAAATGGTATAAGGGTCGCTGGAATTTATTTGTTAGAAATAATTTTGCCCAATAAAGTCAATAAGTAAATTCATGGATGACAAACTACTATGGGAATATCGCACCGGGAAGGAATATCTTCTTCATGAAATGGTTTTATCAAAAAAATCGTGAACCTAAAAAATTACAGGAAATTTGCTCAGGGGCTGACTTTCAAACTGATGGTTTCTCATGCCAATCGGGAGCTGGAAAATATGACCACTCGCTATCTACTGACTCGTGATTTACAACAGCCGCTGGTGCTGAGCGTCATTGATGGTTATCGGGCCGGTGAATTCCGCTCAATCAAGAATCTCTCAGGAGGTGAAAGCTTTGTTGTCAGCCTGAAACGGGGTCTTTCAAAAATGGCCAGCCGCAAAGTCCGGGTGGACTCCCTGTATCTTGATAAGGGCTTCGGAATCTTGGATGAAGAGGCTCTTGAAACCGCATTGGAATCATTGTTCGGACTACAGCAGGACGGCAAGCTGATTGAAATTATTTCCTACGTATCTGCACTGATAGAAAGAATCAGCACCCAGATTAACATCATTCTTAAATCCAGTGGACTCAGGCCCACTGTCCGGCCCGTACACTACTATATATGAAAGACATTAAAATGACTGAATCTCGCAAACAAAAACTGCTTAATCTTGGAGCAGATGCACTGGCAGATGCCTTGTTGAATATTGCAGTCCATTCCTATGAGGCGAATGATCTGATTGAACAGCTGATAGCCTCACCACAGGAAAGTTTCCAACGGTTCAAAAAGAAGTTTTCCAGCCTGAAAAAATTAAGTGGATATCTTCACAGGGAGGAATCCAATAGTTTTGCTCGGGAATTGGAAACGATGTTGCAAGATTTAGAATCCGGTGTGGATGACCCGCTCACCGGCATTGAATTAATTGCCGAATTTTACGAGACTGACAGCACTATTTTTGAAATGTGCGATGACTCCGACGGAACTATTGGTGATGTGTTTCGCTACTATGCTATGGAACTGTTTGGTCACTATGCCTCTCGTTATTCTGACAAGGATAAGGTTGTAGAGATTATCCTTAAGGTAATGCAAAAAGATGACTACGGCGTTCGAGATACCTTGATTGATTGTGCAAGCGATTGTCTATCTGATGATTATATTCGTAGCACGATTACAAATCTTCAGAAAAAGATAAGCAAAGCGAAGGATCATTTCGAAAAACGTCATTATTTGTTAATGATTGAATCCCTAGCTCGCCAGATCAAGGATGCAACACTATTTGAAAAGTCCCGCATTGCTTGGTGTTTGGAGCCGCACACAGAAGATCTGATTGATATTGCCCGGGTCTATCTTGAAAGCGGAGATGTCAAAACCGCCCATTCAAGGATGAAGGATATTCCAAATTCCGACAACAGCAGAAAATACGAACGAGAAAAGTTGCTTGAAGAGATCTACCAAAAACAGGGTGATTCCAAAAAACTGGCTAATCTTTTATTTCAGCAATTTAGAGGCTATCGCACCAAGGGCACTCTTCAGGAGCTACTGGATGTGATCGGTCACGACAAGCGAGATAAAGTTATTCATGATGAAACCCGACAGATTCTGAAAACTGAAATTCTCAGGGAGTCAGATGCAAAATTCTTGATTGCAGTCGGGAAAATAGATGAAGCCGAAGAATATCTCCTCAAACGAGCCGACCAACTTAATGGTGACTTTTACGGCAGACTGCTTTCCCTAGCAGAAGCGATGGAGGCAGAAAATCGCTACCTTGTCGCCAGCCTGATTTACCGCAGTCTGCTTATGTCTATTCTGGAACGTGGGCGATCCAAAACATATTACTACGGAATCTGCTATTTGAAAAAGCTGGACAAACTTGCATCAAACGTTGTCGACTGGAAAGAATATAATCATCACGAAGCATTCAAAGAGCAGATCATTGAAGCTCATGGCCGAAAAAGAAGCTTCTGGTCAAATTATGAGGAGTAGAAATGAACGAACGAATTTATCTGCTGAAGGTACAGCTACTTGATATCGAGCC
>MPNP01000149.1 GCA_002239085.1 Rhodobacteraceae bacterium bin131 | reverse complement strand
GACGAAGAATACGAGGTGTCCAGTATTGATGTTCACTACACCTCGGCGGACACAAATACGGCAGCGGATGACGCGAATGTTCAGTCTACATCGTCCTCCGCTTCGACAGGATGGGTAGCCTCAACGGAAACAATTTCGGATGGCATTCTTACCATCACGGGACTGACCAATGACCAAGAATATCGATTCCGGGTCCGTGGTGTGAATGATGCCGGTGCGGGTGACTGGGCGTTCATTACCGGCATTCCGGGTAAACCCGTACGGGCCCCTACGGATTTAGTTGCCACGGCGGGCAACAGAATAATTGATCTCGTTTGGGAAGTTCCTGACGAAATAAAACCGAATAATTATCTTATCGCTTACACATCGGCACTAGAGAGCGGTGAGGATGCGGTAGCGAACGATGCGGAAATTGATTTGACAAATACAGATTATGTAGATCACTGGAGGGTGGACGTTCTTGAAAATAGCCTTAATACAGATTACCGAATCACTAATCTTAAAAACGCTTCAGACCCAGTGGTCCGGGTAAGGGTGGCACTGTATAACGATGCTGGTATCGGGCCATGGTCCGAAGTAATTGAAGCCACACCAGAATCCCCCGACGCGACATTAAGAGCCCTGGCGGTTGTAAAGGCAAACAGCGCGGACGGTACCTACTCGACTCTGGAACTTCAGGCGTTCGCCGCCACCGTCACTGAGTACTCCGCAACGGTTGAAAACACCATCAGCCATGTAAAGATTACCCCAACGGCGAATAATGTTTTCGCTCAGTTGAATGGAGTGCAGGTAGGTAATAACCCTGAACTTGTGAAACATGGTTCACAAAGTGAGGCCATTCAACTCAATCATGGCACAAACATAATTAATGTGATTGTCACTGCCCAAAATCGTTCGACAAAAACCTACGTACTAACGATCACACGGGAGTATTTCCTCGTAGATGCACAGAATGCAACCGCCACCGAAGGAAGCAACGTTGAGCTCACTCTCTCTCTCTCCGATGAGCGGCCTGAAGGTGAAACCCGCGAGATTTCTGGAACTGTAACGCCAAACTTTGGTACCGCGGTAGCGGACGATCTTGGCACCACTGATCCCATCAACTTTACCATCGCCGGCGATGAGTCCTCCACGACGGTAGAAATTCCTCTCGCCGAGGATAATATAATTGAGGGCGACGAAACCTTTACGGCCGAAATCCAAGTGACAGAGCCCATTGATGGTCCCTTCGCAGCTGGAATGACAGGTACGGTGACCATCACCGACGCCGACACGGCCGCTTCATTGGCCCTGTCCATAGACACGGAGAAGGTCAGCGAAGGCAACAGTTTCTCGCTCACAGTTAACCTTACACATACACCCGAGGGCGGTACCGCCATAGACAAAACTCTGAAAAGTGATCTTGACTTGACGATCACACCGCAGTTTGATACCGCCGCAGATAACGATCCAATTGGTCAAATTTTGCGTCTTCTCTTAGCTGACACTGCCGACATGGAAGATGATATGGCAAAAACAGTGACCCTCGTTGCTGGTGAATCCTCGGTGAGTGTGACCTTCGAGGTGGCCGAAGACGAAGCCAATGAGAACGAGGAGAAATTAAAATTCGCGCTAACCTCAACCCTTCCAACTGGAGTTACTCTCACCACCGACGACGCTGAAGTTGATGCAACCATCATTGACCTTAACCCGCCCGCTGCCCCGACCGGGCTGTCCTTGACATCGGGCACTGACGAGGAGGACAAGTTGACCGCACAATGGAACCCGCCGGATGGACCGTTAACGGGCTACGAGTTGCGCTACAAGAAGGAATCCGCTCCAGATGTTGCAGCCACAATTTCGGGTGAGCCAGATACCGGTTGGGTGGTACTCACTTCGTCGGGTACTGACAGAGTAATTGAGATTACCGACCTAGAAGACGCAATCGTCTACGAGGCACAGGTTCGTGCGACGGACGGGCAAGATCCCCCGTCTAGCAATTGTGATCCGTTAAACGAGCCATGCAATGGCTGGAGCGAATGGTCCACCAAGCTGAAGGGTTTGGCAGATGGGCTTCCCGCTCCGACAGGCATTTCCGTCATGGCAAGCGAGGGTCAAAGCGAGACACTGCAAGTCGATTGGACGGCACCATTGCTGCCAGCGGCGGTGATCTTGACCGGCTATGATGTACACTATACCAGTTCAATTGAACTGCAAGAAAGAATCCAGTCGGACGGAGAGTCTGTTGTACTTGAGGCCGATGTGCAGACTGGCGAAACGTCTTCACCTGAGGATGGTTGGGTTGATGCGAATCATTCCGGCACGGACGTTACACATGCTATCTCTAGCCTGACCGACGGCACCAATTATCATGTGAGGGTCCGGGCCCGGGCTATGATAGACACAAGGGACGTCAAGAGCACATGGATCTTTGGGGACGCCGCACCTGATGATGATCGCCCAGATCTAAAACTCGTTGAACCAAAGGCTATTCTGGAAGGCCAGTCGGGAACACTGACAGCCCAATTGAACAAAGCTCCCCCGCGGAACATACGTGCATTAGTTCGGGTCGCCGATGATAGCGCCACCCAAGGGTCGGACTATTCACTCTCCACTTCCGTAATTGAATTCATCCGCAACGGCGGCTCCACAAGACCAATCAACGTAACAACCGAGAGTGACACCACGAATGAAGAAGACGAAACTTTCCAGGTGACCCTCTTACGGGAACAAGTTTACGAAGATGAACTCAAACTCGTTGACCCCGTACAGGTCACAGTCGAAATTAAGGATAACGATCCCCCACTATCGCCAACGGGTTTAAAACTGACACCTAGTAATGGGACATTACGTGCCAGTTGGACAAAACCACCTGGCCCAGTGGGTGGTTATCGCGTGCGTTACAAATCAGTCTTCGCTCCAGATGTCGCGGCCACGGCTGAAGAAGATCCAGATACTGGATGGGTGGAACGTGAAGTTGAGGATGGGACATTGACCTATCTAGACATCCCCCAACTGGAGAATGAGCGTGTTTACTCGTTACAAGTGCAGGCCAACGATGGGCAGACAGAGGCTGGCAATGGCTGGGGCGAATGGTCTGCTCAGCAGACAGGAACACCGAATGGGGTTCCCGAAGCACCACTGGGATTAATGGTAGAACTAGGTAGTGGGAAAGTGTCCTTATCGTGGACTGCACCACCAGGGTCAGTAAGAGGTTACGAAGTAGACTACACGTCCGCAACTGAGGCAGATGTAGAAAAAGACGATGCCTCATTTGGTTCAGAACCTTCAACTGCTTGGGTAACATCAAGAAACGACAACGATATTGAAAGTCCCGTTACATCACACACGATTACCGGGCTTGACAATGGAACCAAATACCGATTTCGAGTTCGGGCCAAAAACAATTATGGTCTCAGTCCTTGGATCTACGGCATGGGGACACCGCTATCGGATGACACGACCTTAAGCGGACTGACGGCAGCACAAGCAGACAGCGCGGATGGTGCCTACACGACTCTGGCACTTCTAGACGATGACGGCCAGGCGACGACGTTCTCATCATTAACCCTAAATTACACGGCAACGGTCAAGGGGCGTATTACCCATGTGAAACTGACTCCCGTCACGGGAAATGCCAGCGCCACCGTGGAAGTAGGCAAAGGGGAAGCACTGACGCAAGTCACGAGCGGTATGACCAGCGGTGCCATTCCCCTAGACGTTGGGCTCAACACTCTAAAGGCCGTGGTAACCGCCCAAGGCGGTCAGACCGAGGAATACACAATAGAGATAACACGGGAGTCGAATGACGCCACTTTGAGTGCCCTAACGTTACGTTCTGGCGATGCGGATTCAGAAACCTCCTTTGTTGACCGCGTTCTCTTGCCAGCTTTTTCTGCCTCCACAAATTCATATAGTGCCAGCGTGCGTGAGTCTGACGATGTCGTCAAAATTACCGCCACTGTGAGCGACTCTGAGGCATCAATCAGTGTGAATGGGGTTGATCTCACCAGTGGTACCACTTCAGAGAACATTACTATCGGTTATGGAATCAACACGATTACTGTGCGAGTTGTCGCGGCAGATGAGACGATAAATGATTACACAATCGCGGTAAGCCGTCCGCTAACCGCAGCTCCGACAGACCTGATTGTCACGTCGGGCAATAAACAACTGGACCTGTCTTGGACTGCACCTACTGCGACAATAACGGGCTACGATGTCCATTATACTTCGGCAAATGCAAGGACGGTGACGGACAATGCGGATGCTTCTGGTAACGATCCTTCTGCCGCTTGGGTTGAGGTACTCCGAACCGAGACCGACCCGCCGAGCGTATCGCAGCAAATCCCCGATTTGATCAGCGCAACCTCCTATCGGTTACGGGTACGGTCAAAGAATAACAACGTGTACGGTGTCTGGGTATTTGGCAAGAGCACGACGACACCCGATATACCGACAGAGTTTAGTTCCAAGCCAGGTGATGGGAGGTTGGAGCTGGATTGGACATCACCGTCAGGCACAGTAACGGGCTACGATGTTCACTATACGTCGGCGGATACGAACTCGGTGGCGAACGATGATGATGCTTCGGGTAATGATCCTGCTGCCGCGTGGGTGGATGCAGGACACGCTGGAACGATGTCTTCGCTGGTACTTACTGGCCTAACCAATGAATCTCAATATCGGCTGAGAATTCGGGCGAAAAATGCCGGCGGAAGCGGTGGCTGGTTGATGGGCACAGCCACACCACGGGCTCCACCGGGCTCACCTGAAAACTTAATAGTCACCGACATGGTTACTAAATTGGCCCTGACTTGGGATGCACCTAACTCCGGCGGTCCAGTTTCAAGTTACGATGTCCACTACACTTCGGCGATCACGAACACTGTGACCGACGATGCTGAACCCTCCGGCGCCGACCCCTCGGCAGCCTGGGTTGAGGTACTCCGAACCGAGACCGACCCGCCGAGCGTATCGCAGCAAATCCCCGATCTCACAAAAGATATAACATACCGATTACGGATCCGTGCTGGTAACGATGCGGGTGAGAGTGCTTGGCTGACTGGCACAGGCAGACTTAAGTCCGACGATGCCAAACTTTCGGTACTAGCGGCGAGCAGCAGCACGGGTATTGCCCAAACATTTTCGTCGTTGACGCTTGACCCCACCTTTGATACGGACAAAACAGCTTACACGGCGGATGTTGAGAATGTCATAACCCATATAAAAATAACCCCAACGGTAAACTTTACTAATGCCAAGGTGGAGGTTGGGAAAGAGGGAATCCTTTCAACAGTAACCAGCGGCATGGCAAGCGACGCTATTGCAATGGAGATAGGCAATAACGTGATCCTCGTGAAAGTCACCGCCGAGGACGAAATAACCACCAGGACGTACACCGTCACAGTCAAACGACTTCCTCCTCTCCCAATTGAGCCGACGAACCTGCAGGCCTTGCCAGGCAACAATAAACTGGACCTGAGCTGGACGCCGCCATCAAGCATACTAACGGGCTACGATGTTCACTACACGTCAGCGGATACGAACTCGGTGATGAACGATGATGATGCTTCTGGTACTGATTCTACTGCCGCGTGGGTGGATGCAGAACACAGTGGCATGAACGCGTCGCACACCATCCCTAGCCTCTCAAACGGAACTGAATATCGGGTACGGGTGCGGGCCAAGAACGATGCGGGAGAGAGTGCATGGGTGCATCAGACGGGATCGCCAGAATCGACCAAGACCTATACAATCACTTCGATAGTCGCGGCCGAGAATGATGCGAGTGCCAGTCTCACGGTAAAGCTAGGCGAAGCAGCACCAAATGGTGGGCTCGAATTGTCCGTGACCTATGAATACTCTGGAAATGCCTCGCCCACCGACACCGGCACAACACCACCGACAGTGACGGTGAACGAGGACTCAACCACCGCAACATTAACCATCCCGCTGGTCGACGATGAATTAGTAGAAGGCGATGAGACTTTCACTGTGACCCTGTCCACGACGGAGACTGGTTGGAATGCGGCATCAACTGGGGCAAGTGCGACCGTCACCATTACCGATGACGATGATGACAATGCGCGGATTGCCT